>CAZRTE010000011.1:16100-43237 GCA_964602945.1 uncultured Gaiellales bacterium
GCTCTTCGCCCGGAGATAGCGGAACTGCGCGAACGGGAGAGCGTGGTCTCCCGTTCGCTCCGTACTGTTTGTCTCTGAGGTTGTCTGGACGGGAGGCCTGCCCGGTGTGCCCGCGCGCGGCAGAGGCCGGCACGAGCACAGTCCGGCCTCCACGTACGCGTACCGCGTACGCTCCGGCCCTGGGCGACGGGGGTAGTTGAAGCGTTAGACCCCTCGTCGGCGTGACAGCGGCGGCGTAACCCGTGGGTTACGACGCCGCCGAAGCTGTCGCGGGCGGACACGCCGCCGTAGGCGGCCTGCCCCCACGCGACACCAGGCACACCCTCGACCCACCCCAGCCCAAGCAAGCCCTGACAGCACGGAGCCGGCCGGAGACCGCGCTCTCCGGCCGGCGCAGTTCCTTCAACCCCGGGCGGAAAGCGCAGCTTTCCGCCCGGCAGCTATCAGTCGAGGCGCTCGACCGGGTAGCCCCACTCGCGCATCTGGGCGAGGAGCTGCTCGCAGTGGGCCGGGTCGCGCGTGAGCAGCGTGAGCTCGACGCCGGTGTAGCCGACCGGGACGCCCATCGCCTCCCGCTGGTGCTCGACCTCGACGATGTTCACCCGCTCGGCGGCGAGCAGGTCGAGCAGCCGCGCGAGCTCGCCGGGACGGTCGAGCACCCGCGTCCACAGGACGAGGTAGCGGCCGCTGAGGGCGAGACCGCGCCGCATCACCTGCACCATGAGCGAGGCGTCGATGTTGCCGCCCGAGAGGATCGCGACCACCGGCCCGGAGCCGCCGACGAGGCCCCCGAGGATCGCGGCCACGCCGACCGCGCCGGCCCCCTCGACGACGAGCTTCGTCCGCTCCGCGAGGAGGACGATCGCCTCCGCGATCTGCTCGTCCTCGACGGAGACGATCTCGTCGAGGGTCTCGTCGAGGACCGCCGTCGCCAGCTCGCCCGGCTGCTTGACGGCGATCCCGTCGGCGATCGTGTAGCCGGACCCGCCGGGCATCGTCCCCGCCGCACGGACGCCGACGATTCGCAGCCGCGGCCGGACGGCCCGGAGCGCGAGCGAGATCCCCGAGGCGAGCCCTCCGCCGCCGATCGGGATCACCACCGTGTCGAGGGCGTCGTCCTGCTCCGCGAGCTCGAGGCCGATCGTCCCCTGCCCTGCGACGACCTGCGGATCCTCGAAGGGGTGGACGAACGCCGCGCCGCTCTGCTCGACGTAGGCGCGCGCCGCCGCGAGGGACTCCTCGATCGCCGGCCCCGTCAGCTCCACCTCCGCGCCGTAGCTGCGCGTCGCGTCGACCTTCGCCATCGGCGAGTCCTGCGGCATGAAGATCCGCGCGTGCGCGCCGAGCTCGCGCGCCGCCCAGGCGACCGACTGCCCGTGGTTGCCGGCACTCGCCGCGACGACGCCCGCCTCCCGCTGCCCGGGCTCGAGTCCCGCGAGCTTCGCGTAGGCGCCGCGGATCTTGAACGAGCCCGTCCGTTGCAGGTTCTCAGCCTTCAGGTGCACCGGCCGGCCGGCGAGCCGCGAGAACGTCTCCGAGGAGAACACCGGCGTGACGCGCGCCACGCCGGCGAGCCGCTCTCGCGCGCGCTCGATCTCAGCTAGCCCGGGTGCCGCCGTCGTCGCCATCGTGGATTCGAAAGACCTTGTCGAGTATCTCGCGCACCGCCGTCAGCGGGTCGAGCTCGCGCGTCTGCACCTCCGCGAGCAGCCGCCGCAGCTCGGGATCGTCGGCGACCGCCTGCTCGAGATGGCGGCTCGCCCGGCTCGCGGCGACCGCAAACACCTCGCGCGCGAGGTTCGCGCGCCGGCGCTCGTCGAGCTGCCCGCTCTGCTCGAGGAAGCTGCGGTGCTCGGAGATCTTCTCCCACAGCTCCGGGACGTGCTCGCCGCGCACCGCCTCGGTGAGCACGATGGGCGGATTCCAGTCGCGGCTGCGGTCGAGAGCGAGGATCGAGCGCACTTCGTTGAGCATCGTCTTCGCCGCCGGGTGGTCCATCTTGTTGATCGCGATCACGTCCGGGATCTCCATGATCCCGGCCTTGAGCGCCTGCACCGCGTCGCCGGAGCCCGGCATGAGGACGAGGAGGACGGTGTCGGCGATGCCGATGATCTCGACCTCGCTCTGGCCGGCCCCGACGGTCTCGAGGAAGACGAGATCCTTGCCCGCCGCGTCGAGGACGAGCAGCGCCTGGAGCGTCGCCTCGGCGAGCCCGCCGAGATGGCCACGGGTTCCCATCGAGCGGATGAAGACCTCGGGGTCGAGAAAGTGGTCGCTCAGCCGGATGCGGTCGCCGAGCAGCGCGCCCTGCGAGAACGGGCTCGAAGGATCGACCGAGACGACGCCGACCGACGTGTCTTGCTCCCGGACGTGCCGGACGAGCGCGGAGACGAGGCTCGACTTGCCCACCCCGGGCGGCCCGGTGATGCCGACGGAGTAGGCGGAGCCGGTGCTCGGATAGAGGTCGGCGACCACGCCGTAGGCGAGCGGGTCTCCGTCCTCGACGAGCGAGATCGCGCGGGCGAGCGCACGACGGTCGCCGGCGCGAACGGCGGCGGCGAGATCCTCCCGTGTCCAGTCGCGGCGGGCCGGCACCGCGAGGACTGTAGTGGAAGCGATCGCTGGAGTCGCCGAGATGCCCGGGAGCCTACGACCGGTGGCAGCCACCATCACAGAACCGTCACGCTGCAGCGGTCGAACCGCACGACAGAGCGGCGGAGTCCGTTACGAAGACGTGCAGTGGCTGCCACCGGCCGTTCGGCGACGAGCGTCCGCATCCGGAAGAGGAGCCGCCGCCGGAGCAGCTGCTAGTTGGCGGCTGCGACGGGCTCGGGCTCCGGCAGGAGCTCGCCCTCGGCCCCCTCCTCGCCGGCGAGCCTCCGCGCGATCAGCCAGCCGGCGAGCGCGGCGACGAACAGGGAGGCCCCGGCACCGACCCACAGCCAGCGCGGGCCGGTGCTGTGGAGCAAGACCCCACCGATGGCCATACCTGCGCCGAGCAGCAGGAACGTCGCGCTCATCACGAACGTCAGCGCCCGGCCGCGGAACAGATCGAACGTGCCGCGCTGGACGAGGAGCGCGTTGCACGCCACCGCCGCCCCGTTCCCGACGCCGGCCACGGTGCAGCAGACGGCCGCCACCCAGACGTTCGGGCTGAGGCCGGCGGTCGCATAGCCGATCCCCATGATCACGAGGCTCCCGCCATAGACGACGGCTGTGCTGCGACGAGCGAGGGAGGCCGCGCTGGCGAAGCTGCCGAAGACGAGGCCGGCTCCGATCGCCCCGTAGAGAAGGCCGTAGCCGAAGTCGCCGGCCGAGAACGTGTCCTTGGCGAGGAAGACCTCGGCGGGCTGCGCAATGCCGGTGCCGAGCGAGGTGATCCCCCACGCGACGAGCACGGCGAGCATGGAGCGCGAGCGGAGTGCCGCGCCGAAGCCGTCGGCGAGGTCGCGCCAGTGGCCGCGCGACAGGGCCCGCTCGCTCTGGAGCAGGCGCGGGGGGATCCGGACGACGAGCGCGATCGAGACGAGGAACGACGCGGCGTTGATCCCGTAGGCCGCGGACGGTCCCGCGGCCGCCGTGAGCAGGCCGCCGACCACCGGCCCGACCGCCCAGCTCGCGTTCTCGACGGTCTGGAGCAGCGCGTTGGCGGCCGGCAGCTGCTCCTCGTCGACGAGGTTCGGCACGCCGGCGTAGACCGCCGGCCGGAAGAAGCCCGTCGCCAGGCCTGCGACGAGCGCGAGCCCGACGACCGTCGCCGCGTTCGGCGCGAACGGCAGCGCGACGAAGACGCCGACGCGCAGGACGTCCGCGGCGATCATCAGCGAGCGCCGCTCGAGCCGGTCGAGCAGCGGGCCGAGCAGGAGCCCCACGACAACCGTCGGCAGGAACTCGACGACGAACACCGCGGCCACCCAGAGCCCCGAATCCGTCCGGTCCTTGACGTCGATCGCGAGCGCGATGGCCGCCAGCAGCGTCCCGGCGCTCGAGCCGAGGGTCGCGTAGAACAGGTTCCGGAATCCCGGCAGGCGAAGCGGTGCGAGCTGTGCGGCGCTGACCCTCACGAAACTCGGGCCGAAGCTACCACCTGAACCGGCGGCTTACGAGACGCTCGAAAGGACCTGTCCCAAAGCGCCGGCGAAGACCTCGTTCTCCTCGGGCGTCCCCACGCTCACGCGGATCGACTCCGGCGCACCGAAGCCGTCGAGCGGGCGGACGATCACACCCTCCTGCAGCAAGCGCTGGAACAGCTCGCGGCCCTTGCCGACCTCGGCGAAGAGGAAGTTGCCGAGCGCCGGCTCGACGGGTGCGAGCCCGTGCCCGCGGAGGATCTCCGCCAGCCGCGTCCGCCCGGCCGCGTTGAGCTTGAGTCGCCGCTCGATCTCCCCCGGGTCGTCGAGGCTCGCGAGCGCAGCGGCCTGGCCGATCGCGCCGACGTCGAAGGCGCGGCGCACCTTGCTCGTGGCGGAGACGACGTCCGGAGGCGCGACTCCCCAGCCGACGCGAAGGCCCGCGAGGCCGTAGATCTTCGAGAACGTCCGCAGCACGACGACGCGCCTCCCCTCCCGGAAGAGGTCGAGCCCGTCGACGTAGTCCGGGTCGTCGATGTACTCGAGGTACGCCTGGTCGAGCACGCAGAGGACGTGCTCCGGGAGCCGGTCGAGGAAGCCGAGCAGCTCGTCCCGCCCGTTCGCCGTCCCCGTCGGGTTGTTGGGGTGGCAGACGTAGACGAGCTTCGTCCGCGGGCCGATCGCCTCGAGCAGCGCGTCGAGGTCGTACGTGTGGTCGCGCAGGGGAACCCGCTGCACGACGGCGCCGAGCTTCGCCGCGGTGAGGACGTAGCTCGGGAACGAGGGCCAGCCGCAGACGACGTCGTCGCCCGGGTCGAGGGTCGCCTGCGCGAGCAGGTCGATGATCCCGTCCGCGCCCGCTCCGACGACGAGCTCCTCGTAGCGGACGTCGTGCCGCTCCGCCAGAGCCGTCCGCAGCGCGTGGCAGCCCCCGTCGGGGTAGCGGTTCAGCTCGGCCGCTGTGCGCTCCATCGCCTCGAGCGCGGCCGGGAAGGGCGGGAACGGCCCCTCGTTCGAGGCGAGCTTGACCACCCGCTCGAGCCCGAGCTCCCGCTGCACCTCCTCGACGGGCTTGCCCGGCTCGTACGGGACGAGATCTGCGATCGAGGCGCGGAAGAAGCTCACGGCTCGCTGCGGACCGAACACGCACCTTCGCAGCGAGCCGTCACTGATCGCCGCTCTTCCCGCGCCAGGACGAGAGCTTGCCGCCGACGCGCTTCGCCTTCCGCCGCGCGAACGCCTTGCCGGCCCTCAGGACGAGCCAGCCGACGACCGCGTTACGCCTGTTCATGATGCCCATGGCACCTCCTGTCGTCGTCGCGAGGCTACCGAATCGGGCTCCAGCCCGAGCGCCGCTCGTTTGTCGTTCCGGTAGCCGGGTACGAATCGTGGCGTTCGACAAGGAGGTGACTGCAGCGTGCTGCACGTCCACACACCGCACCCGCACCTACCGCACCTGCACGTCGACGAGCATCCGTGGCGGATGGTGCCGGTGCTGTTCACATCCCTCGCCGTGCTCGTGGTGGTGGTGATCTTCCTCACCTTCCTGGTCGCGAAGATCGTGACCGGGCACGCGTACTAGCGGCGCTCGTCCCTCTGCCGGGGATCAGGCTGTCGTCTGCGCGCGCGGCTTGCGGCGTGCGATGTGGATGGGACGGCCGAGGGCGACGAGCCCGGCTTCCTTGATCGCCTCCGAGAGCGTGGGGTGCGGCGCGATCCCGTCGGCGACGGTCTCCACCGTCGACTCGGCATCGATCGCGATGACCCCGGCCTCGACCAGGTCGGTCACGTGCGGCCCGACCATGACGAGCCCGAGCAGCTCGCCGTAGCGGGTCTCGTGGATCGACTTGACCCAGCCGACCGTCTCGTCCTGCATCACGGCGCGCGCGTTCGCGATCCACGGGAAGCGGCCGACCGCGACGTCGTCGCCGTACTGCTCACGGGCCTGTTCCTCGGTCAGCCCGACGGCTGCGATCTCGGGATCCGTGTAGATCGGGCGCGGCACCGCGCGCGCGTCGACGACCGCCTCGTGCCCGGTCGCATTCTCGGCCGCGACCTCACCCTCGCGGAAGGCCGTGTGGGCGAGCTGCCAGTAGCCGGCGCAGTCCCCGACGGCGTAGATGTGCGGGACGCTCGTGCGCCGGTGCTCGTCGGTCGCGACGCCGGTCCGCCGGTCGAACTCGACGCCGGCCGCCTCGAGCCCGATTCCTTCGACGAGCGGCCCGCGGCCGACGCTCACGAGCATCAGGTCGGCCTGCACGGTCTCGCCCTCCCCGAAGTGGACGGTGAGCTGCGAGCCGTCGTCGTCGACCTTCGTGCACTGCTTGCCGAGATGGAGCGAGATGCCGCGCCGCTCGAACTGCTTCGCGAGCTCCTTCGCTGCGTCGGCGTCCTCCTGGGGAATCAGGGTGTCGAGCATCTCGACGACCGTCACCTCCGAGCCGAAGCGGCGGAAGATCGAAGCGAACTCGCAGCCGATGATGCCGCCGCCGAGCACGACGAGCCGCCCCGGCACCTGCTCCTGGCCGAGCAGGCCGGTCGAGTCGACGCAGCGCGGCGAGTCCAGACCGTCGATCGGCGGACGGAGCGGATACGAGCCGCTCGCGACGATCGCGGACTTGAAGACCACGCTTTCGCCGCCGTCGACGGCGATCGTGTTCGCGTCCGTGAAGGTGCCGACCCCCTTGACCCACTCGACACCGTTCGCCTTGAAGAGCGTCGCAACGCCTCCGGTCATCTGCTTCGAGACGCCGGCCTTCCACTCGTTCGAGGCGGCGAAGTCGAGCGTCGCCTCCCCGACCTGGACGCCGAACTTCGCGAAGTGCTCCTCGGCCTCCTTGAGTGCGTACGCGGTCTGCACCCAGGCCTTCGTCGGGATGCAGCCGACGCGCAGGCAGGTGCCGCCCAGCTCGGGCTCCTTCTCGATGCAGGCGACCTTCGCGCCGAGCTGTGCGGCGCGGATGGCGGCGGTGTACCCGCCCGGGCCGCCCCCGAGGACGGCGACGTCAACGTCCATGCTCATCTTCTCCCTGGTCTGGTTCGGTTGAGCGTACTCAGAGGCCGCCGACCGTCGTCACGGTTCCCCTCCCGTGCCGTGGCGGCGGCTCTCGCCCACTTCCGCCGGCAGATGTCGCCCGGACCGCAGGTGCACGCGGGGGGCCGCGGTTTCCCCGGCCCCGCCGCGCTTCGTGCGCCGACCCGTCCTCAGGACGCGTATCCGCTGACTCGGAGTTCGCCCTTCGCGACGTCGACCGTCCCCGGAGACCAGACCTGGAGCGGGTTCAGCCATGCGTACTCCGGGTGGTTGGAGATCAGCGTGGCGTTCTCGCGCAGGAGGAAGACCGGCGAGCCGTTCTGCGGAATCCCCACGCCGTCGGCGTGGATTGCGATCTTCTCTCCATCCTCGGTCGTGATCTCCCCGTGGATGTCGAGCTCGACGCGACCGTCTGCCCGGATGTGGAGGTAGTCCACGCCCGTCACGGTCCCGCGGAGCTTCGCTCCGGTCACAGGCCCCTCGAAGTGGACGTCGAACCGAGCTCCCTCGGGCGGGGGCGGCGTCTGGCCGGAGAACAGCGCCTCCGCCGAGATGCCGTACTCCACCACCTTCGTGAACTGCGCCGTGTACTCGTAGAGCGCTTCTTCCGCCTGTCCTAGCTCTTCCATAGGACTCTCCTTGGCTCGGATCCGCCTGCTCGTGCCGCGGATCTGGGTTGACCTCTCTCGCCTCGGAACCTACGAGCCGCCGACGCGGCGGGTTATGGGGAATCCTCCCTAACTTCGCACCAGACCCTGCTGAGCCGCGAACAGGGCCGCGGCCGCGCGGCCACGTGCGCCCGTCTTGCCGTAGACGCTCTGGATGTGGTGGTCCGCCGTCTTCGCCGAGATCGAGAGACGAGCGGCGATCACCTTCGTCTGTGCGCCACGGGCGAGCAGAACGAGCACCTCCACTTCCCGCCTCGTCAGACCCGCCGGGTAGACCTGCTCGCTGGCACGCCTGCGATGGCCGGCGGCCTCGAGCACGGCCCGCGCGCAATCAGGGAGCAGCAACCCGTCGGACACCATCGCTCGAAGCTCCGCAGCTGCCGCCGGCCCTTCCAGCGCGTCGCGCCAGGGACGATCGTGGGTCAACGCGTCGTAGACGTCGGCGGCGGCGAGCAGCCCCGCTCGAGCGTCGATGACTCGGTTGTGACGGTGAAACCCACTCCCGTCGCCGCGCTCGTAGGCCGATGAAGCCAGCACCGCGACCGGCTGGAACAGGGACGACAGCGACAGCACGGTCTCGGTCTGGTAGCTGTGACTCTCGACGAGTCTCCGCTCGATCGGGTCGAGGGCGCCTGGCTTCTCCCACACCCCGTTTGCAACGGCCACGCGACCGATGTCGTGAACGAGCGCGGCGATCTGCAGCTCGGCGAGCTCGTCCGGATCGAGGTTGAGAAACGCCGCAGCGCCCGCTGCAAGCGAGGCTACCCGGTGCGAGTGCCCGAGCCACCAACCCGACTTCTGATCGGCGAAGTCTGCGAGGACCCCGGCGACGTCAGCAACAGTCCCGGGCTCGATCCACCGCGCGCCACCCGGCTCGGACTCGAGGAACAACGGCCATATCGACGGAGCATCGAAACCGTCGAAGATGGCCGGGGCCTCGCGCTCGATCAGGGCGCAGAGCTCCGGGTCGAGCTGCCCTCCCGCGCGCGCACGCGCCACCTCGACCGCGGAGACGGTGCCGCCTGCCCGCCTGTGATGCTCACAGTTGACGGCGAGCAGGATTACCCGCGCTCCGATCGGGATGTCCGATCCCACCGCCTCCGAGAACCGGCCGTCCCATCTCGTGTTCATGTGGCGAAGGAGCTCCGAAACGCCCGCCGGAAGGGGCAGCCTGCCGGCGAACGCCAGCGCCTGAGCACAGTGAGCCGCGGTCAGATCGGGGATGCCCTCGTGATTGGCGCGAATAGCCGCGAGCGCTTCGCGGCGCCGCGTTTCCGCCACGTCGCGGGGGAGGTACGTATCCAGCGAAGCCTCCACCTGGTCGGGGTCGACCCAGTCGCACATGGAAACCGCGTAGTTCGCAACCTGGTCGACGCCGAGAGCGAGCGAGGCGACCTCGGTCGCCGTGGCGGTGCACCCGATGAACCGAAGGAGAGAGCCGTAGTAGACGTCAGAGAGATCCGACGTCGAGAAACCGAGCATTCGTCCGATCCGAACCGAGGCGACGGTCGCGCCCAAAGCGGTCTCCGGTGCGCTGCCGGCAGCGAGGTCGGTGGCCAGCGCCACCGCACCCAACGTCTCGGCAAGACGATGCCGCGAATTCCCCATCGCCTGCGGATTCTCTCCACAAAGCGGGAGCTTTGCGAGTTCCTAGAGGTCGGCGACCATCGTCACGGTTCCGTCGCCGCGCCGGAGCTCGCGGAAGCCGTGCTGCTCGTAGAAGCTGGTCTGGCCGGGCTGCGCGCCGAGGCTGATGCGCGCGAAGCCGTCCTCGCGTGCCCGCGTGAGCAGCGCCTCGAGGAGCTCGCCGCCGGTGCCGTGTCCGCGGTGGCTCGGGACGACGGCGATCGTCAGCTCCGGCGTCTGCTCGTCGACGAAGCCGAAGCCCGGCGCCGCTTCCGGAAAGAGGCGATACCAGGCCGCCCCGTACACGTTCGTGCCGGTGAACGCGATCACGCCCGCGTCGCCCCGCCTACCCCAGTTGTGGACGTAGCGGAAGACGGGCAGGTCCGGATCCCGCGCGAGCCGCCAGTGGTAGGCGTGCCGGAGCATGTCGCGGAGGAAGCGGACGTCCTTGCGGTCGACCGGGCGGAGCATCTAGAGCGCGAGCCCCGGCTCCTCGAGGCCCTCCTTGACTGCACGGAGGAAGGCCGCGGCAGGAGCGCCGTCGACGGCACGGTGGTCGAACGTGACGACGAGCGTCAGCATCGGCCGCACGGCGAGCTCGCCGCCGACCGGCACGACACGCTCCTCCGTCGCGCCCACGGCGACGATCGCCGCCTGCGGCGGGTTGAGCACCGCGGTGAAGCTCTCGACCGCGTACATGCCGAGATTCGAGAGCGTGAACGTGCCGCCGTCGAGATCCTCGGCGCGCAGCCGGTTCTCTCGCGCCCGCGCCACGAGGTCCGTGCGCAGCGTCGCGATCTCGGCCAGCGAGAGCCGCTCGGCGCCGCGGATCACCGGGACGACGAGCCCCTGCGGCGCCGCGACGGCGATGCCGACGTTCGCGCTCGGGTGGAGCAGGATCGCCTCGTCCGTCCACTCGGCGTTGACCTCGCGATGGCGGACGAGGGCGGCGGCGCAGACCTTCGTCAGGACGTCCGTGACCGTGACGCGCAGCTCCGGCTCGCGCTCGCGCAGCTTTGCGACGAGCGCGTTCACGCGCGTCATGTCGGCCGACGCCTGGAGCTGGAAGACCGGCACCTGCCACGCCTGCGTGAGGCGCCGCGCGATCGTCTTGCGGACGTTCGAGAGCGGCCGCCGCTCGACCTCACCCGCCGGGACAGGAGCTTGTAACAGTCTGTTACTTGCGGGGGATGTCCCCGCGCCGGCCTCCGCCCGCTCGACGTCCTCGGCGACGATGCGGCCGTCCGGCCCCGTGCCGTGGATGGCCGCGAGGTCGAGGCCACGCTCCCGCGCCATGCGGCGCGCGAGCGGCGAAGCCTTGATCCGGCCGTTCGCCGCCGCCCCCGGCTCGGGCCGTGACCTGCGCTCGATCCACGGCTGAGCCTCTGCTTGTAACAGTCTGTTACTTGCCTCGACGGGTGCCTCGGCCTCCGGCACGGCCTCGGCCACGGGCTCGGCCACCTCCGGCACGTCCTCGCCTTCCGCCCCGATGAAGGCGACGGTGCGGCCGACGGGCACCTCGCCCTCGGCGACGGCGATCCTGAGCAGGACGCCGCTCGCCTCGGCCTCCACCTCCTGCGTCACCTTGTCGGTGTCGAGCTCGAACAGGGGCTCGCCCCTCTCCACCGTCTCCCCCTCGGACTTGAGCCAGCGGACGATGGTGCCGGACTCCATGCCCTGGCCGAGCCGCGGCAGGATGACCTCGGTCGCCACGGCTACGCCCTCACTCCTTCCCGACCGTGCGCTTGATCGCGGCGAGCACGTCCTCGGCGTGCGGGACGACGAACGCCTCCATCACGGGCGCGAAGGCGAGCGGCGCGAACCTGGCGCCGACCCGCTCGATCGGCGCGTCGAGCCAGTCGAAGGCCTGGTACTGGAGCACGGCCGCCACCTCGGCGCCGAAGCCCATCCGCGTCACCGCCTCGTGAGCGACGACGGCCCGGTTCGTCTTCTTCACGGACGCCACGAGCGTCTCCTCGTCGAGCGGCTGCAGCGTGCGCGGGTCGACGACCTCGACGGAGATGCCGTCACCCTCCGCCTCCTCCGCCGCCTTCAGGCTCTCGTGCACGAGCCGTCCGGTCGCGATCACCGTCACGTCCGCACCCTCCCGGTGGACGCGCGCCCGGCCGAGCGGGATCGGCTCGATCTCCTCCGGCACCTCGCCCTTGATCGGATAGAGCGTCCGGTGCTCGAAGAAGACGACGGGGTTGTCGTCGTAGATCGACGACCAGAGGAGCCCGCGCACGTCCTCCGGCGTGGACGCGAACACGACCTTGAGCCCCGGGATGTGGACGAACCAGGCCTCGAGCTGCTGCGCGTGCTGCGCGCCCGGAGACCAGCCGGCGCCGCCCTGCGTCCGGAAGACGACCGGGACGCTCACCTGCCCGCCCGACATGTAGCGGTGCTTCGCCGCCTGGTTGACGATCTGCTCGGTCGCGAGCGTGAGGAAGTCCTCGTACATGATCTCGGCGACGGGGCGCATCCCCTGCAGCGCGGCGCCGATCGCCGCTCCCGCGATCGCCATCTCCGAGATCGGCGCGTTGCGGACGCGCTCGGGCCCGAACTCGTCGACCATCCCGGCCGTCACGCCCATCGAGCCGCCCATCTCGGCGATGTCCTCGCCGACGACGAACACGTCCTCGTCCTCGCGCATCGCCTGCACGAGCGCGTCGCGGACTGCCTCCCGATAGGTCAGCTCCGGCATCTCAGGCGTAGACGTTCTTGAGGGCGTCCTCGGGAGCGGGATCGGTCGCTCCCTTCGCGAACTCGACCGACGCCTCGACGATCTCCGTGACCTCGGCGTCGAGCTCCGCGAAGTCCTCGCCGGAGACGCCGATCTTCTCGCGCAGCAGCTCGATCGGGTCGCGCGTCTCGCTCAGCTCCCGCGCCTCGCCGCGGTCGCGGTAGACCTGCGGGTCGCCGATGTAGTGGCCCGAGAAGCGAACGGTCTCGAGGTGGACGAAGACGGGGCCGTTGCCGCCGCGCGCGTGGTCGAGCGCCTTCCGCGCCGTCTTGTACACCGCCTCGACGTCCTGCCCGTCGGTCTTCAGGGTCTTCATCCCGAACGCCTTCGCGCGGTCGGACAGGTCACGGATCGGGGAGTGCTGCCACTCCGGAGTCGACTCCGCCCACTTGTTGTCCTCGAGCACGAACACGGCGGGCACCTGCCAGAGCTGGGCGAGGTTCAGCGCCTCGTGGAAGGTGCCGATGTTCGTCGCGCCGTCGCCGAAGAAGGCGACCGCGACGCGCGGCTCCCCGCGGAGCTGGAAGGCGAGAGCGGCGCCCGTGATCTGCGGGAGCCCGCCCCCGACGACCGCGTTCGCGCCCATGTTGCCGCGCTCGACGTCGTAGAGGTGCATCGAGCCCCCGTAGCCGTGCGAGCACCCCTCCTGCTTGCCGTACAGCTCGGCCATGAGCTCGTTCGGATGCGTCCCCTTCGCGAGCGTGTGCCCGTGGGCGCGATGCGTGGAGGCGATGACGTCGCCGTCCTCGAGCGCGCGGCAGACCCCGACCGCGCAGGCCTCCTGGCCGATGGCGACGTGGAGAAAGCCCGGCAGGTCGCCTGCACGAAACCTCTCCTCGACCTTCTCCTCGAAGCGGCGGATGAGAAGCATCTCGCGCAGAACGTCCCCGAGCTCGCCCTTCGCCAGGCTCGACCGGTGCTCCACCTTGGCCACGGTCACGAGTGTACGGTTCCCGCCGTGCGACTCGTCGAGCAGTGGAACAGGGTCGAGAGCGGTCTGGATCCGAGGTGGAGCGACGTCCGTTTGAGCCTCCAGGTCGAGGGCGAGGACGGCCGCGACCGCGCCGCTGCGCTGCTCGGGCCGGCCGGCCCGGGGCTCGGCGGCGACTCGATCCGCTTCCACGTCGGGCGCTCCGGGCAGGGGATCGGACCCGAAGCTGTCCGGCGCCTGCTCGGCCGGATCGACTCGGAGGGCATCCGGGGCGAGCTGGTCCTCGTCTCCGCGAGCCGCGCGGAGGCGCCACCGGAGGTGGAGCAGCCGCTGCTCGCCGACGAGTGGGAGGCCGCGCGGGAGGGGCTCCCGTCCGACTGGAGCGACCTGCTGGTCGAGCTCGCGCTCGACTCGAGCGCCGACGTCGACCGCGCCGCCGTCCTCTGCGCGCCGCTCAACCCCATCCAGGCGACAGGGAGGCCGGGCTTCCGCTTCCGCTGCGCGAGCGAGCACGGCTACGGCGCCTCGGCGGGGATGGTCGCCCGCTGCCTCGCCCGCCTCGACGAGGACCAGATCACCGGCCACCTGCAGATCGCGCGCGTGCTCAGCGACGTCCACCCGGTCGGCACGCAGGGCGCCGTCTTCCTCGTCGGCCGCCGCCCGGCCTGAGGCTCGCCGGCCCGTGAGCGAGCTCGCCTTCGCGGGGCCGCTCGAATTGGCCGCGCGGGTGCGCGCACGCGACGTGTCGCCGCTCGAGCTCGTCGACCTCTATCTCGAGCGCATCGAGCGGCTCGACCCGCAGCTCAACGCCTACGTCACGGTCGCTGCCGAGCAGGCCCGGGCAGAGGCCCGCGCCGCCGAGTCTGCGCCCGACGCGCCGTTCCGCGGAGTTCCCCTCCCGATCAAGGACCTCACCGAGACGGCCGGCCTGCGGACGACGTACTCGACGAAGGCGTTCGCCGACAACGTGCCGGAGGCCGACGCGGCCGTCGTGCGGCGCCTGCGCGAGGCCGGATTCGTCGTCCTCGGCAAGACGAACACGCCCGAGCTCGGGACGATCGCGCAGACGGAGTCGGAGCTGAACGGCGTCTGCCGCAACCCCTGGAACCCGGACCTGACGCCGGGCGGCTCGAGCGGCGGCGCCGCGGCCGCCGTCGCAGCCGGCCTCGCACCGGCCGCGCACGGCAGCGACGGCGGCGGCTCGATCCGGACGCCCGCGTCCTGCTGCGGGCTCGTCGGGATCAAGCCCTCCCGCGGACGCGTCTCGCCCGCGCCGTACGGGCCGGGGCCGGTCGGACTCAGCACCGCGGGCCCGCTCGCCCGCACGGTCCGCGACGCCGCGGCCCTGCTCGACGCGATGGCAGGCCCCGAGCCCGGCGACCCGTTCGTCGCGCCGGCGCCGGAGCGCCCGTTTCTCGCCGAGGCGGACGAGGAGCCCGGGCGGCTGCGCATCGCCGTCACGCTCGAGCCGCCCATCGAGGTGCCGGTCGATCCGGCCTGCGCCGCCGCGGCGCGCGCCACAGCCGATCTCCTCGCGGAGCTCGGGCACGACGTCGTCGAGGCGACGCCGCCCTGGCAGAGCGAGGAGGTGCTCGTCCACTTCATCCGGGTCTGGCAGGTCTCTCCCGCGATCGTCGGCGTCGAGGATCTGTCGCTGCTCGAGCCGATCAACCGCACCCTCGCCGAGGACGCCCTCGCGACACCGAGCCCGGCCTACGCGGCCGCGGTCTACATCCTCCAGGCGGAGGCCCGGCGGATCGTCGGCTTCTGGCAGGACGTCGACGTCGTGCTCACGCCCACGCTCGCCCTCCCGCCGGTGCCGATCGGCTGGACGTTCGAGGAGACGGACGGCGACGCACGACTCGCCTTCGCGCGCCAGACGCTCTTCACGCCCTTCACGCCGCTCGTGAACGTGACCGGCCAGCCGGCGATCTCCCTCCCGCTCCACTCGAGCGACTCGGGACTCCCGATCGGCGTCCAGCTCATCGGCGCGCCGTTCGCGGACGCGACGCTCGTACGACTGGCCTCGCAGCTCGAGCGGGCACGCCCCTGGCACGACCGCCGGGCGCCGATCTCGTGACCCGAGCCCGAGCGAGCAGGCCGCACGAACAGGCCGGGTCGATTACGGTCCGGCCGTGCCGGGAATGAGAAACGCATGAACGGCTTGGGGCTCTCCGGGGCGACACGGCGCGTGGCCGACCACGCACGCTCACTCGTCCGGCTCGAGCTGGAGCTCGCCGCCACCGAGATCAAGCGGAAGCTCACCGAGCTCGGAATCGGCATCGGCCTGACGCTCACCGCCGTCCTGCTCGGGTTCTTCGTCATCGCGCTCGGTCTCGCGGCGGGCGTCGCCGGCATCGCGGTCGCCCTCCCGGTCTGGCTCTCGCTGCTCATCGTCTTCGGCGGCCTGCTTCTGCTCGCCGCCATCCTCGGCGGCGTCGGCCTCGCGCTCCTCCGCCGGGGGGCCAGGCCGCTGCCGGAGAAGGCGATCGACGAGGCGCGACTCACGACGGAGGCGCTGCGGAATGGCCAGTGAGACCGAGATCCGCCGCCGGCTCGCCGACGAACGCCGAGAGCTCACGGACGCAGTGACCTCGCTGCGCGAGGAGCTCGGCCACGCGGCCGCCCGTGGCAAGAAGGTCGGCGCCGGGGTCGGCGCGGCGACGGGCGCCGCCTTCGCAGCGCGGCTGCTGCTGCGGTGGCGGCGGCGCTAGCGCACTAGGCGCGCAGGACAGCGCCGAACTGCTGCGCGAGGGCGTCGACGATCGCAGCGCGGACGGGTGCGACGTCCTCGTCCGCGAGCGTCCGCTCCGCCGAGCCGAAGGCGACGCGGAAGGCGAGCGACCGCTTGCCCTCCCCGACCTGCTCGCCGCGGTACTCGTCGAACACGTCCACGGAGCGCACGAGCCCGCCGCCTGCCTCCCGGATCGCGGCGAGGAGCTCCGCCGCCGGCACGTCCTCGCCGACGACGAAGGCGAGATCCTGCAGGACCGACGGGAACGTGATCACGTCCGCGTAGAGCAGCCGCTCCGGCAGCGCCTCCGCGAGCGCGCCGAGCTCGAGCTCGAAGGCGCCCCAGCCGGAACCCACCGCCGGGTGCACCTCGCCGACCCAGCCCTGCGGAAGCCGGCCGGTCTTGCCCGGGTGGAAGAGCGGATGCTCGCCCCGCTCGACCGCGACCTCGATCTGCAGTCCGCCGAGCAGCGCGTCCACGACGCCCTTCGCGTCGGCGTAGCCCCCCTCGAGCACCGCCGCCACGCGCCAGCGCTCGTTCGGCAGCTCGCGGCCGGAGGGGAGATAGGCGCGCGCGATCTCGAACAGCGCGACGTCCGCGTTGCCGGCCTCCCGGTTCCGCTCGGCGGCCGCGAGCAGGCTCGGCAGCAGCGTCGTGCGCAGGATCGACTGCTCGCTCGAGAGCGGCAGCGAGAGGCGCAGCGCCTCCGGCTCCGGATCCTCGGCGACGAGGCTCGGCGTGTACGCCTCGGAGAGCCCGCAGCCGACGAGGATGTCCTCGACCCTGCGCCGCAACCGCTGCTCGGAGGGCAACCGGCCGACCGCCTCACGCCGCGCCGGCAGGGTGAACGGGACGTCCTCGAGCCGGAAGCGGGCGATCTCCTCGATCAGGTCCGCCTCGCGCGTGACGTCCCGCGCGCGCCAGGTGGGCACCGTGACGGCGTCGCCCTCGACGGCGAACCCGATCCCGCGCAGGATGCTCCGCTGCTCCTCGTCCGGCACGTCGAGCCCGAGCAGCGCGCTCGTCCGCGCCGGCCGCAGCTCGATCACGGGCCGCGAGCCGAGATCGGCCTGCGCGTCGGTCTCCGCCACCCACCGAGCACCCGCGGTCTCGACGAACAGCTGCGACGCGAGCCGTGCCGCGTGCCCGGCGAGGTGCGGGTCGACGCCCTTCTCCCAGCGGTTCGACCCCTCCGTGCGCAGGCCGAGCCGCTCGGAGGTGTGGAGGATCGTGATCGGCTCGAAGTTCGCCGCCTCGAGGAGGACGTTCGTCGTCGTGTCCTTCACCTCGGTCTCCTCGCCGCCCATGATCGCGGCGAGCGCGATGGCCCGCTCCCCGTCCTTGATCACGAGATCGCGCGGGTCGAGCCGGCGCAGCTGGCCGTCGAGCGTGCGGATCTCCTCGCCGTCGCGCGCCCGCCGGACTCCGACCGCTCCGCCCCGGAGGGTGTCGTGGTCGAACGCGTGCAGCGGGCTGCCGACCGCGAGCATGACGTAGTTCGTCACGTCGACGACGTTCGAGATCGGCCGCATCCCCGCGGCGAGCACGCGCCCCTTGAGCCAGAGCGGCGACGGGCCGACCGTCACGTCGCGGAAGAGCCTCGCGAGGTAGCGGGGGCAGCCCTCGGGCGCCTCGACGTCGACGGGCACCGGCTCGTCGCCCGCACGCTCGGGCTCGACGCCCGGCCAGTCGGCGAGCGGCACGTCGAAGAGCGCCGCCACCTCGCGGGCCATCCCGTAGATCGAGAGCAGGTCGGGCCGGTTGCCGGTCACCTCGACCTCGAGCACGTCCTCGACGAGCGGGAGCACATCCACGAGCGGCGTCCCCGCCTCGAGCTCCCCGGACAGGAGCATGATCCCGCTGTGGTCGGTGCCGAGGGCGACCTCGTCCTCGGCGAGGATCATCCCCTCGGACATCTCGCCGCGCAGCTTGCGCCGCTCGAGCGTGAGCCCATTCGGAAGGGTCGCGCCCGGGAGCGCGACGGCGACCGTTGCGCCGGCGCCGAAGTTCCAGGCGCCGCAGACGATCTGCTGCTCCGCGCCACCGACGTCGACGACGCACAGCTGCAGCCGGTCGGCATTCGGGTGCTTCTCCGCCGAGAGCACCTTGCCGACCCGGAAGCGGCCGAGGTTGTCCGCGTCGGCGTCGACGCCGTGGCGGACGATCCGCTCCACCTCGCACGTCGCGACCGAGAGCCGCGCCGCGATCTCCTCGTTCGAGGCGGGTGGATCGGCGTACTCGCGGAGCCAGCTGAGCGGGACCTTCATCAGAACTGCCTCAGGAAGCGCAGGTCGTCCGCCCACAGGTCGCGGATGTCCGGCAGGCCGTGGCGGAGGATGGCCATCCGCTCGAGCCCCCAGCCGAACGCGAAGCCGGAGACCTCCTCCGGGTCGTAGCCGACGAACTCGAGCACGTTCGGGTCGACCATCCCGGAGCCGCCGATCTCGATCCAGCCGGAGTGCTTGCACATCGGGCAGCCGGCGCCGTCGCACTGGAAGCACGAGACGAGGACCTCCATGGACGGCTCCGTGAAGGGGAAGAAGTGCGTGATGAACTTCGTCTCGCGCTCCTCGCCGAAGAGGCGGCGCAGAAGGTACTGCAGCGTCCCCTTCAGGTCGGCGAGCGTGATGCCGCGATCGACGGCGAGGCCCTCCACCTGGTGGAAGATCGGATAGTGCGTCGTGTCCGGCGTGTCGCGCCGGTAGCAGCGCCCGAGCGAGACCATGAACACGGGCGGGGGCTTCGCCTCCATCGTGTGGACCTGCGACGGCGACGTCTCGGTGCGCAGGAGCGTGTCCTCGCCGACGTAGAACGAGTGCAGTGGGGAGCGGGTGACGTGGTTCGGCGCCATGTTGAGCGCGTCGAACAGGTAGTGCGTCGTCTCGACCTCACGGCCGTCGACGACCTCGTAGCCCATCCCGACGAAGATGTCCTCCACCTCGCGCCGCACCTGGGTGACGAGGTGCAGGTGTCCGCGCGGGCGCGGCGTGCCGGGCAGCGTGACGTCGACGCGGTCCTCGGCGATCGTCCGGTCGAGCTCCGCGCGCTCGAGCTCCTTCTGCCGTGAGGCGACGGCGGTCTCGATCGACTCCCGCACGGCGTTGAGCGCCATGCCGGTCTCGCGGTCGCGTACCTCGCGGAGCGCGAGCTTGAGCGCGCTCTTGCGGCCGAGGTAGCGGACGCGCACCTCGTCGAGCTCCGTGAGCGACGACGCGGCAGCGGCAGCGGCCAGCGCCTCCTGCTGGAGGTCGTCCGGGTTCACGGCGGCGACTGTATCCAACGGTCTCTGCTCCTTTCTCGGGCACGGGTCGGGCGGCTGTCACGCCCCGGCTCGAGCTGCTGGAGGAACCGCGCCCGCTAACGCTGCGCCGCCCCGGCAGCGAGCCGGGGCCGGATAAAGGCGAAGGTGCGCGCGCGGTGCATCGGCGCGGATACTACCGGCTGTGAGCGAATACGACCCTTTCGCGCCCGACTACGACCTCTGGGCGGCTGACCTGACCGAGGACGTCGCCTGGTACGTGTCCCTCGCGCGGGAGGCTGCGCCGCCGATCGTCGAGCTCGGCATCGGCACGGGCCGGGTCGCGATCCCGATCGCGACCGAGACGGGAAAGCAGGTGCTGGGCCTCGACCGCTCGCCGGCGATGCTCGCTGCCGGGCGAGACCGTGCGGGCGGGCTGCCGATCGAGTTCCGCGAGGGCGACATGCGCGAGCTGGCGCTCGACGAGCCCGTGGAGCTCGTCATCTGCCCTGCTCGCGCGCTGCTCCACCTCTCCACCTGGGCCGACCGGCGGCGACTGTTCGAGCGGGTCGCAGCCGCGTTGCAGCCCGGTGGGCGGTTCGCATTCAACGTCTTCGCCTTCAGCGGCGAGGTGGCGGCTCGCCTGAACGGCGTGCGGCAGGAGCGCGGCGACTCCTGGGAGATTTCCCGCTACTCCTGGGCCGACAGCCGGATCGATCTCACGCGTGGCCGTGGCGACGAGGAGGTCGGCACGTTGCGGCTGTGGTGGATCGGCCGGTCGGAGCTCGAGGGCCTGATCGACGTCGCGGGACTCGAGGTCGAGGCGCTGTACGGCGGCTTCCAGCGGGAGCCGTACACCGACGAGTCGCTCGAGATGGTGTGGGTCGCCCGCAGGCCGGCGTGACGAAGTCGCCCTACGACGCGATCGCACGCCTCTACGACCCGTGGAGCGCGAGCGTCGTCGAGGATGTCTCCTTCTACGTCGACGAGGCGCTGGCCGCGGGCGGCGACGTGGTGGAGCTCGGTGTCGGAACCGGCAGGATCGCCATCCCGACGGCGCTCGCCGGTGCGCACGTGATCGGCGTCGACTCCTCGGCGGAGATGCTCGCCGTCTGCGCGGAGCGAGCGCGGCAGGCGGGGGTCGGCGCGCAACTCGACCTGCGCCTCGGCGACCTGCGCCGGCCACCCGTGGACGAGCGTGTTCCCCTCGTCACGTGCCCGTTTCGCGCCTACCTCCACCTCCGCGACGACGAGGAGCGGCTGCAGGCCCTGAGAGCGGCGCGCGGGTTGCTGCGTCCGGGCGGCAGGCTCGTCTTCGACGTGTTCACGCCGTCACGCGAGGACGTCGAGGAGACGGACGGGCGCTGGCTCGAGCGCGAGCCCGGCATCGAGGAGCGCGCGGACTGGGATCTCCGCGCCCAGACACTCACGCTGTCGGTGCGCGGGAAGGACGGCGCGTCGTCGATGACGCTCTGGTGGATCGAGCCCGAGCGGTGGCACTCGCTCCTCGCCGAGGCCGGCTTCGACGTCCTCGCCTGCTACGGCTGGTTCGACCGGCGACCGTTCGCGGGCGGCGAGGACAGCGTCTGGATCGCGGCCCGGAGATGATCCATGCAAATTGCGACAAAATCGTTTTTGGCAGGGCTTGATCCGGTGACGCCGAAACTCTAGGTTTCCTCTTGCGCCGAGCACGGAGCGCAAGTAGGTCGAAACTTCGACTGAGCGGTCAGACGAGAAGGGGGCAACCCCGAGGCGGAAGGCCGGTTGGTTGAAGGGGACGAAAGCGCAACCGGCTCGGCGAATCTCTGGTCCGGCCCCCGCAAGGGGGTCGGCCGCTTTTCAGGGCCGAACGACCGGTGGCAGCCACCGTCACGAGAGGGTCGCGCGTTCGCGACGGATCGCTGACGGAGCCGCCGGCTGCGCGGCGTTGCTCGTGACGGAGACGTAACGGTGGCTGCTACCGGCCTTGGCGCGCGAGCTCGTAGAGCGCGATCGTTCCCGCCATCGCGACGTTGAGCGACTCACCGCCCGCCTGCGGGATCGAGACGCGCTCGTCGCACGCCGCCAGCACCTCCGGGGGCAGCCCCTCGCGCTCGGCGCCCAGCACGAGCACGAGCTCACCGCCGGTCGCGAGCTCCGGCAGCGGCGTGCCGCCGTGGGGCACGAGAGCGAGCCGCCGGCCGGCGGGCTGCTCGAAGGGCGCGAGGGGGACGCGGAAGACGGAGCCCATCGACGCGCGGAGCGCCTTCGGCGAGGTCGGGTCTGCGCAGCCCGCCGAGAGCGCGACACCGGCCCCGAACGCGTCCGCCGAGCGGAGGAGCGTGCCGACGTTGCCCGGGTCGCCGACGCGCCAGAGCGCGAGCGTGACGGGGCGCAGGCCGTGCGGGAGGTCGTCGCGCCGGTAGACGGCGACCACCCGCGGCGGATGCGCCAGGGACGAGACCTCGGCGAGCAGCTCGGGGGCGACCGTCTCCCCCGCCTCGAGCACGTCGACCGCCTCCACGCCGGCAGCCGAGGCGGCTGCGACGAGATCCTCGCCCTCGACGGCGAACAGTCCGAGCTTGTCGCGCCAGCGCCGGTCGCGGAGCTTGCGCAGGAGCTTGAGGCGCTCGTTGTCGCGGGAGGTGATCACGCGCGCCAGTCGATCCAGGCGCCGTGGAAGTCGGCGTGGGCGACCTCGTCTCCGTCCACGAACAGACCGTAGTAGTCGTGGCTGCCGTCGCTCGGCTGCCGGGTCTCGACGAACGCGACCTCGGCCCCGGCGAGCAGGCCCCGGACGCGCTCCCGGCGCTCGCGCGGCAGGTAGCTGAGCGCAGCCGTCTGCCAGACGACGAGCAGGCCGTCGCCGCGGCTGCGGGAGAGTACCGCCGGCAACTCCTCGACCATGTCGCCGGCGACGATCTCCGGCGGGTCGCGCCGCCAGACCTCGACGGCGGCGTCGAGTCGTTCGAGCCGCTCGGTCTGGCCGGCCCAGACGAAGGCCTTCAGCAGCCGTACCCCCTCGTCCGTGCGCAGGTCGGGCGGCGCCGCGTCGATTCCCACCCGCGACCGCACGACCGGAAGCTGCGAGAGCGGCACCGGCGTCCGCTCCTGGCCGGCGAGCACGGGATCCCCCGGGAACGAGCCGTTTGCGTACTCGTAGCCGTACCGGTCCCAGATCAGGTTCAGGCCGCCGCTGCAGCCGAGCTCGAGGCAGTGGAAGGAGTCGACGCCGTAGCGGCGCGCGACCTCGAGGAAGCACGGCACGAGCCACCAGCTGCGCTGAACCTCGTTCGTCTGCACCCGCTCGTGCGCCACCCACTCCGCGAGGAACTCCGCCTCGTCACGCAGCGCCGCTCGCACGTCGTCCCACGACGCGCGGCCGCTCAGCACGAGGTAGTGGAGGCCGCCGAAGAGCTGCAGCGGGTAGCGCCAGACGACCTCGGCCGGCAGGAGCGGCTCGTCGGCGAGCTCGCGGGCCAGCCGCTCGTACAGCGGCGAGCGGCCGGCGAAGTGCCGCGCCTGCCGCTCGAACGCCTCGGCCCGGTTCAGGCTCCAGAACCGGCGGCGGCCTTGCCGGCGGCGCTGCCGGCCTCGAGCGCGGCCTTCGCCTGCTCGGCGATGGCGCCGAACGCGGCCGGATCGTTGACCGCGAGGTCGGCGAGCATCTTCCGGTCGAGCTCGATGCCCGCCTTCGCGCAGCCGTTCACGAACTGGTTGTACGAGAGCCCGTGCGCACGCGCCGCGGCGTTGATGCGGGTGATCCAGAGCCGCCGGAACTCCCGCTTGCGCACCTTGCGGTCGCGGTAGGCGTAGACGAGCGAGTGCTCGACCTGCTCCTTCGCGTAGCGGTAGTGGGTGCTCTTGCGGCCCCAGTAGCCCTTCGCCTGGGCGAGAACCTTGCGGCGCTTCTTGTGCGCGTGGACGGAACGCTTGACGCGAGGCATCAGCGCATCCCCAGCATCTTCTTGACGTTCTTGCGGTCGGCGCCCGTGACCTCGACGTCCTTGCGGAAGCCGCGCTTACGCTTCGACGACTTCTTCTCCAGGTTGTGACTGCGCATCGCCGGCCGGCGCAGAATCTTGCCGGTTCCGGTCACCTTGAACTTCTTCCTCGCGCTGCTCCGCGTTTTCGTCTTCGGCATCTCGTTTCACTCCTGCGTTC
This sequence comes from uncultured Gaiellales bacterium, assembly GCA_964602945.1. GTDB lineage: Bacteria > Actinomycetota > Thermoleophilia > Gaiellales > Gaiellaceae > Palsa-739. The sequence continues at coordinate 39,288 of CAZRTE010000011.1, forward strand.
TTCGTCGGGCCCAACAGCATCACCATGTTGCGTCCGTCGAGGAGCGGCTGGGACTCGATCTGACCGATCTCCCTGACGTCCTCGGCGAGCCGGAGGAGGAGGTCTCTACCCCGCTCCGGGTGGGTCGTCTCGCGCCCCCGGAACATGATCGTGACCTTCACCTTCGCCCGCTGGTTGAGGAACCGCTCGACGTGGCCCTTCTTGGTGTTGTAGTCGTGGTCGCCGATCTTCGGCCGGAACTTGATCTCCTTGACCTGAACCTGGCTCTGGTGCTTGCGGGCCTGCTTGCGCTTCTGCTCTTCCTCGTAGCGGTACTTGCCGTAGTCCATGACCTTGGCGACGGGCGGATCGGCCTGCGCGGCGACCTCGACGAGATCGAGGTTCTTGCCGTAGGCGTACTCGCGCGCCTCGTCCGTGGACTTGATTCCGAGCTGGCTGCCGTCCGTGTCGATCAGCCGAACACGGGAAACACGAATCCCGTCGTTGATGCGCGTCGTGTCACGTGGCTCCGGGCGGATCTGGTCGATCGGCCGGCGTCTGGGCCTCAAGCGTCTCTCACCAAGTCGGGCTTGTACCTCCTGTCTCGCTTTTGCAACAACCAAAAAGCCGCTGTCATGCAGCGGCCCGATCCTCGTCCCCAAACCAGATTCCCGGCGACTCGGTTGAACCCCGCGCGGTCCGTGGCCGGCCCGGGAGGTGAGGAACGGGTCCGCTCCTGCTTTTCAGACGTCAGAGGGTAGCAAGCCTGTCGAGGAGAGCACGCAGAGAGAGCGTCGACTGCTCGCCGCCGTGCTCCCGCACCGCGAGGCTCTCGTCCGACTCGCGGTCGCCGTAGACGACGGTGACGGGGATCTTCTCGAGCTCGGCGGTCCGGATCCGCTTGCCGATCGTCTCGCTCGGCTCCGCGACCTCGGCGCGGAAACCGGCCTCGCGCAGCCGCAGCTCGAGCGTCCGTGCCGCGTCGAGGTGCCCCTCCCCCACCGGCAGCACACGCACCTGCACCGGCGCCAGCCAGAACGGGAAGGCGCCTGCGTAGTGCTCGGTGAGGATCCCGATCAGGCGCTCGAACGAGCCGTAGAAGGCGCGGTGGATGCAGAAGACCGGGTGCTCGGTGTTGTCCGGCCCCATGTACGTGAGCCCGAAGCGGGCAGGCATCTGGCGATCGAGCTGGATCGTTCCGAGCTGCCACGACCTGCCGAGGGCGTCGGTCATGTGGAGGTCGATCTTCGGGCCGTAGAACGAGCCCTCCCCGGCGCCGATCTCGTACGGAATCTCGTTGCGCTCGAGCGCCTGCTCGAGCTGCGCCTCGGAGAAGTCCCACTCCTCGTCGGTGCCGAGCTTGTTGTCCGGCCGCGTCGAGAACTCCGCGCGCGCCTCGAGTCCGAAGAGGTCGTTGAGGAACTTGAGGTAGTCGATGCAGCCGTCGAGCTCGTCGGCGATCTGCTCACGCGTGCAGAAGATGTGCGCGTCGTCCTGGGTCACGTGCCGCACGCGGGTGAGGCCGTGCAGGGCGCCCGCGAGCTCGTTGCGGTGCAGCGGCGCCGCTTCCGCATAGCGGAGCGGCAGGTCGCGGTAGCTCCGGATCGCGCTGCCGAACAGCAGCATGTGACCGGGGCAGTTCATGGGCTTGATCCCGTAGACGTTGTCGTGCTCCATCGGGATCAGGAACATGTTCTCGCGGAACTTCTCCCAGTGGCCCGAGGTCTCCCAGAGCGACTTGTCGTAGATGAGCGGCGTCTTCACCTCGACGTAGCCACGGGCGGCGTTCTCCCTGCGGCGCAGGTCCTCGAGCACGTTCCAGATGATCATTCCCTTGGGATGCCAGAAGGGCGACCCCGGCGAGTGCTCGTCGAGGTGGAAGAGGTCGAGCTCGACGCCGAGGCGGCGGTGGTCGCGCCGGCGCGCCTCCTCGAGCCGCTCGAGGTGGACGTCGAGATCCTCCTGGGTGAAGAAGGCGGTGCCGTAGATGCGGGTGAGCTGCGGTTGCGACGAGTCGCCGCGCCAGTAGGCCCCGGCGAGGCCCGTCAGCTTGAGCGCCTTGATCGGCTTCGAGTCCTGCAGGTGCGGGCCGCGGCAGAGGTCGGTGAAGTCCGCCTCGCCGTCGTGCGACTGCGTGTAGAGGGAGATGTCGCCCTCGGCGGTGCCGACGAGCTCGACCTTGTACCGCTCGCCCTCCGCCTCGAAGCGGGCGATCGCCTCGTCGGGCGAGCTCTCGCTCCGCTCCCAGCGCCTGCCCTCCTTCAGCTCGCGCCGGATCTCGGCCTCGATCCGCTCGAGATCCTCCTCGCGGATCGGCTCCGGAAACTCGAAGTCGTAGTAGAAGCCGTTCTCGATCGGCGGCCCGATCGCGATCTTGACCCCGGGGTAGAGACGGCGGACGGCCTCGGCGAGCAGGTGCGACGACGAGTGGCGGAGGACGGCGAGCGCGTCCGGGTCCTCACGGTCGCGCGTGGTCAGGAGCTGGATCCGCGCACCCTCGGACAGCGGCAGGCGCAGGTCCTGGACGCTGCCGTCGACGCGGACGAGGACGGCCTGCTCGGCCAGCTTCGGCCCGATCGCGCGGGCGGCGTCGAGCCCGGTCGCGCCGGCGGGAAGCTCGAGCTCGGAGTTGTCGGGAAGGACGACCTTCATGGAACCGGCCAAGGATATGCACCCCCAATGCGGGCGGACGGGACGAGAAGTCGCCGGCCTCCGCTGCGACAGCGGCGGCGAATCAGCCCGCGCACGACCCGGCGACAATCGGCCGCGCGCGGCTGGCTGTCGATGTCCGGATCGCGATCACGGCTCGTAGTCTAGTCGCGGAACTCGAGCAGGACCCACGGCGCGGGGTGCTCGTCGTCCGCCTCGTGCCGCGAGACCTCGACGAAGCCGGCCCGCTCCCAGGCGCGAACCGCCCCCTCGTTCCACGCGTACGGATCGACCGTGACGCGGGCTCGGCCGCGGTCGTCGCGCAGGTGCCGGGCCATGGCCCGGGCGGCGTCCGGCCCGAGCCCCCGGCCACGCGCGGCCGGGACGAGGAACATGTCCAGGCCGCCGGAGTGGACCTGGAGATAGCCGACCGGCTCGCCCTCCTCCTCCACGATCCAGGCCTCGACGTGCGGACGCGCGAGCCGCTGCTCCATCTCCGCGCGCGTGAACGTCTCGTCGTCCCAGTAGCGCGCGACCTCCGGATCGGCGTGCCAGGCGACGAGGCGGTCGACGTCACCGCCGCCGGCCGGCCGGAGAGCCGTCAGCCGTCCCCGTACCGGAATTCCCATACGGCGTTCACCGCCTCGCTCGCGCCGCCGGCGCTGCGGTAGAGGGCGTTCGCGGGACCGTTGCCGGGCTCGCTGAGGACGAAGCCCTCGCGGATGCCCCGCTCCCGCGCGAGGTCGGCGAGCCGCTGCAGCAGTGCCGAGGCGATCCCGCGGCGCCGGTGGGCCGGCGCGACGTCGACCTCGTAGACGAAGAGCTTCGACGGGACGCCGTGCCGTCGCGGCAACTCGTGCGCGAGCACGAACCCGACGGGCTCGTCCCCGGCGAAGGCGACGAGCACGAGCGAGCGCGGGTCGGCGAGCAGGCCCGCGGGATCTCCCGGCCCCTCGTAGGTCGCGAACGACCGGACGACGTCCTCGTCCCCCGGTTCGAGCAGCCGGACGGCGATCTCGCTCACCGCTGCATTCTCTCCTTCGGGAGCTCACGGACGCTTCGCGTCCGCTCGCTGGGGAAGCGGAACTGCGCGAACGGGAGAGCGTGGTCTCCCGTTCGCTCCGTGCTGTCTTGCTTTTAGGTTGTCTGGATGGAAGCGGTGCCTGGTGTGCTCGCGCGCGGCGGAGGCCGGCGCGAGCACAGTTCGGCCTCCGCGTAGGCGTTCCGCCTACGCTCCGGCCCCGGGCGCCAAGAAGGGTTGAAGCGTTAGACCCTGTTGGCGTTCGGGCGGTGGCGTAAGGAGAGCGAAGCGAAGCCTTACG
>CAZRTE010000012.1:0-41944 GCA_964602945.1 uncultured Gaiellales bacterium
GCTCTCCCCGGCCCTCGTTCCTCTAGCCCTCGGGCGAAGAGCGAAGCTCTTCGCCGGAGCTACTTCTTCTTCGGCTTCGCCGAAGAAGAAGCGATCGCCTTCTGGAGCTGCTTGATCGCGCTCTCGATCTGCGGCTTCTGCGGGCTGCTCGGATCGACCTCGAGGAACTTCTTCAGGTAGGTGATGGCGACCTGGTACTGGCCCGCGCTCTCGGCGGCGGTCGCGACCTCGAACTGCGCCTGCGCGTTCTTCGGCTGGATCTTCGCAGCCGTCTGGTAGGAGCCGAGGGCCGCGTTGTAGGCGCCGATCGCCTGCTGGTAGAGCTGGGCCGTCTGGCTCGACGCCTGCGCCGAGGGCTGCGTGAGGGGATTCGAGCCGAGGGCCTGGCCCAGCGTTCCGCCGGGCTGGAAGGCCTGGCTCGGGTTGGACGCCTGGGCCGAGCTCTGCACCTGCTGGTACTGCGTCGCATACGCCTGTGCCTGCGTCATCTGGAGCCCCCCGAGCTCCGTCCACGCCGCTGCGTCCTTCTTCTTCAGCTTGAGATAGCTCTCGAGCGCGGAGACGGCGCCGGCGGTGTCGCCCTTCGTCTCGTACGCGAGGGCGAGGTCGCGGTACCCCTTGGCCTGGTTGGGATGGTCCTTGATCTCCGCCTGCGCCTTCGAGACCTGGTCGCCGCCGCCGCCGAAGAGGCCGGAGTAGAGCTGGCTCAGCCCACCGGAGCCGGATCCGACTCCGACGCCGGCGAACGTCGCCGCGAAGACGATGGCGAGCGCGAGATAGACCCACTTCTGCCGCCGGCGCAGCCGCGTGAAGAAGAGCTGCTCGTTCGGGTCGCTGCCGCTGCCCCGCTTGCCGCGACCGCCGCGCGCCGGCTTCGCGGGTTGCGCCTTCGCCCGGGCCTGCTGCTTGGCCTTGACCGCTGCCCTAGCCATCAGGGGCCCAGGGTAGCCGAGCTCGGTTGCGGCCTCGCCTGGCGCCGCTCGAACAGCACGGCGAGCCAGATCGAGCCCTCGAACAGCACCCACATCGGCAGCAGCTCGAGGAAGGTCGTCACCGGATCGGGGCCGGGGAGCGCGAGCGCGATCGCTGCCGTGATGAGGTACCCGAACCGCCTCTGCCGGCGCAGCGTCTGCGAGCTGAGCACGCCGACGTAGACGAGCCCGAGCACGACGAGCGGCGTCTGGAACACGAGCACGACCCCGACGAGGACCGCAGCGACGAAGTTGTAGTAGGAGGAAGCCCGCGGCTGGACGAGGAAGTGGTGGTGGTCGTAGTTCAGGAGGAAGTGGACTGCACGCGGCAGGAGGATCCAGTAGCCGAACGCCACTCCTCCGCCGGCGAGCCCGACCGCGAAGAGCGCCAGCCCGAGCACGCGACGCTCGGACGTCGGCTCGACGGCCGGCGCGAAGAAGCTCCAGATCTGCCAGAGGACGACCGGCAGCGCGAGCACGAAACCGGCGTAGACGCAGACCGTGAGCGTGACCGTGAACGGCTCGGCGACGCCGAGCGTCAGCAGCCTCTTGTGATCGGCCGGCAGCGGCTGGTTCAGCCAGTCGAGGATGTGCCCATGGAAGACGAAGGCGACGACCGTGCCGGTGACGAGCGCACCGATCATCACGAAGAGTCGACCCCGGAGCTCGTCGAGGTGCTCTCCGAGCGTCGCCTCCTCGCCGTGGCCGAGGCGGCGCGGCAGCAAGCTCATGGTTCCGCTAGACGGTCTCGCGCTCGGTCGGCGCCGCGGTCGTCTCGGCGGCCGAAGCCTCTGCGGAGCTCCGGCTGCGACTGCGTGGGCTCGTCGTCCACGCCGGGCGTGTTGCCCGTGATCGCATCCTTGAACTCACGCATTCCCGAGCCGAGCGCACGCCCGACTTCCGGCAGCCGCTTGCCGCCGAACAGGAGCAGCGCGATCACGAGGAGCAGGATGATGTGCCAGGGGGTCTGGAAGTAACCCACGGGGCCAGAGTAGCGGCATGCCTCAACGTTTGCTCTGGGTCCTGCCCGGACAGGGACCCTCTCGCTAGACTGGGGACGTTGGTCCGGGCGGGGCGAAAGCCCCGCTCTTTGGGTGAAACAGGCTACGGACGGTACGACAGGAAGGAGAGGCTGATCGGGTGGCGTTGCTGAAGCTGGAGAACCTCCACGTCGCGCTCGAGGACGGCACCGAGATCGTCAAGGGCGTCGATCTCGAGGTCGACACCGACGAGGTGCACGCGATCATGGGGCCGAACGGATCGGGCAAGTCCACGCTCGCCTACGCGCTCATGGGCCATCCCGCCTACGAGATCACCGAGGGCCGTCTCTTCTTCGACGGCCAGGACGTGACGGAGCTCGGCGCCGACCAGCGCGCACAGCGCGGCCTGTTCCTCGCCTTCCAGTACCCGCACGCCATTCCCGGCGTCACCGTGACGAGCTTCCTGCGCAGCGCGATGAACGCCGTGCGCAAGGCCCGCAACGGCGGTGTCGACGACCCGATCGCCATCCCCGAGTTCCGCAAGGAGCTGCTCGCGCAGATGGACCGGCTCAAGGTCAGCCGCGAGCTCGCGTCCCGCTACCTGAACGACGGGTTCTCCGGGGGGGAGAAGAAGCGGGTCGAGATTCTCCAGATGGCGATGCTGAAGCCGCGGATCGCGGTGCTCGACGAGACCGACTCCGGCCTCGACATCGACGCGCTGCGGGTCGTCGCGGGCGGCGTGAACGAGCTCGTCGGGCCCGAGATGGGCGCGCTCGTGATCACGCACTACCAGAGGATCCTGAACTACGTCACGCCGAACCACGTGCACGTCTTCGTCGACGGACGCATCGTGGAGTCGGGAGGGGCGGAGCTCGCCGAGAAGCTCGAGGCGGAGGGTTACGACCCTTTCATCCCGGCAACGGCGACGACGACGGGGGGTGACGACTAGATGACGCAGACCGAGACCGAGATCGTCCAGGGGATCGGCTCCGACTACGCGATCAAGTACGGGTTCTCCGTTCCGGAGGACTACTTCTTCAAGTCCGGGCGCGGGCTCGACCACGAGCTCGTCGACGCCATCTCGTCCCACAAGGACGAGCCCGACTGGATGCGGAAGTTCCGGCACCGCAGCCTCGACTACTTCCTCGCCCGGCCGCTGCCGCAGTGGGGCGGCGACCTCAGCGGCATCGACTTCGACAACATCTACTACTACATCAAGCCGACCGAGAAGCAGGCCTCGAACTGGGAGGACCTGCCGGCCGACATCAAGGACACGTGGGACAAGCTCGGCATCCCCGAGGCGGAGAAGAAGTACCTCGCCGGGGTCGGCGCGCAGTACGAGTCCGAGGTCGTCTACCACAAGCTCCAGGAGGACCTGACCTCGAAGGGCGTGCTCTTCCTCGACACCGACACGGGCCTGCGCGAGCACGAGGACCTGTTCAAGCAGTACTTCGGCACGATCATCCCGCAGAACGACAACAAGTTCGCGGCGCTCAACTCGGCCGTCTGGTCGGGCGGCTCGTTCATCTACGTGCCGCCGGGCGTGCACATCGAGATGCCGCTGCAGGCCTACTTCCGGATCAACGCCGAGAACATGGGCCAGTTCGAGCGGACGCTGATCCTCGTCGACGAGGGCGCGTACGTCCACTACGTCGAGGGCTGCACCGCGCCGATCTACTCGACCGACTCGCTCCACTCGGCGGTCGTCGAGATCGTCGTCAAGAAGGGCGGCCGCTGCCGCTACACGACGATCCAGAACTGGTCGAACAACGTCTACAACCTGGTCACGAAGCGGGCCGTCGCAGAGCAGGACGCGACGATGGAGTGGGTCGACGGGAACCTCGGCTCGAAGCTGACGATGAAGTATCCGGCCATCTGGCTGATGGGCGAGCGCGCCCACGGGGAGGTGCTCTCGATCGCCTTCGCGGGCTCGGGGCAGCACCAGGACGCGGGCGGCAAGGCCGTCCACGTCGCGCCGCGGACGACCTCCGTGATCACCTCCAAGTCGATCTCGAAGAACGGCGGGCGCGCCGGCTACCGCGGCCTGCTCCAGGTGGACAAGAACGCCCTCGGCTCGAAGTCGAAGGTCGTCTGCGACGCGCTGATCCTCGACGAGGACTCGCGCTCCGACACGTACCCGTACATCAAGATCGACGCCGACGACGTCGACGTCGGGCACGAGGCGACGGTCTCGAAGATCGGCGAGGAGCAGCTCTTCTACCTCATGTCGCGCGGGCTCTCCGAGGCGGAGGCGAGCGCGATGATCGTGAGCGGCTTCGTCGAGCCGATCACGAAGGAGCTGCCGCTCGAGTACGCGGTCGAGATGAACCGGCTGATCCAGCTGCAAATGGAGGGCTCTGTTGGCTAGCCCTCGCGCGCAAGCCCGCTGCGGGAGTGTCGGTTGACGATCGAAGTCGAGCACGTCGACTTCATCAGCGTGCCCGTCTCCGACATGGAGCGCTCGGTCGCCTGGTACCGCCACACGCTCGGCGTGCCGCAGACGGGCGAGGGCAGCTTCCCCGAGTTCAAGCTCGGCGACAACACGTTCCTCTATCTCGTCGATCCCACGGCGCTCGGCGGCCAGTTCACGACGCCGAACACGTCCGGGATCGCGTTGCGCGTGGCCGACGTCGCCGAGGCGCGCAGCGAGCTCGAGGCGAAGGGCGTGGTCTTCGCGGCCGACACGTACGACACCGGCGTCTGCCACATGGCGATCTTCGCCGACCCGGACGGGAACCAGTTGATGCTCCATCGCAGGTACGCGCCCGTTGAGTCGTAGCGACGCGCTCACCGCCTGGAACGAGCTGCCGCTCCCGGACACGACCGAGGAGCACTGGCGCTTCACCGACCTGCGCGGCTTCGACCCCGACGCGTTCGAGGGCGCCGCCTCCGCCGAGATCGAGACGATGCTCGACCTCGACGTCGCCGGCTTCGCCACCGTCACCGCCGACGGGATCGAGATCGAGAAGGCGCCGGAGGGGGTCACCTTCGAGCCGCTCCCGGAGGACGACCCGCGCCTGTACTCGCTCGTCGGCTGGGACGAGAAGTTCGCCGCGCACAACGCGGCCCTCTGGAAGCACGGCCTGCTCGTCGTCGTCCCGAAGGGCGTCGAGCTCGAGAAGCCGCTCTACGTCCGCATCTCCGCAACGGGGCAGACGTTCTGGCGGCTCGTCGTCGTCGCGGAGGAGGGCGCGCGCGCCTCGCTGATCGAGGAGTACGCGTCGCCCGCGCCGGACACCGAGGCGTACTCGAACGCGGTCACGGAGCTCTTCGTCGAGCAGGCCGCGAAGCTCGAGTACGTCTCCCTCCAGAACCTCTCGCGCGAGACGTGGCACTTCGCGAGCCACCACGCGCGCGTCGAGCGCGACGCCGAGCTCGACTGGGTCGCGGGCGGCTTCGGCTCGAAGAAGGGCAAGACGCGGATCCAGAACGACCTCAACGGCCAGGGCGCGACCTCGCGCGTCACCGGTGCCTACTTCGCCGACGGTACGCAGCACCTCGACTACGACACCTTCCAGGAGCACATCGCGCCCGACTGCGAGTCGGACTTCGCCTTCAAGGGCGCGCTCCGCGACAACGCGACGGCCGTCTGGCGCGGGATGATCCGCGTCGAGCCGGACGCGCAGAAGACGAACGCGTACCAGGAGTGCCGCAACCTCATGCTCAGCCCGACGACGCACGCGGTGCCGATCCCCGGGCTCGAGATCATGGCGAACGACGTCCGCTGCACCCACGGCGCGACCGTCGGCCGCGTCGACCGCGAGGATCTCTTCTACCTGCAGAGCCGGGGTCTCGAGCGCTTCGAGGCGGAGCGGCTGATCGTGCGCGGGTTCTTCCAGGAGATCCTCGACCGGATCGAGCTCGAGCCGGTGCGCGAGGCGGTCACGGCCGCCCTCGAAGCTCGCATCCCGCAGGCCTAGACCGCGGGGTCGAGCAGCTCCGCGCTCTCGGTCTCCGGCGGATAGCCGTACGCGTAGACGTCGAGGTCCGTCTCGCCGTGGTTCGCCGACTGGAGGGCCGTGCCGGCCTCGACGAGCACGACGCCTCCCGTGGGGACGTCCACGCGCTCCGGCGGCTCGCCGACGTACAGGCTCAGCGTCCCGGTGAGGACGACGAACGTCTCCTCCTGCGTCGCGTGCCGGTGCCGCTTCCCCGTCGCGCCGGGCTCGTAGCGCCAGACGTTGCCGCGGACATGCCTCGCGCCGAGACGCTCGCTCAGCTCTGCGACGTGGCGCGCGGGCTCGCCCGACTCGTGCGGGCGGGTGATCCACCCGAACTCGTCGGGACTGAGGACGCGGAACGCCATCGGCTAGGTGAGCGGAGTCTGCTGCAGGACAGGCATCGTCGGGCATCGTAGAAAGGGGACGGATGCCTACGCCGCAGGTCACCGACAACGAAGCCAAGAGCCGCTTCGAGCTCCGGCTCGACGACCGTCTCGCCGGCTGGATCGACTACCGGCGTGCCGGAGTCGTCGTCGCGCTCACGCACGTCGAGGTGCTGCCCGAGCTCCGCAACCGCGGCCACGCGGAGACGATGGTGCGCGAGGCGCTCGCCGACCTACGGCGGCGCGGCCTCCGGGCGATGCCGGTCTGTCCGTTCGCCGTCGCCTACGTCCGGCGGCACCCGGGCGAGGGCTAGCGAGCCTCTCACCCTGCCGCGGCGACCGCGCGCCGGCTGCGTCACGATTCGGGCGTGAACCTGCTCTTGCTGCTCGTCGGTGACGCCCCGCCGTCGCGGCTACGGGCCGCGGTCGAGAGCCTGCCGGAGCTACCGAGGCGGGTGCATGTCGTCGCACCGGCGCTCACACGCCCCCTCGATTGGCTCGCGACCGCCGAGGACGATGCGCGGCGCGAGGCGGAGGTGCGCGCCCTCGAGATCGAGTGGACGCTCGGCGACGGGGTCGACGTCGGCGGCGAGGCGGGCGAGGCGGATCCGGTTCAGGCGGTGGAGGATGCGCTACGTGACTTTCCGGCCCACGAGATCCTGGTCGCCGGCGATGCGGTCGACCCCGACCTCGAGCCGGCCCTCGCCCGCTTCGGGCTGCCGGTCACGCGCGTTTCACGTCCGCTGCCGCCGCGGCACTCGGCTGCCTACCGCGGTCTGCGCGCCCTGGCGGCGGGACGCAACAACGCGACACCGTTCGTCCTCTTCGTCGGCGTCAACGGCGTGCTCGTGCTCGTCGGGTTGCTGCTCTCGGCGGTGGTGCTGCTCGTGCTGTGGATCAGCGGGAGCCTCTGAGCGACCCTGAGTCGAGCTACGCCCCGACGAGAGCGCGCAACTCTTCCTTCGCCCCGCCGACCACAGGGTCGCCGTGCGCGAGGAGGAGGTGGTCGAACTCGAGCTCGTCGAGCAGGCGCCGGTAGGCGGCGCGGAGGCCCTCCTTCGTCTGCTCCGGGTCGTCCATGAACTCGTCGGGGACGAAGGTCAGCGCCTCGACGCCCGGCCAGCGGACGACGCCGTCGCCGATCGCGAGCGCGTTGTGGGCCGGGATGTGGAACGCGGTCTCGTCGGGGCTGAGCGCATCGACCTCGCACGCGACGATCCCGCCCGGCAGCTCGTCGCCCCAGGCGAAGGTGCGGAACTCGCCGCGGCCCTCGAGCTCGTGCGCGCCCTGCTCCACGACCCAGACCGTGCCGCCGAGCTGCCACGCGCCGCGGTCGTGGTGGCGGGTGGTGAGGATCGCGTGCTCCGGCTGGAGCCACTCCGGCCGTTCGGGCGGCACCATCGGGTCGATCGCGACGCGCTCCTCGGCGAGGTAGTACGAGCTGACGTCGCTGCGGATGCTCTCGCGCAGCGCCGTCCAGTGCCACAGGCCGGGGGCGATCTCCTGCACGCCGGGAGCCTAGCGCGACATCGGTGGATTCGCCGATGAAGCCGCGGTTCTCCCGCAGTAGCGTCGGCCGGCAGAAGGGAGGTGACACCGTGTTCACGTATGCGGGTCTGATCACCCTGACGCCCGAGGGCCGCGAGACCCTCGAGAAGGCGCCCGAGTACCTCGAGAAGTTCAAGACGCTGATCGAGGAGGAGGGTGGCGTGCTCGAGGACACCTGGGCTCTCATGGGGCCGTGGGACTTCCTCGCCGTCGTCCAGTACCCCGACAACGCAGCCGCGTTCCGCGCGCTGGCGAAGATCGGGAAGCTCGACGTGATCAAGACGGAGACGTTCCCGATCGAGAAGGTCGACGTCTTCGTCAAGTCGCTCGTCTAGCAAGGCCGCCACGGGCCGTCCGTGAGCGGCCCGCCGGCCTCAACCACGCACGAGTGGCTTGTACCTGATCCGGTGCGGCTCGACGGCTTCCGGGCCGCGCGTGGAGATCATCCACTCGACGTACTCGGCCCACGAGCCCTCGAACCAGATCGTCTCGCTGTTCCCCTCGAAGGCGAGGATGTGCGTCGCGACCCGGTCGAGGAACCAGCGGTCGTGCGTGATCACGACCGCGCAGCCGGCGAAGTCGAGCAGCGCCTCCTCGAGGGCGCGCAGCGTGTCGACGTCGAGGTCGTTCGTCGGCTCGTCGAGCAGGAGGACGTTGCCCCCGGTGCGCAGCAGCTTGGCGAGGTGGACACGGTTCCGCTCGCCGCCGGAGAGATCCGAGACGCGCTTCTGCTGGTCCGAGCCCTTGAAGTTGAACCACGACACGTACTGGCGTGAGCTCACCTCGCGCCTGCCGAGCTCGATCGCATCCTGCCCGCCCGAGATCTCCTTCCAGACGGTGCTCGCCGGGTCGAGGTCGGCGCGGGCCTGGTCGACGTAGGCGAGCTGGACGGTGTCGCCGATCCGCAGCGTGCCCGCGTCGGGCTCCTCCTCGCCCGCGATCATCTGGAAGAGCGTCGTCTTGCCGGCGCCGTTCGGGCCGGTCACGCCGACGATGCCGGCGGGCGGCAGCGAGAAGGTGAGGTCGTCCACGAGCAGCCTGTCGCCGAAGCCCTTGCGCACGCCGTCCGCCTCGATCACGAGCTCGCCGAGCCGCGGGCCCGGCGGGATGTGGATCTCGACCCGCTCGAGCTTGACGTTCTCCTCCTCCGCGAGCAGGCGCTCGTACGCGCCGAGGCGGGCCTTCGCCTTCGCATGCCGTCCGGTCGGGCTCGAGCGCACCCACTCGAGCTCCCGCGCGAGCGTCCGCCGCCGGGCCGACTCGCGCTTCTCCTCCTGCGCGAGCCGCGCCTGCTTCTGCTCGAGCCACGAGGAGTAGTTGCCCTGGAACGGGATGCCGCGCCCGCGGTCGAGCTCGAGGATCCAGCCGGCGACGTTGTCGAGGAAGTAGCGGTCGTGCGTGACCGCGACGACGGTGCCCCGGTAGTCGGCGAGGAAGCGCTCGAGCCAGAGGACGGACTCGGCGTCGAGGTGGTTCGTCGGCTCGTCGAGCAGCAGCAGGTCCGGTGCGGAGAGGAGCAGCCGGCAGAGGGCGACGCGGCGGCGCTCACCTCCGGAGAGGCTCTCCACGTCGCGGTCTCCGTCCGGCAGCCGGAGCGCGTCCATCGCGTGGTCGAGCCGGTCGTCGAGCTGCCAGACGTCGGCGCGGTCGATCGCATCCTGCACCTTCGCCTGCTCCGCGAGCAGGGCGTCGTAGTCGGCGTCCGGCTCCGCGAACCTCGCGCTGATCTCGTTGAAGCGGTCGAGGAGGTCACGCAGCTCGCGGACGCCGTCCTCGACGTTGCCGCGGACGTCCTTGGCGGGATCGAGCCACGGCTCCTGCTCGAGCAGGCCGACCGTCGCGCCGGGCGCGAGCTCGGCGACGCCCGAGGACGGCTCGTCGCGGCCGGCCATGATGCGGAGGAGCGTCGACTTGCCGGCACCGTTCGGGCCGAGCACGCCGATCTTCGCTCCCGGCAGGAACGAGAGCGAGATGTTCGCGAGCACCTGCCGCTGCGGGCCGTAGAACTTGTCGGCCCGGTACATCGTGTAGACGTAGTCGCTCCCCACCGGGAGGCGACGATAGCGGCGCTCGCCCCGGACCCGGTCGACGGACGTGTCCCTTCCGGACCTGTCCGGGTATCTGTTACCGGGACATGTCCCTTCGCGACGTGTCCAGGCAACTGATCCCGGGGCGGATAGCGGTGCGTGTCCGGTTCGGACCTGTCCAGGTAACTGATACCGGGGCACGTCCCCTAGAGTCGTGTCTGTGAGCTGCCCTTGTTGCACGCCGCCCCGCGCCTCCGACTACCGGCGCCTCTTCGGCCGGCGGGTGGCGCGCCACGAGGCGCGCCGCTACCGGCGGCGCGGCCTGCCGCGCAGCGGGTGCGGCCTCGTCTCGCTCGCCGGCGACCCGGCCGGCGCCAGCGTCCTCGACGTCGGTGGCGGGGTCGGGAACCTCTCGCTCGAGCTGCTCGAGCGGGGAGCCGCGCAGGCGACCGTCGTCGAGCTCTCCGACGGCTACGAGGAAGCGGCTGCCGCGCTCCTTGCCGAGCACCACTTGGGCGACCGCGTCGAGCGGCGGGTGGGCGACTTCGTCTCCGAGTCCGGCGTCGTCGAGCCCCACGACCTCGTCGTCCTCCACCGGGTCGTCTGCTGCTATCCGGACGGCCCCGCGCTCGTCTCGGCCGCGGCGAGCCACGCCCGGCACGGGCTCCTGCTCACGTATCCGCGGGAGCGGGGACTGACCCGGCTCGGCGTCCGGGTCCTGAACCTCTGGCTGCGCCTCACGCGGTGCGGCTTCCGCACGTACGTCCATCCGGTGGCGGCGATCGAGGCGGCTGCGCGTCAGGAGGGGCTGCGGCTCACGCGCCGTGAGGCGCAGGGGCTCGTCTGGGAGAACGCGGCGTTCGAGCGCGACTAGGACGGCCCCGCTCTACCGGGACGGAGCGAGCGCGTAGACGGCGTTCGTGCCGCCGCCGGTCACGACGATGCGGCCGCCGAGCGCGGTCGCCGTCGGGTCGCTCAGCCGGGTTGGCAGGCTCGCCGCGACCGTGACCTTGCCCGAGGCGGGGTCGATCGCGAGGACGCGACGGCCGCCGACGAGGTAGAGCCTGCCGCCGAGGGCTGCGAGCGCCGCGTGGTCTTCCGGTGCCGGCAGCGTCGCCACCCGCCGGACGCGGCCGGAGAGGGAGACCGCATAGACGGCTCGCGTCGCCCCGGCGGTCGTCAGCCCGCCGGCGACGTAGATCGTCCTGCCGATCGCCGCGACTCCCGCGTACCGCGTCCCCTGCGGCAGCCGCGCGACCGTGCGCGTGCCCCCGCCCGGGAGGTAGCGGAGGACGGCGGTGGCGAACTGTGTGCCGGTGTAGCCGCCGACGAGATAGACGCTGCCCCCGATCGTGACGGCGCCGAGATCGGAGAGCGGCTCGTCGAGTGCCGGCGCCGTCGCCGCCGAGCCGGTGCCCGGGTCGACGCGCACGACGTAGGGCCACGAGCTCGCCTCGCCTCCGCCGAAGAGGTAGACGGAGCCGCCGAGGCTCGCCGCCGCGGCATCGTGCGTCGGACGCGGCAGGCGGCCGACGGCGCGCAGCCTCCCCGGGGGTCCGGCGAGGATCGTGTCGAGGGACGCCTGGCCGGCGTAGCCGCCGAGCACCATCAGCCGGCCGCCCGGCAAGGCGACCGCCGCCGCCTTCGCGAACGGACGCGGCAGCGAGCCGATCCGTGTCACGTCCAGACCTGTCGTTCCTCGTACCAGACTGTTACTTGTGCGGGTCGTCTGCGTCGACGACCCGGTGCTCCGGGGCGCAGAGGAGGAACCGCAGGCGGTGGCCAGGAGCCCGACGACCGCGACGGCCGCGACCGCCGCGACGCCGCTAGGAGCTCGAAGCACCCAGCTTGATCTCGCCGACGACGCCGTTCCCCACCTCATTCGGCACCCAGCTTGCATCGATCGAGCGCTGCTGGCCGTTCGGGAGGCGGCACGTGCCGCTGAAGCTCGTGCCGCCGACCCCGGTCACCTGGCCGCGGCAGACGTCCCCGCTCGGCAGGTACTCGAGCTGGAGGGACGTCCGCTCGAGCGACTGAGGGGAGACGAGCAGGTCCGCGCGCACGAGCAGCTTCTGCGGTCCCTTCGACTGGCCGACGAAGGACACGATCTGCTGCAGGTTCGTGCCGTTCCGGATCACCTGCCCCGTGAGCGGCTCCTTGGTATGCGCGGCGTTCCACAGGGGCGCGGAGTGGTGCAGCGGCCCGTAGACGATGAGCACGGGAAGCGCGACGGCCGTCACGACACCGGCGGTCGCCACGCTCGGCGAGCGCAGGACCCGGCCGCCGAAGCGCCAGAGCAGCAGGACCACGACCGTCGCGACGGCGACTCCGTAGAGGAGCGCGAGCCACGTGGCGCCACGGTCGGTGCCGGACATCAGCCCGTGTATCGAGGCGAGCGTCCAGACGGCGAAGTTGAGGTAGTGCGCCTTGCGCCAGTAGCGGTGCGGCATCCGGCGCCGGTAGTGGTTCGTGATCGCGAGCGCGAGAAGGAGCTCGGCGGCTGCGATCCCGAGCCCGGTCCAGATCGGCCGGTACGTCGAGGTGAACGGGACGAGGAGCTGGGTGAGCGAGAAGGGGAGGAACGAGTCGGCCGCGATCGTCAGCACGTGGATGCCGATGAGCGACCCGACGAGCAGGCCGCCGAAGCGGTGGATGTTCTCGACCGAGAAGCGCGGCCAGCGGTGGTTCTGCGCCTTGCCGCCCAGCCCGAGCCCGACTGCGACGACGAGGCTGAGGACGATGTACGCCGCGACCCCGGAAGCGCGCGCCGCGTACCAGATCTCCGGGCTCGAGGTCAGGTGCACGTCGCCGCCTCCCGCACGGAGCCCGCCCACGCCTCGTTCTCGACGACCTCCCCGTCGCGGCCGAGGAAGCGTCCGGGCACCCCGCGCTCGTCGAGCCACTCCGGGCCGCGCTCGCCCAGGAGGAAGCCGGCCTTCGCCGCGACGTCGGCGGCGAGACAGCTCACGCCCGACGCCGTCACCTGCTGCCACGGGGAGTCGCTCGGCCGGCCGGTCACGGGGTCGACGAGGTGAGGACCGCGTGTCGCGGTGCCGCTCGTCGCGAGCCCGCCCTCCACGACCCGGACGGCACCGCCGCCCGGGAGTCCGACGTCCACCGGCCCCCGCACGGCGAGATCGCCGCCGACCGAGACGAATCCCGGCCCGTCGAGGGTCTCGGCCGCGTCGTCCACCGCGAGCGCCTTGACGACGCCGTTGAGGTCGAAGGCCAGGCCGGGGGGCCGCGAGAGCATCCGTCCCGACAGGAGCACCTCCCCGACACCGCGGCCGAGGGTCGGGTCGACGAGCCCGCCGGTGTCGGCGGCGGTGTCGAGCGCAACCCGGAGCGTGTGGGCGAAGAGCGGCGAGACCGCGAGCACGCGCGCCGGCGAGCGGTTCACCCGGGAGAGCTCGGACTCGGGCCGGAAGAGGCTGAACGCCTGCTCCCAGCGCTCGAGCACCTCGGCGACGCCGGCCGGGTCTCCACCGGCGACGATCACCTCGCAGCCCATGGCGCGCAGACGGTGAACCGTGTGGGCGCTCACGAAGTCGAGGTGACGATGGGCGGGGGCTGCACCGCCGGCGCGATCTGGCCGCCCTTGGCGATGCTGTTGTGCACGGCGCGCTCGAAGGACGAGGGAGCGCCGAGCGGCGTCGCCTGCCCCTTCGTATGACCGGGGGCGTGCGTCTTCGCCCCGACGAAGGCGACGCCGAAGACGAGCAGGCCGAGAGCGCCGATAGCGGTCTTCGCGGCGCGCGCCCGGCCGCGGGCGCGCTCGATCCGGGATTCCTTTGCCATTGGCGGTTAGGAGGGTGCCTCGGGGCGATGAGAAGTCGATGTGAGCCGGCCGGGGAGTCGATGTGATGCGCATCGTTACGATGAATCCGTGGCCGTCGAGACGGTGAAGAGGCTCGACGCCCGCGCGCTGCGCGGCGACTTCCCCATCTTCGAGGAGAAGATCAAGGGCAATCCGCTCGCCTATCTCGACTCTGCGGCGAGCTCCCAGAAGCCACGCCAGGTGCTCGACCGGATGCGGGAGGCGTACGAGCACGAGTACGCGAACGTCCACCGCGGCGTCTACGAGCTTGCCGACCGCGCCACCGAGGCGTACGAGGGCGCGCGGCTGAAGGTGCAGCGGCTGCTGAACGCGCGGTCGCGCCGCGAGGTCGTCTTCACCCGGAACGTGACCTACGCGATGAACCTGATCGCGTACGCCTGGGGCCTCCCGAACCTCGGCCCCGGCGACGTCGCCGTCGTGACGGAGCTCGACCACCACGCCGTCTTCGTTCCCTGGCAGTACATCGCCGGGCGGACCGGAGCCGAGTTCAGGGCGATCCCGGTCGACGCGGACGGCGAGCTGCAGCTCGACGCGCTCGACGAGATCGCCTCCGCCGGCCGCGTCCGCGTCGTCGCGACGAACTACATCTCGAACACGCTCGGCACCGTGAATCCGATCGAGCGGCTCACGGCCTGGGCGCACGAGCAGGGCGCGATCATGGTCGTCGACGCCGCCCAGGCGGCTCCGCACCGCGCGCTCGACGTGCAGGCTCTCGGCTGCGACTTCCTCGGCTTCACGTCGCACAAGATGTGCGGCCCGGGCGGGGCCGGCGTCCTCTGGGGCCGCGAGGAGCTGCTCGCCGCCATGGAGCCGTTCGAGACCGGCGGCGAGATGATCCGCTCGGTCAAGCTCGAGGGCACGACGTGGAACGACCTGCCGTACAAGTTCGAGGCGGGAACGCCGGCCATCGTCGAGGCTGTCGGTCTCGGCGCAGCCGTCGACTACCTCGAGGGCATCGGCTTCGACGCGATCTCCGAGCACGAGCACGAGCTGACCGCGTACGCGCTCGAGCGCCTGGCCGAGCTGCCCTGGGTGAGGATCTTCGGCCCGCCTCTCGAGCGGCGGGCCGGCATCATCTCCTTCGAGGTGGAGGGGGTGCACCCGCACGACGTCGCCCAGATCCTCGACCGCCACGGTGTCGCGATCCGCGCCGGGCACCACTGCACGCAGCCGCTCATGCGGCGGCTCGGCGTCGCCGCGACGAACCGCGCGAGCTTCTACCTCTACTCGATCCCCGAGGAGATCGACCAGCTCGTCGAGGGCCTCCACGACGTCCGTAAGGTGTTCGCGTGACGATGAGCGATCCGGCCTTCGAAGACCTGTACCGCGAGGTCATCCTCGACCATTACAAGAACCCGCGTGGGCACGGCGTGATCGAGGACGCGGACGCGGAGGCGGAGGGGCAGAATCCCCTCTGCGGCGACGAGGTCTCGATCTACGTCGCCTTCGGGGACGACGGGGAGACGATCGACGACGTCCGCTTCTCCGGCCGCGGCTGCGCGATCTCGCAGGCCGCGACGTCGATGCTGATGGAGATGACGAAGGGGCGCACGGTGCAGCAGGTCGCGGAGATGGACAAGGACGAGCTGCTCGCCGAGATCGGCGTCCCCCTCACGCCCGTCCGCCTCAAGTGCGCGATGCTCGGCCTGACGACCCTCAAGGTCGCGCTGCACCGGTCGAAGGGCACGCCGCTCCCCGAGGGCCTCGACGGCTTCGACGACCTGGAACTCGGCTAGGGCATGGCGGAGCTCGACGTCGCCGCGGCGGACGAGTTCCCGCCCGGAAGCTCGAAGATCGTCCAGCAGGGCAGCCTCTTCGTCGGCGTCTACAACTGCGGCGGCGAGCTGTACGCGATCGAGGACCGCTGCTCCCACGACGACGGGCCGCTCTGCGAGGGCGACTGGGACGAGGATCTCTGCCGCGTCGTCTGCCCGCGGCACGGCTCCGCCTTCGAGCTCGGGAGCGGGCGGCCGCTGTCGTTGCCGGCCACGGAGCCGGTCGACACCTACCCGGTGCGGATCGTCGACGGCTTGATCAAGCTCGAGCTCCCGTAGCCCCGAGCACCCGCTCGGCGGAATCTTCTGCGCAGCCGCGATCTGCTCGGCCTTGACCGGCGCGCTGTCACCGGCCGCTGCCGGCTCGGCCGCCGTGCGCGTACCTCAGTCGTCCGCTCCCTCGTCCTGCGGGTGGCCCGTGGTCGGGCGGACCGTCCAGTGGGGCGCGGCGGGAAGATGCGCGCGCGGGCTGAGCCGGACGACCGGCTCGTTGCCCGCGGCGGCACGTCCGAGCAGGAGGATGTTGGCCGCGATCGCTGCGGCTGCGGCGATCGCGGCCAGCGGCAGGAGGAGCAGCTTTCGCGTCATGCGGCCTCTGCGCGGGCGATCGAGATCGCACCCATCGGGCAAGCGTCGCACGCTTCGCGGACGGCTTCGTCCTCGCTCAGGCCCGTGCGGACGACGGCGAGGCCGTCGCCGGCGAGCTCGAACACGTCGGGGGCGAGAGCCTCGCAGACGCCGTAGCCGTTGCAGAGCGAGCGGTCGATCGAGATCCGGTACATCACGTGCTCCTTTCGAGTGCGGGACGGGTGGGGCGGCCGAGCGCTCGCCACGCAGTCGCGAAGGCGACCGCGCCGACCGCCCCGAGGTAGAGGTCGTGGGCCCACGGCTGCGCCGAGTCGGTGCCGGCGGCGAGGCCGTGGACGGTGGCGAGGAGGAAGACGAGATACGTGGCCCAGTGGAGGCGCCGCCAGTTGCGGGTGCCGATCCTGCGCCGCAGCGCGAACGAGGCGTAGATCAGCACCATCAGCTCGGCTGCGACGACGCCCGCCGCCACCGCGGCGGGGCGGTACGGCGACGCGCCCGGTACGAGCAGGCCGGCGAGCGGCAGCCGCAGCGTCGGGTCGAGCACGAGCGTGCCGCCGTGGAGCACCAGCATCCCCAGGCCGAGCAGGGCGAGGAACCGGTGCGTGTCGGTGACGGCAGCCGGCTTGAGTGCGCGGCCGAACGGCCTCGCCTTGAGCACGAGCCCTGCGACGACGGAGGCGGTGAGCAGCGCGTACGCCGTCCACCCGCTCGCGCGGGCGAGCAGCCAGAAGGTCGGATCCGTCTTCACGAGGTCCTCGTGATCACGTGGGCGGGCAGGGTCACGACCTGGACGGGGCCGGCGGCTCCGGTCTGCGCGGGCGCGGGCGAGGAGGTGATCTTCGCGATCTGCGCGCGGCGCTTCTTCAGCCTGACGCGGTACCTCGTCCAGCGGGCCGCGACGATCTTCTGGACCCGCTTCGCCTCGTGCCGGAGCTGCGTCTCGCGCGCGGCGAGGACACGCAGCCGCGGGTCGGCGCCCGCCGTCGCCCACGGGTGGGCGGCGACGACCGCCCACGCCAGGAAGAAGACGACGAGCGCGAGAGCGAGGGCGTAGAGCCGTCCGTGCTGGCTAGTCATCGCCGCCTCCCGCGCCGTCGGCCTCGTACGAGTCGTCGTCGCCGTGCTGCCTGTGCACCGTGACCACGACGGGCGGAGGCTGCTGGTAGACGATCCGGGGCGCCTGCGAGACGGGCGTGGCGGCCGGTCGCTTCGGGAGGGCGGGGAGCGCCGGCGGCTTCGCCGCGAGCTCTTTCCGCAGCTTCGCCGCGTACGTGGCCAGCTGCTTTGTCCGGGCGGCGACGGCGGCGTCGTTCGTCTGCCGGGCCGCGGCCCCGAGACCGGTCGTGCGGGTGACGGCGACGGCGCCGAGAACCGCGGACCCCGCGAGCAGGAGAGCGAGGACGGTGACATGGAATCTGTTCATGCCGACGACGCTAGGCCCCGCGCGGTGAGGCAGGGGAGAGCGCTCGGCGAGGCTTCTGCCAGGGCTCGGTAAAGGTTCGGCCAAATGCCGATGCTGCATCTGCGCCCTTACCGCACACTGCCGACGTGCACATCCTGGTCGTAGAGGACGAGGACGCCATCGCCGAGCCCCTCGTGGACGGCCTGAAGCGCGAGGGCTACGACGTCACGCGCGTGGCCAGCGGCGCCGACGCCCTCGAGGCTCCGGCCACCGATCTCGTCCTGCTCGACCTCCGCCTGCCCGACGTCGACGGTCTCGACGTCTGCCGACAGCTGCGGGAGCGCTCGCGCGTGCCGATCATCGTCGTCACGGCCCGCGGCGAGGAGGCCGACCGGGTCGTCGGACTCGAGCTCGGCGCCGACGACTACGTCGTCAAGCCGTACGGGCTGCGGGAGCTGATCGCCCGGATTCGCGCCGTGACGCGGCGCACGTCCTCGCTCGACACGAGCGACGAGCCGCTCCGCGCCGGCGGGCTCGAGGTGGACGAGCGCGCCCGCCGGGCGAGCGTCGACGGGACCGAGCTCGAGCTGACGCCGAAGGAGTTCGACCTGCTCACCGCCCTCGCCCGCGACCCCGGCGCGGCAATCAGCCGGCAGCGGCTGCTCCAGGAGGTCTGGCAGACGTCCTGGTACGGGTCGTCGAAGACGATCGACGTCCACGTGGCGGCCCTGCGCAGGAAGCTCGGCGACCCGCACTGGATCGAGACGGTGCGCGGCATCGGCTTCCGCCTGCACGTGCCGTGACCCGCCGGCTCCTCCTCGGCTACCTCGGCGTGACGCTGTTCGTCCTGCTCGCCCTCGAGCTGCCGCTCGGGATCCAGAACCAGCGGAGCGAGCGCCGCGACCTGACCTCGAGCGTCTCGCGCAACGCGATGGTGCTCGCCGCGGATGCCGAGGACGTCGTGCAGGTGCCGGCGCCCACGCGCCCGCAGCTCGACGCGCTCGGGAGGATCGCCTCCGCTTACGCGAGCCAGACCGGAGCGCGGGTCGTGATCGTCGACAAGCGCGGCCGTGCGCTCATCGACACGAGCGGGCGGGTCACGGGTACGGAGAGCTTTGCGTCGCGGCCCGAGATCAAGGCGGCGCTCGCCGGGAAGTACCCGCGCGGCGACCGCTACTCGCAGACGCTGCACGAGCGGCTGCTCTACATCGCGGTTCCGATCGCTTCCGGTGGGCAGGTGCACGGTGCCGTCCGGATCACGTATCCGCTCTCGGCGGTGGACGCGCGCAGCCGCCACTACTGGCTGATCCTCGGCCTGATCGGCGTGATCGTGCTCGCCGGGGCCGCGGTGGTGGGCATCGCGCTCGCGCGGTTCGTCACGCGGCCGCTGCACGGGCTCGAGCAGGCCGCGGCGGCGGTCGGCTCCGGGCAACTCGACGCGCGGGCCGCCGAGCGGGACGGGCCGCCGGAGGTCCGTTCGCTCGCCACCGTGTTCAACGAGACGGTGGCGAAGCTCGAGCTGCTCCTGCGCTCACAGGAGGAGTTCGTGGCCGACGCCTCCCACGAGCTGCGCACGCCGCTCACCGCGCTGCGGCTGCGGCTCGAGAGCCTGCCGTCGAGCCCGGACCAGGCTGCGGCGCTGCGCGAGGCGAAACGGCTCGGCGATCTCGTCGACGGGCTGCTGGCCCTCGCCCGCGCGGATGCGGGCACGGATCCGGCGGCCCGCGTCGACGTGAGCGCGCTCGTGGGCGAGCGCGTCGAGGCGTGGCTCCCGCTGGCCGAGGAGCGCCACGTCGCGCTCCGGGCCGATCTCGACGGGCCCCTGTCGGTGCGTGCGGCGCCGGGACGCATCGCGCAGGTGCTCGACAACCTGATCTCGAACGCCCTCGAGGTGTCGCCGGACGGCGGGGAGATCTCGGTCGCCGCGGCCCCGGCCGGACCGTGGGTCGAGCTCCATGTGCGCGACGAGGGGCCGGGCCTGCCGCCCGAGCAGCGGGCGCGCGCCTTCGACCGCTTCTGGCGCACCGGCTCCGGGGCCGGCGGCTCGGGCCTCGGGCTCGCCATCGTGCGCCGGCTCGTCCTCGTCGACGAGGGCGAGGTGGAGCTGCAGGAGGCCGACGGGGGTGGCCTCGACGCGGTTGTGCGGCTGCGGCCTGCCTGATTCCCGAACCTTTACCGAAGCTTGGGCTCACGCTCGCCCACCCCTGGACGGCGGGGCCGTAGAACAAGCGGCATGAACATCAACCGCTCAGCACTCGCACTGGCCGGCGTCCTCGCCGCAACCGTCCTCACCGGCGGCGCGGCGATCTTCGGCCTCACGCACCGCCCTGCGGCTGCTCCGGCTCCGGCTGCCGCTCCCGCGAGCGTCGTGCAGCAGGCGCCGGTCGCCCAGCACTGGGACGAGGGAGGCGACTGATGCAGCGCGTCTGGATCGTCGTCCTCTCCGTCTGGGCCATGCTCGCGATCATCGCCGTGCTCGCCTGGTCGTACCGTCCGCCCGCGCCTCTGCCGGCGTCCGCCGCGCAGACCGTGGTCGTGAAGGGGACGAACGGCAAGCAGCAGCTGGTCACCGTGTCCGCACCGGCGCACGCGACGACGGCGACCTCCGCGGTGGCACGGCCGTGAGCCTCCTCGAGCAGGTGGAGTGGCGTGCCGTCGGCACGACCTGCTCCGCCGCCGTCACCACGGGCTCCGGCGAGGAGCAGCGGGCGCGAGTCGCGCTCTCGGCGGCGCAGGCGGAGGTCGCGGCCTGCGAGGGCGAGCTCTCGCGCTTCGATCCGGCCAGCGACCTCTCGCGGCTCAACGCCTCCGCCGGCGAGTGGGTTTCCGTCGGGCCGCGCCTGCTGGAGACGCTTCGGCTCGCCGTCGCGGCGCGTGAGGACACGGCCGGCCGCTTCGACCCGACCGTCCTGCCGGCGCTCGTGGCGGCGGGCTACGACCGCTCCTTCGAGCTGCTCGAGGAGCGTCCGGCCACGCGGGCGGACGGCTGGCGCGCCGGCTCGGCGATCGAGCTCGACGAGGCGCGCGGGCGCGCGCGGCTCGAGCCGGGCACCGCCGTCGACCTCGGCGGGATCGGCAAGGGCTACGCGGCCCGCCGTGCGCTCGACGCGATGCTCGCCGCCGCGCCGGACCTCGCCGGCGGGCTCGTCGACCTCGGCGGAGACATCGCCGTCCGCGGCGAGACGCCGGAAGGCGGGCCGTGGCGGATCGCCGTCGCAGACCCGCGGCGCCCCGGCGAGACGCTCGCCGTCCTCGCGCTCGCGGCCGGCGGCGTCGCGACCTCCGGACGCGACGCGCGCCGCTTCGGGCCGTCGGGCTCCCTCCATCACCTGATCGACCCGGAGACGGGCGAGCCCGCGTTCGCCGGCCCGCTCACGGTCACCGTCGCCGCCTCCGACGCCGCCGAGGCCGAGGCGCACGCGACGACCCTCGCGATCGCGTCTCTCGAGGAGGCCCGGGCGCACCTCGCCGCCAGGCCTGCACTCTCCGCCCTCTACGTCCCGCACGCCGGGCCGCCGATCCCGCTCGGCAACCCGCCGCTGGCGCGGGAGCGGCTCGTCGTGATCGCGTCGTGACCGGCGTCCCGCTCGCCTGGATCGTCGCCCGGGCCTCCGGCCTCGTGGCCTTCGGCCTGCTCACGCTCGCCGTCTGGGCCGGGCTGGCCATGAGCACCCGCCTGCTCGCGCCGAAGCGGCAGAAGCCGTTCCTCGCGCTGCACCGCACACTCGCCTGGACGGGCCTCTCGATGGTCGGTCTCCACGTCGGGGCGCTCCTGCTCGACCCGGTCCTGCACTTCAACGTCCTGTCGGTGCTCGTCCCGGGCGCCGCCGCCTGGCGCCCCGGCGCGGTCGCGCTCGGCATCGTCGCCGGCTGGACGAGCCTCGCCCTCGCCGCCTCGTTCAAGGCCCGGCGCTGGCTCGGCCAGAAGGGCTGGCGCCGCCTCCACTTCGCGAGCTTCGCCGCCTTCTGGCTCGCGCTCGGGCACGCCCTCCTCGTCGGCAGCGACCTCAGGGGCTTCGGCGGGCCGGTCACCGCCGTGCTCGCCGCCGGGCCCGTCCTCTGGCTCACGTTCTACCGGCTGCTCGTCCCGCGCGTGCAGCCCGCCCGCTCCGCGGTGGCGGCTCCGGCCTGACCGGCCGCCGACGCGTACGCTCGGCTCGTGTCCGGTGAGCCGATCCGCTGCTGGGGGACGGACGACCCGCTCTACGCCGCCTACCACGACGAGGAGTGGGGCAGGCCCGTGCGCGACGAGCGGGGCCTCTACGAGCGGCTCTGCCTCGAAGGCTTCCAGGCCGGGCTGTCGTGGCTGACCATCCTGCGCAAGCGCGAGGCGTTCCGCGCGGCGTTCGCCGGCTTCGACCCGGAGCGCGTCGCGCGGTTCGGCGAGCGGGACGTCGAGCGGCTGCTCGGCGACGCCGGCATCGTCCGCCATCGCGGCAAGATCGAGGCGGCGGTCGCGAACGCGCGCGCGACCCTCGCCCTGCGCGAGACCGCGACTCCGCTCGAGGGTCTCGTCTGGGAGTACCGGCGCGACGGGCCCCCGCCGAGGGAGTGGGCGGCGGAGACCCCGGGGTCGCGGGAGCTCTCCCGGCGGCTCCGCGCGGCCGGCTTCCGCTTCGTCGGCCCGACGACCGTCTACTCGACGCTGCAGGCCTGCGGGATCGTCAACGACCACCGTGCCGACTGCTGGGTGCGCGAGGCGGTCGAGGCCGAACGCGCCCGAGAATCCTTGTAACAGACTGTTACTTGCGCTGCGGGAACCCGCTCCAGCCGCGGCTTCGGCGCTCCCGACAGGACCCGAAGCGACCTGGCCCCGCTAGTAACAGACTGTTACTAGCCGGGTCAGGGGCGGCTCTCGAGAACCTGCTTCAGGCGCTCGAAGTCCTTGCGCACCTGCTTCTCCAGCCGGCGCGCCACGAGCCCGCTCGCGAACCCCGGCAGGAATGCCGGATCGCCCTCCACCGTGACGCGGAGCCTCGTCCCGGCGCCCGCCGCCTCGAGCTCGTGGCGGACGTCGAACGGGGCCGGGCCGTCGAGCGCGTGCAGCGCGAACACCCGTGGCGGCTCGAGCTCGGAGATCTCGAGCGTCGTCCGCAGCTCCTTGCCGAGCACGTTGCGCGACTCGACCATCCTGGCCCCCGTCCTGGCCTCGCCGCCGTCCACGAGCTCCGCGGAGCGCACGCCCGACTGCCAGGCCGGCAGGTTCGAGACGTCGCTGAGGTAGGCGAAGACGTCCTCGGGCGTCCGCGCGATCTCGATCGTCAGCTCGGCCTGCATCAGCGGTCCAAGGATAGGCTCGGCGACGTGCTCGACGACCGCATTCGCACCGTGCTGGAGCGCCTCGAGCAGGAAGATGCCGACGAGCGCGAGCGGGGCGTGGCGCAGGAGCTGCGGGCGCGGCAGGTGGCGCCGACCACGGGTCGCTTCCTCTTCTCGCTCGTGGCACCGCAGGCGGGCTGCGAGGTGCTCGAGCTCGGCGGCTCCCGCGGCTACTCGGCGATCTGGCTCGCCGCCGGCGTCCGCCACCTCGGCGGTCGGGTCCTGTCCGTCGAGCACGATCCCCGCAAGGCCGAGGCCTGGCGTCGGAACGTCGAGGAGGCGGGGGTCGCCGAATGGGCCGAGTTGCTGGAGGGCGATGCGCTCGAGCTCCTGCCTGCGCTCGAGGACGTCTTCGACGTCGTGTTCATCGACGCCGAGAAGGACGACTACGAGGAGCTGTTCCGGCTCGCGCGCGAGAAGGTCGAGCCCGGCGGGCTGCTCGTCGCCGACAACGTGCTCTCGCACGCGGACCCGCTCGCCGCGTACTCGGCGGCGCGGCAGGCCGACCCCACGCTCGTGAGCGTCACCGTCCCGCTCGACCGCGGGCTCGAGCTCAGCGTTGTCCTGAGCTGAGCCCGGTGGGTGTAAGGTCGCGCGGATGCCGACGAGAACGCCGCTCGCGAGTGTCTTGCTGCGACCCGACTTCCCCGCGGACGACGCCCGCACCTGGGTCGACGTGCTCGCCGAGGTGCCGCTCTTCGCGGAGCTCAGCGGCCGGCAGCGCCGCAAGGTCGCGTCCCTCGCCAGGATTCGCCGCTTCACCGACGGTGCACCGCTCGTGCGCGTGGGGCAGGCCGCCGCTGCGCTCTACGTCGTGCTCGACGGCAAGGTCTCCGTCCGCCGGCCCGGGAGCCGCGCGCTGACGCTCGGCATCGGGAGCATCGTCGGCGAGCTCGCGCTCCTCGACGGCGGCACGCGGACGGCGACCGTGGTCGCGCAGGGCGACGTCGTGACGCTCGCGATCCCGGCCTCACGGTTCCGGACGCTGCTCCGCAGCGAGCCGACGATCGCGATCGGGATCGCCGAGGAGCTCGCCCGGCGACTGCGCGGCACGGGCACCTCCGGCTGAGCGAGGAGAGCGCCGGTCCGGGGCCCCGAGACCCGCTACGTCGAGAGCGGCGGCGTCCGGATCGCCTACCAGGTGTTCGGCGACGGCCCGCGCCGTCACCGGTCACGTACGGCCCGCGTGCGTTCGCCGAGCTGATCCCCGGCGCGGTGCGCGACGTGCCCGGCGAGTGGCGGCTCTACGCCCTGGCCGCGGTGAGCTGAAGCCTCGCCGTCGTCACGCCTGGTTGAGGTCGCGAAGGAGGGTGCGGAGCTGGCTGAAGCGCGCCCGGCCCAGCTTCTGCGTCCAGTCGGCCTCGACCTCGGCGACCGCGTCGCGGATCACGGTGATGGCGGCGCTGCCGCGCTTCGTGAGGACGAGCCGCTTGGAGCGCCTGTCGTCGGGATCCGCTTCGCGGCTGAGGTAGCCGAGCCGCTCCAGTCGGCCGAGGAGGTGGTTGAGAGCCTGCTTGCTCACGCGCAGCCGGGCGGCGAGCTCCGAGGGTCGCGCGCCTTGCGGCCCGGGGTACTGGAAGACGATCAGGTACGAGGCGTCGAAGTCGGTGAAGCCGTGCTCGTGCAGGCGCTCGAGCATCCGGTCCTGCACCGCGTCCCAGGGCAGGCGGAGCAGGGCGCCGATCAGGGGTGGGCCGAAGGGCTCGCCCGCCCGCGACCTGTTCGTAAAGCGACTTGACGAGTCGGGAGTGGTCATGTATGGTCAAGCCACTTTACCACTAGCCCGCGAAGGAGATTGACGATGACAGCAGCCACGCGCGACGAGATCATGGTCGGAGACCTGGCGATCCGCTTCCTGCTCGAGGGCCGGCAGTCGGCCGGATCCGTGGCGGTGTTCGAGTTCGCCGTCCCGGCCGGCGCGAAGGTCGCGGCTCCGCACAGCCACGACGGCTACGAGGAGACGATCTACGGGCTCGAGGGAGCCCTCACGTGGACCGTCGAGGGCGAGGCGGTCGAGGTCGGCCCCGGCGAGGTGCTCTGCATCGCCCGCGGCGCCGTCCACCACTTCGACAACACCGGCGACATGGACGCGAGGCAGCTCGCGATCGTCACCCCCGGCGTGCTCGGCCCCGACTACTTCCGCGAGGTCGCCGCCGTGCTCGACGCCGCCGCCGGCGGTCCCCCCGACCTGGCGGCGATCGGGGCCGTGATGCGCCGCCACGGCCTCACCCCGGCGTCCTGACGAGTCGGTGCCGGGCGGAACGACGTCCATGGCGACCGGAGCCGACGCCGCATACGTCCCCGTCGACGAGCGGGAACCCATCCTCCGTGGCGACTCGCGCGCCGTGAGCCTCCTCCTCGCGAGCGAGGGCCTCACCATCACCCAGGCTCGGTACGCGCCCGGCGAGCGCGTGGCCGGTCCGCACGTCCACCGCGAGCACACCGACGCCTTCTACGTGCTCGAGGGCGAGCTGACCTTCGAGACCGGGAGCAGCGCCGAGACGGTCACGGTCGGCGCCGGCAGCCTCGTGGCCGCGCCCCCCGGCGTCGCCCACTCGTTCCGCACGACCGGCGGCCGTCCGGCCCGCTGGCTCACCATCCACGCCCGCGACGGCGGCTTCGCAGCCTTCATGCGCGGTCTCCGAGACGGCGTCCGCGTCGCCTGGGACATCGCCCCGGTTCCCGCCGGCGGCGGCCTGCCCGCGAGCCGGGCGGTGATCAGCCGCTCGGACCGCCCGGAGGGGGCGAACGCCTTGCGCCAGCCACCTCCTTCGGTATCGTGCGCTTACCGCGGAAAGGAGGTGGTCCGGCAGTGATTTCAGACAGTACGGGCAGTGGAGGTACCAGCGGGTAGGGGTGCCGTCCCCGGGACCTGAACGGGGAACCGCCTAGCCAGCGTGGGGGACACCGCGTTCCGCGCCGCCCGGCCTCGCCTACCAGGGGCCGGAGCAGGAAGGCGCCTCTGCCACTACGCGCTGGTAGCCGAATCGAGGGGCCGTCTCCGGGCGGCCCCTCGACGTTCTCACGCAGCCAGCGGCTCGGGGACGGCGGACGCCTCCCCGGCCAGCGTGGCCAGGTGCAGCCGCAGCTGCTCGAGCACCTCGGCGTCGAGCAGGCGGCCGTCCTCGTCGACCCGCTCGTGCGCTCGGCCGACCGGGATCTCGGTTCCGACGACCCGGGCCCCCGCGATGCCGAGGATCCGCTTCAGGTCCTGCTGCGCCCAGAGGGCGCCGAACCGGCCGGTGCTCGCGCCGGCGACCGCCACCGGCTTGTTGCGCAGGACGCCCTGCCGCGGCGGCCGCGACGCCCAGTCGACCGCGTTCTTCAGCCCGCCGGGGACCGAGCCGTTGTACTCGGGCGTCGCGAACAGGATCGCGTCCGCCGCCGACCAATCCTTCCTCAGCCGGCGCACCGGCTCGGGGGCCGTGCCCGTCTCGAGATCCTCGTCGTACGGCGGCAGGTCGCCGAGTCCCTGCCAGAGCTCGAGCTCGACGGCGTCCGGCGCGTTCTCGGCTGCGGCCCGCAGGAGGCTCGTGTTGAACGAGCCGTCCCGCAGGCTGCCGGAGACGGCGAGGATGCGCATCGTCAGCTCTCCTGCCTGACGAGGGCGAGCTCGGCCCTGATCACGACGTCGTCGCCGAGGTAGTCGCCGCCGCCCTGGTTGGGTGCGTTCCAGCTCACGCCGAACTCGGTGCGGTCGACGGTCGCCTCGAGGTTGATCCCGACCCGCTCGCGACCGAACGGGTCGACGTTCGGCTCCGAGAC
This sequence comes from uncultured Gaiellales bacterium, assembly GCA_964602945.1. GTDB lineage: Bacteria > Actinomycetota > Thermoleophilia > Gaiellales > Gaiellaceae > Palsa-739. The sequence goes on from CAZRTE010000012.1 coordinate 26,538, forward strand.
GGAGGCCGAGATCGCGACGGGCCGCGTGACGCCCTTGATCGTCAGCTCGCCGTGCTCGAGGTCGCTCGCGCGGAAGGTGATCTCCGGGAAGCGCTCCGCGTCGAAGAAGTCGGGGGTCTGCAGGTGGCCGCTCAGCTGCTCGTCCTCGACGTCGACGCTGGCGACCTGCGCCGAGCCCTCGAGGATCCCGTCCTCGACTGTGACGGTGTAGTCCCGGAAGCCGCCGCGGAACGTGCTCGTGCCGGCATAGGGAACCTCGAACGAGACGTGCGAGTGGACGCGGTCCGCGCTCCAGCTGCCGCCGGGTGCAGACTTGAGAGTGGTGATCGTGGACATCGGATCGTTTCTCCTTTATACTTGAGGCCGCAAGGAATGATAGCGAGGAAAGATTGCCTAGTCAAGTATTGAGCCCTCAAGGAACGCTGAGTCCGACGCTGACGGCGTGGATCCGCTTCCTGCGCGCGCATGCGGCGATCACGCGCGAGCTCTCGTCGCGGCTCGAGGCGCTGCACGGGCTGACGCTGAGCGACTACGACGTGCTCGTCCAGCTGTACCACGCGCCCGAGCGGCAGATGCGGCGGATCGACATCGCGCGCTCCGTGCTCCTCACCGCGTCCGGGATCACGCGGCTGCTCGACGGGCTCGAGTCGTGCGGCTACGTCGAGAAGGCGCGCTGCGAGACCGACGCCCGCGTGACCTATGCCGTGCTCACCGAGGCGGGCGCGAAGAAGTTCGAGGCGGCGTCGGAGTCGCACGAGGCGGACATCGAGGAGCTGTTCGGCTCGCAGCTCGAGCCGCACGAGCGGACGCAGCTCGCGGAGCTGCTCGGGCGGCTGCCGCTCGCGAGCACCTCCGTGGCCTGCTCCGACGACGAGGCCGCGTGAGTCACGCCTTCTCCTCGCTCGACGAGCTCGGCGACGGGCCGGGCTTCCGCAAGATCCGGCAGGCGCTCGGGGTGTCCGCCTTCGGGATCAACGCGATCGTCATGCCGGCCGGACACGACGGCTTCCTCCACTACCACGACGAGCAGGACGAGCTCTACTTCGTCCACCGCGGCCGGGTCGAGGTCGAGGTGGAGGGCGAGACGCGCGTGCTCGGCGAGGGCGGCCTCTGCCACGTCGCGGCGACGACGGAGCGCAAGGTCTCGAACCCGTTCGACGAGGAGGCGGTCGTGCTCGCGATCGGCGGCAGGGGCGGCTACGTCCAGCACGACGGCCACCTCGTGCACGAGGAGGATCTCCCCCGCCGCGCCGCCTTCGGCAAGCAGTAGAGCCTCGCGGGCGCGGGCGCGGGAGCACGGGAGCTGAAGCGGCGGGCGTGCGCCGGCGGCCGCGCGTTCCTAGAGCAGCGCGATCGTGCGGATCTCGCCACCCTCGCCGATGTGCTGGAGGCGCTCCGGGACCTCCTCGAGCGGGATCGTGCCCGTGACGAAGCGGGCGAGGTCGATCCTCCCGTCGAGCGCCGCCCGGGCGAGGAACGGGAAGTCCTCCTGCGGGATCGTGTCGCCGCCGTGCGTGACCGCGATCGTCACCTTCCGGTCGAAGACGTCGGCCGCGAGATCGACGTCGAGCCTCGCGCCGGGCGGTACCAGGCCGACGAGCGTCGCCGTTCCCGCATAGGCGCACATCCTGATCGCCTGCGCGAGCGCGCCGGGCGCGCCGACGGCGGAGAAGGCGAGCTCGACTCCGAGGCCGCCGGTCAGCTCGCGCACCGTCTCGACGGGATCCTCCGTCGAGGCGTCGACGGCCTCGGTCGCCCCGAGCTCCCGGGCGAGGTCGAGCTTCGCCGGGGCGACGTCGACGGCGACGATCCGCTCGGCGCCGGCGAGCCTCGCGCCCTGGACGACGGCGAGCCCCACGCCGCCGCAGCCGATCACCGCGACCGCGGAGCCCTCGCGCACCGGTGTCGTCCAGAGGGCGGCGCCCGCGCCGGTCGAGAAGCCGCAGGCGAGGAGCGCGGCCTGCTCCACCGGCAACTCCTCCGGAACGCGCACCGCGCACGCCTCGTGCACGACCGCGCGGTCGGCGAGCGTGCCGCAGCGGAGGACGGGCGACAGCAGCGCGCCGTCCACGGCACGGTGGGCCCGGCGCTTCGCGCGGAGCTGGGAGGAGCAGCGGCGCGGGTCGCCGCGGCGGCAGTGGGGACACTCGCCGCACGGCGCGCGCCAGGCCACGACGACGCGGTCGCCGGGCGAGAGCGACGTGACGTCGCGGCCGACCTCCTCCACGACGCCAGCCCCCTCGTGGCCGAGCAGGATCGGGAAGCGCATCCCCCAGCCCTTCGTCTCGACGACGTGGAGGTCGGAGTGGCAGAGGCCGCACGCCTCGACGCGGACGAGCACCTCGCGCGGCCCGGGAGGATCGATGGTCAGCTGCTCGACGGCAGGCTCCGCGTCCGGCTCCGCGTAGACGACGCCGCGCGTCACGGTCTCGTAACGGTGGCTGCCACCGGTCGCGGGAGTGTCACGTCGCGCGCCGGAGCTGCTCGTCGAGGGGGACGAGGGGCAACCGGAACGTCTCGACCGCGCTCGGGTCGGTGACGACGTTGTCGCCGAGCGCGAGCATCGTGAGCTGGTCGCGGCTGACGGGCGCGCCGGGCAGCCGCTCGGTCAGCGCCGCCTGCAGGCGCATCGCCCCGAAGGGGACGTGGATCGACGGCCGGTGCACGCCGAGGGTCCGCTTCAGTCGCGCCCAGAACTCGTTCCACGTGACCGCGTCCGGGCCGCCGAGCTCGAACGTGCGGCCGGCGGCCGCCGGCTCCGAGACGGCGAGCGCATAGCGCTCGGCGAGGTCCTCGATCCAGATCGGCTGCAGCCGCTGCGTGCCCGGCCCGACGATCGGCGTCACGGGGGCGTAGCGCGCGAGCCGGACGAAGGTCGGCAGGACGCCGCCGTCGCGGCCGAAGACGAAGCTCGGGCGGAGGATCACGTGCTCGAGCTCCGCTTCGCGCACCGCCCGCTCCATCTCCCACTTGGCCGCGTAGTACGGCACCGCGTCCTTCGTCCGCTCCTCGAGTCCGAGCGCGCTGGCGAGCACGAAGCGCCCGACGCCCGCCTGCTGCGCGGCGGCCACGACGTTGCGCGTCCCCTCCGTCATGACGCGCTGGAAGTCCTGCGGCCGGCCGCGGATGATCGCGACGAGGTGGACGACGCAGTCGGCACCCTCGCACGCGGCGGACAGCGAGGCAGGATCGGTCACGTCGCCGACGGCGAGCTCGACTCCCCAGGCGGAGAGCCGCGAGGCGCGCGCGGCCTCGCGGACGAGCGCCCGCACCGGAGTCTCCCGGGCCCGCAGCGCGTGTACGACGTGCGGCCCGACGAAGCCCGTTGCGCCGGTGACGAGGACGGTCATCCGAAGTTCTTCCAGTAGCGGCTCGCCGTCGGCCCGCGCTGGCCCTTGTACTTCGAGCCGAGCGAGTCCGCCCCGTACGGGGTCGCGGCCGGCTCGGTCATCTGCATGAACGAGATCTGGCCGATCTTCATCGTGGGGTAGATCGTGATCGGCAGGTTGGCGACGTTCGACAGCTCGAGCGTGACGTGGCCGTCCCAGCCGGGATCGATGAAGCCCGCCGTCGAGTGGATGAGCAGCCCGAGCCGGCCGAGCGACGACTTGCCGTCGAGGCGGGCGACGAGGTCGTCCGGCAGCTTGATCCGCTCGAGCGTCGAGCCGAGGACGAACTCGCCCGGGTGGAGCACGAAGGCGTGCTCGTCCGCCACCTCCACGAGCTCCGTCAGCTCCGACTGCTCGGTCTTGACGTCGATGTAGGGGTAGCGGTTGTTGTGGAAGACGCGGAAGAAGCGGTCGACGCGAACGTCGACGCTCGACGGCTGCAGGAGCGAGTCCTCGTACGGATCGATCTCGATCCTGCCCTCGGCGAGGAGGCGCGCGATCGTCGCGTCGGAGAGGACCATCGGGACGATTCTAGGAGGGCCGACAGGTCGCGGGTTCCCCCGCATTCGATGTCGTGGCCTCCAGATATCGTGAGAGCGTGGCCGTGACCCGCGCAATCCAGTTGAAGACAGGGGTTCCGGGCCCGCGGTCACGCGAGATCGTCGAGCGGAAAGAGCGCGTCGTGGCCGACCCGCTCGGGCTCTACCTGCCGATGGTGGTCGACACGGGTCGCGGCGCGACCCTCACCGACGTCGACGGCAACGTCTTCCTCGACCTGACCGGCGGCGTCGGCTGCCTCAACGTCGGCCACGCGCATCCCCGCGTCGTCGCCGCGGTGCAGGCGCAGGCGGCCCGCTTCCTCCACACGGACTTCGTGGTCGCCCCCTACGAGGTCTACGTCGGCTACGCGGAGCGGCTGACCGCCCTCGCGCCCTTCGCGGGGCCGGCGAAGGCGGCCTTCTTCAACGCCGGCACCGAGGCGGTGGAGAACGCCGTCAAGTTCGCGCGGGGCTACACGGGCCGCCCGGCCCTGATCGCGTTCGAGGGCGCCTTCCACGGCCGTACGCTCCTCTCGCTCACGCTCACCTCGAAGACGCATCCGTACAAGGCGGGCCTCGGCCCGTTCGCGCCGGAGGTCTACCGCGTCCCCTTCCCGAACGAGTACCGCGGCATCTCCGCCGTCGACTCGCTCGCCGCCCTCGAGCGGGCCCTCTCGGCGCAGGTCGCGGCCGAGACCGTCGCGGCGATCGTCGTCGAGCCGGTGCAGGGAGAGGGAGGTTTCATTCCCGCGTCGGCGGAGTTCTTCCGGGGGTTGCGCGCGATCTGCGACCGCGAGGGGATCCTCCTCCTCGCCGACGAGGTGCAGACGGGCTTCGGGCGGACCGGCCGGATGTTCGCGATCGAGCACTACGGCGTCGAGCCCGATCTCCTGACGGTCGGGAAGTCGATGGCCGCAGGGCTGCCGCTCTCGGGAGTCGTCGGCAAGGCGGAGATCATGGACTCGCTCGGCGACGGCGCGATCGGGGGCACCTACGTCGGCAATCCCGTCGCGCTCGCAGCCGCCGTGGCCGTGCTCGACGTCCTCGAGGAGGAGGACCTCCTCGCCCGCGCGGTGGAGATCGGCGAGACGATCCGGGCGCGGATGGAGGCCTGGCACGAGCAGTTCGCGGCAGTCGGAGACGTCCGCGGTCTCGGCGCGATGCTCGCGGTCGAGTACGTCGAGGATCGCGAGTCGAAGGCGCCGGCTCCGCAGATCGCCACCAGGGTCGCCGAGGAGGCCGCCGCCCGCGGGCTGCTGCTGCTCAAGGCGGGCATCCACTCGAACTGCAACCGCGTCCTGTGCCCCCTCGTCATCACGGACGCCGAGCTCGAAGAGGCGCTCGACGTCTGGGAAGACGCGCTGGACGCGGTGCTCTCCTAGCCGCGCCCCTGAGCCGCGCCCGTGCGTGGCTGAAACGGACCTGTCCCGGTATCAGTTACCTGGACATGTCTCTAGTAGACGAGGCGTGAGCGGCGCTCGTGCCGCTCGAGGGCGAGCTCGACGAGCCGGTCGAGAGCCTCCGCATAGCCGATCCCGGAGGCTTCGAACAGGCGTGCCCAGACGCTCGTCGAGGTGAAGCCCGGCATCGTGTTCAGCTCGTTGAGGACGACCTCGCCGTCGCTCGCACGCACGAAGAAGTCGACGCGCGCCAGGCCCTCGCAGTCGCAGGCGACGAAGGAGTCGATCGCTCGCCGCTGCAGCAGCTCGACCGTCTCGTCCGGCAGGCCGGGCGGCGGCACGAGCAGCTCCATCCCACCCTCGTCGTACTTCGACGAGTAGTCGTACCACTCGTGCTCGAGCGTGTCGATCTGCCCCGGTAGCGAGGCGATCGGCGGGGGGACCCGGTTGCCGAGCACGCCGACCTCGACCTCCGTCCCCTCCACGAACTCCTCCACGAGCACCTTCTCGTCGTGGCGAAAGGCGCGCTCGACGGCCGGCTCGAGCTCGTCCTCGGAGTGCACCTTCGTGATCCCGACCGAGGAGCCCAGCCGCGCCGGCTTGACGAAGACCGGGTAGCCAAACGGGTTCTCGACCCGGTCGCCGTCCCGGATCGCGTGGTGCGCCGCAACCGGGATCCCGCTGTCCCGCATGACCTTCTTGAACAGGTCCTTGTCCATCGCGAGCGCCGAGGCGGCGACTCCTGCTCCGACGTAGGGAACGCCGGCGAGATCGAGCAGTCCCTGCACCGAGCCGTCCTCGCCGAACGGCCCGTGCAGGATGGGCAGAACGACGTCCACCGTGGCGACCGCCTCGAGCGTCCCGCCGCTCGCCGGGACGGGCAGCGTCGCGGCCGCGGGTGTCTCCTCCGGACCTGTCCCGGTATCTGTTACCAGGACATGGCCCGAAGAGGCAGGTCCGCCGGCCGCGAGCGCCCAGCGTCCGTCGCGGCCGATCCCGACCTCGACGACGTCGTAGCGCTGCGGATCGAGGGCCGCGACGACCGAGCGGGCGGAAGCGAGGGAGATCTCGTGCTCGCTCGAGCGCCCGCCGGCGAGGACCGCGACCCGCACCCGGCGGCGCGGCGGCGTCACGGCGCGGGAGTGGTGGTTGTCGTCGTCGTACCGGTGGTCGTGCCCGGGTACTGGCCGATCGTGATCGTCACCGTCGATCCCTGAGCCCTCTGCGAGCCGCCGGGCGGGTCCTGCTTCTGGACGATGTTGTCCTGGGTCGGATCGCTCACGGTCTCGTACTGCTGGACGACCTTGAAGCCCTGGGCCGCGAGATCGTGGGCCGCCTGCTGGGAGGTCTCGTCGACGACCGGCGGCACCGTGATCTGCGGCGGGCCGTTCGAGAGCGTGACGGTGACCGAGGATCCCTTCGCTGCCTTCGTCCCGGGTTGCGGGTTCTGCGAGACGACGTCGTTCTGGGGCAGGTTGCTGTCCGTGAAGCCGCCGACGACGAGGTTGAAGCCCTGGTCGGCGAGGTCGGACTTCGCCTGCGCGAGGCTCTCGCCGGTGACGGTCGGCACGGTGCCGAGCTCGGGCCCGCTCGCCACGTTGACCCGCACCTTCGTGCCCTTCACGACCGACGTCTCGGCCTTCGGGTCGGTAGCCGTCACCTCCCCCTTCGTCCCGCCGGGGACGATGTGCCTCTCCGGCACGAGTCCAGCGTCCTTCAGCGTCTTCTCCGCATCCGGCCACTGCTTCCCCACGACGTCCGGCACAGGCACCTTCGGCTTCCCCGTCGAGACCCAGATCGTCACCGTGCCGCCCTCGGGGAGCTTCGTGCCCGAGTCGGGACTCTGGCGGAAGACGATGCCTGCGGCGACCGTCTCGTTCGCGACCTCGTTGACCTTCGCGACGAGGCCGGCGGCCGTGATCTGCCGTTCCGCCCGCTTGAGGGGCAGGTTCTGGTAGAGGCCGACCGACTCCTGGGCGCCGGTGCCGGAGAGCTGGTGCCAGACGAAGAAGCCCGCCACGCCCGCGGCGATGACGAAGAGGATCGCGATCAGCCACGGCCAGAAGGGCCGGCCCTGCCCTCTGTCCTCGTCTTCCTCGACGAGGTCCGGGCCGCCGCGTCCGCCCGCCGGGGCGACGACCATCGTCGGCGCCGTCGCGGCCGCCGCCTCGGGCGGGACGCGGCTCATGACCTGCGTGGCCGCGTCGACGGTCGCGACCGCGATCGGCGCGCCGCGCCCCACGCGCTCCAGATCCGCCTCCATCTCCTCCGCGCCCTGGTACCGATCCTCGGGATCCTTGGCGAGCGCGCGGAGGACGACGAGGTCGAGCTCGTGCGGGATGTCCGGGCGCAGGTCGGAGGGCGGCTGCGGCGTCGTCGAGAGGTGCTTCATCGCGATCTCGACCGGGGTGTCGCCCTCGAACGGCGTCCGCCCGGTCAGCAGCTCGTAGAGGACGACGCCGAGCGAGTAGAGATCGGAGCGCTGGTCGACCTCCCCGCCGCGCGCCTGCTCGGGCGAGAGGTACTGCGCCGTGCCGACGATCGAGCCGGTCTCGGTCATCTGGCTCGTGCCAGCGCGCGCGATCCCGAAGTCCGTGACCTTGACCCGCCCCTCGCGGTCGACGAGGACGTTGTGCGGCTTGATGTCGCGGTGGACGATGCCGTGCCGGTGCGCGAAGCGGAGCGCCGAGAGGATCTGGCGGGCGTACTCGATCGCGACCTTGACCGGCGCCGGGCCGTGGCCGACGATCAGCTCCTTGAGCGAGCGCCCGTCGAGGTACTCCATCGCGATGTAGTAGGTGTCCTCGGCCTCGCCGCGGTCGTAGATCGAGACGATGTTCGGGTGGTTGAGCGCCGCGGCGTTCTTCGCCTCCCGGCGGAAGCGCTCGACGAACTGCTCGTCGTTCGCGTGCCGGTCGTTGAGGATCTTGATCGCGACGCGCCGCCCGAGCTCCTGGTCCTCGGCGAGATGGACGTCGGCCATCCCGCCGGCGCCGAGCTTGCGCACGATCCGGTAGCGCCCGTCGAAGAGCGAGTTGTCGGAGGAATCGCCTAGGGCCACGGCGGCCTAAAGGGTAGAGGCAGGGTCACTTGTGGAGGAGCTTTTGGAGGATGTCCTTCGCGATCGGGGCCGAGACCGAGCCGCCGAAGCCGTTCAGCTGCTTCTCGACGACGACCGCGACCACGACCTGCGGGTTGGCCGCCGGCGCGAAGGAGACGAACCACGCGTTGTAGTAGTTCGGGACGTTCGTCTCCGCGGTGCCGGTCTTGCCCGCGACCGCGACCCCGGGGATCTGGGCCGCGGTACCCGTGCCGCCCTGGACGACGAGTTGCATCATCTGGTTGATCTCGATCGCCGTCTGCGTCTTGATCACGCGGCCGAGCATCTGCGGCTTCGTGGTGGAGACGACCGAGCCGTTCGGGGCGACGATCTTCTGCACGAGGTACGGCTTCGGCTCGACGCCCTTGTTCGCGATCGTCGCCGCGACGAGCGCCATCTGCAGCGGCGTGACCTGCATCTGCGCCTGGCCGAAGGCGAGCCGGCCCGGGTCGACCTGCGTGGCCGGGTTCTTGGGCCACCAGAGCTGGTAGCAGCGGCAGCGCTTGGCGTACCGGTAGAGGCCGCTCGCCTGGCTCTCGCTCGGCGGCAGGTCGAGCGGCGGCAGCGAGTAGAAGCCGTAGCGCTTCGCGTAGTCGAGGATCAGGCCCGCGCCGATCGCCTTGCCGACGTTGCAGAAGACGGAGTTGATCGAGTACTGGAGGCCCTGGCTGAGCGTGACGTTGCCGAAGGTCTCGTGCAGGTTCGGCGAGTCGGGCGAGCTCGAGTTGTAGACGGGCTTCCCGTACTCGGTGCAGTAGCCGGGGTCGTAGAAGGTCGAGGTCGGCCTGTACTTGCCGCTGTCGAGCGCCGCCGACAGCGTCACGAGCTTGAAGTCCGAGCCCGGCGTGTAGAGGCCGGCGATCGCGTTGTTCTGGAGCGCCGACTTCGAGCCGCAGCTGCCCGTGATGTCGAGGATCTTCGCGTAGCCGTTCGGCTCGTTGACGAGGTTCGGGTCGTAGGTCGGGGAGGAGGCCATCACGTAGACGGCTCCGGTCTTCGGGTTGAGGGCGACGACCGCCCCGCAGCGTCCGGCGAGGTCCTTCAGCGCGAGGCGCTGGGCGGCCGGGCGAAGGGTGAGGTAGACCTTGTCGCCGTGCACGGTCTGGCCGCCGAGCCGGTCGAGCGTCTGCTGGATGGCGCCGCCGAGATTCGTGTTCGCTCCCGTCAGGTAGTCGTTGAGCGACTGCTCGAGGCCCGTGCGGGTGCCCGCGTCCGTCGAGTAGCCGACGACCTGCGCGGCGACTCCCTTCTGCGGGTACCGCCGCGAGAAGATCGTCAGGCCGTGCTCGTGGCGGGCCCGGCTCTTCGCGAAGATCTCGCCGCCGGCGACGATCTGGCCGCGGTCGATCGAGAGCTGCGCCACCTGCTCGATCGAGTTGTCGCGCCGGTTCGCGAGGTCGGCGCCCGCCCACGTCTGCCAGTACGTCGTCGCGCCGATCAGGACCGCGAGGAGCACGAGCGAGACCGTCGAGAGGCGGAGGAGCTGCTTGTTCATGTCGCGGCCCGCTCACGATTCGCGCGGTTCGAGAGCAGCATCAACCCGGCCACGAGGATGAAGTTCGCGATCACGCTGGAGCCTCCGTACGAGACGAACGGCAGGGTGATCCCGGTCAGCGGGATGACCCGCGTGATGCCGCCGACGATGACGAACGTCTGGAACGCGAAGCTGAAGCTGAGCCCCGCGGCGAGCAGCTTCGAGAAGCCGTCGCTCGCGGAGAGCGCGATCCGGAAGCCGCGCAGGACGAAGGCCATGTAGACGAGCAGCAGCGCTGCGACCCCGATCAGCCCGAGCTCCTGTGCGAGTGCCGAGTAGATGAAGTCGGTGTTGAGGTCGGGGATCACCTGGTGCCCGCTCGTCGAGGTGAAGACGCCGCGGCCGAGCCCGGTGCCGCCGAAGCCCCCGTGCGCGATCGAGTAGAGCGACTGCACCTCCTGGTAGCTCTGGCAGTTCTGGCGGAAGTCCATCTGCCCGCTGATCGGGCAGAAGATCTTGTGCGCCGACCAGGGCGAGATCCAGTTCAGCACCCGCTCGCGCACGTGCGGCGTCGCCTCCGCGATGCCGAACGAGCCGACGAGGAAGAGCCCGAGGGCGCCGGCGACGAAGGAGATCCGCGCCGTCGCGACGTAGAGCATCGCGAGGAAGATCCCGTAGTAGAGAAGCGCGCTGCCGAGGTCGTCGGTGACGAAGAGGAGGAGCATCGCCCCGCCCCAGATCACGAGCAGCGGCCCCCAGTCCTTCAGCCGGCCCTGCGCGAGCACCTCCCGCTTCTCGCGCAGGTAGGCGGCGAGGAAGACGATCAGCGCGATCTTGCCCAGCTCCCCCGGCTGGAACTGGAAGTGGCCGAGGTGGATCCAGAGGCGCGCGCCGTTGACCGACTCGCCGATGACGGGGGCGCGCGGCAGGAAGAGGAGGACGAGCGCCGTGACCCCGAAGACGTACTTGTACCGCTCGAGCGCACGGTAGTCCCTGCGCAGCCAGAGGAGCGTCCCGGCGAACGCGGCGACTCCGATCACGATCCAGAGCCCCTGCCGGAAGGCGTTGCTCGGGCCGAGCCGGTAGATCTCGGTGAGGCCGACCGCCGTGAGCAGGGCGGCGATCGGCAGCAGGTAGGGGTCGGCGAGGGGCACGGCGATGCGCGCGACGACGTGGGCGACGAGGTAGAGGCCGAAGAAGAAGGCCGCGTAGCCGAGGGAGCCGTCCGAGATCTGCGACTTGAGCGCGATGTAGACGCTTGCGAAGCCGACCGCCGTCAGCGCACCGACGGCGAGGAGCGAGGCGAGCTCGCGGTTGCGCAGGCTCAGCGCGACAGCCCCCAGACGAGCAGCCCGACGGCGATCGCCAGGAGGATGACGGAGGCCAGGACCAGCCGGACGCGGCGGGGATGGATGCGCGGCGTGGCCGCGAGCAGCTCCGCCCCGGCGGTGCCGGGCGGGAGGAGCATCGTCCCGGAGCGCGGGTCGTCCGGTGGGGCAGCGGCGGCCTCGCCGGCGCCGCCGCCGGTGGCGCCGTACTCGAGCGTCCGCTCGTCGGGCTCGGAGTCCTCGAGGCTCACGGCGGGCATCCGCACGGTGTCCTCTCCGGCCGGCTGGGCCGCGATCCGGAAGGCGACGGCGGTGATGTTGTCCTCGCCCCCGCCGCGGTTCGCGGCGGCGACGAGCGCCTTCACCGCCCGGTCGAGGTCGTCGCGGTGGCGGTCGAGCAGCTCGAGGATCTCCTCGTCGACGACCATGTCGCTGAGCCCGTCCGAGCAGAGGAGGAAGACGTCGCCGTCCTGCGCCTCGACCGTGAACGCGTCGACGGCGACGTTCGCATCGGTGCCGACGGCGCGGGTGATCACGCTTCGCTGCGGATGGAGGTGCGCCTCGTCCGCCGACAGCCTGCCGCTCTTCACCAGCTCGTTCACGAGCGAGTGGTCCTCGGTGAGCTGCTCCATCCGCTCGCCGCGGACGAGGTATGCGCGCGAGTCGCCGACGTGGCCGACGGCGATGGTCATCCCCTCGACGAGCGCGACCGTGATCGTCGTGCCCATCCCCGACGACGACGGATCGGAGCTGGCCCGCTCGTAGATGCGGCGGTTGGCCTCCTGGATCAGCGCGTTGATGTGCTCGAGCCCGTCCAGGCCGGCCGATTCGCCGGCCTCGAGCACGGTGGCGGCGAGCTTCGACGCGACCTCCCCCGCCTGGGCGCCTCCCACGCCGTCCGCGACGGCGAAGAGCGGCGGCGCGACGACGTAGTTGTCCTCGTTGCGGCGCCGTTTGCGCCCGGTGTCGCTCGCGACTGCGTACGCGCCGACGGCCATCGCTAGGACTCTTCCACGCGCAGGTCGGTCTCGCCGACGCGGAGGACGTCTCCCGCGGCGAGCAGGTGCGCGCCCTCCACCCGCGTCCCGTTGACATAGGTGCCGTTGGTCGAGTCGAGATCCTGTACCCAGACCCCGTCGCTGCGGGCCTCGATCCGCGCATGCCGGGCCGAGGCGAACTCGTCGCCGTCGAGGACGAGGTCGTTCTGCCCGCCGCGGCCGACGGTGACCGGGGCCGAGTCGACGGGGAACTCGTCCCCCTCCTCGAGGCTCGGGCTGCGCTGGACGACGAGCCGTGTCGTGCGGCGGGGCGCGAAGGCCTGTCCGAGCCCGGCGGCCGCGGCTGCCGCCGGCGTGAGGATCATGCTGTCGGAGTGGGGCACCTGCCGCTCACGCCCCGCGGCCCGGATCACGCGCCAGACGAAGAGGTAGAGGAGGACGAGGAACGCGATCTTCAGCGCGAGCAGCACCTCCGCGAGAGCCGTTGATGCCACGAGTGGCACGGCCGTCCCGCTACGCCTGCTCGGTGGAGAACGTGACGGTCGTCCCCCCGAGGGTGAAGCGCAATCCGTCCGTCAGCCGGGCGCGCTGCACGCGGCGCCCGTCGATCTCCGTTCCGTTCGTCGAGCCGAGGTCGACGAGCCAGTAGGCCGAGCCCTCCTGCACGATCTCGGCGTGCCGGCGCGAGACGTTCGGGTCCTCGATCTGGACGTCGGCGTCGCGCGCGCGCCCCAGGATCGAGCGACGCCGGTCGAGCACCCGGCGCTGTCCGTTCCAGCGCAGCACCGCGACCTGCCGCTCCGCCTCGATCTCGCCGAGGGAGACCGCCTCCGTCGGCTGCGTCCGCGGCTTGTAGACCATCGTCGCCCCCGGCGCGGCCTCCTCGGCGACGGCGTCCCCGTGCCTGCCGTGCTGGGCCATCCGGGTGGCGATGCCGAACTCGCCGACCCCGAGGTCGTCGTCGGTCTCGAAGAGGACGCGCGGCGGCGTGAGGAGCGCGTAGCCCTCCCGCGCGGCGTGCTCGGCGAGGTACTCCTCCAGCTCGGAGACGAGGGAGTTCTCGTAGCCGGAGAACTGCTCGCGGTCGGCGGGGCAGAGGTAGACGCTGTACTCGTTCGGGACGTAGACGCGCGTGACCGACGTCGAGCGGTGCTCGTCCATCTCCTTCGCGAGCTTGCGGGCGAGCTCCACCGGCTGGACGTTCGTCCGGAAGGCACGCCCGAAGATGCCCTCGAAGACGCGCTCCAGCCTCTGCTCGATCGCCCGCAACACCATCGGATCGTCGCTGAGGGTACCCCGAGCGGCTGCTACGGGACCCGTCGGGCCGTGGACGGAAGCGCGGCGAACGCGGCAATCGCCCAGGCAGAGGCGACGAGCGGCAAGGCTGCCGCCTCCGGCACGGCGAGCACCGTGAGCACGATCATCGCGCCGCCGAGGCCGGCCGCTCCCCAGGCGCCGAGCCTGCGCGCGTAGGGGAAGGCGAGCGCGACGAGCGAGAGCGCGGCGGCCTCGAGCAGCAGCGAGGGGTGTGCCGAGGCTGCGCGAGCGAGCGAGCCGGCGACGTCGAGCGGGTCGCGCGCTCCTGCCACGCCGACCCCGAGCGGCGCGGCGGCACCGGTGAGCGGCAGCGCGACGTGGCGGATGCCGGCCGCGAGCACGGCCGCGAGCACGCCGAGGCAGGCGACGAGGGCCCGCCGCGGCGCCGCTCGCACGTACGCCGTTGCGAGCGGGAGGAGCCCGAGCGCGCCCGCCGGGGCGAGCAACGGCCCCAGGACGAAGAGGAGCCCGGCCCGCGGCTCCCGCCACGTGGCCAGCAGCCACGCGCCGGCGAGGGCTGCGTACAGGACGGCGAGGCCGAGCGAGACGTTGCCGAGCGGCAGGATCGGAACGGCGAGCGCGAGTGCGAGGCCGGCGCGCTCGCGGGCCAGCGTCGCGAGGGCCGCCGCGGCGGCGAAGCCGAACGCCCAGGCGTGGGGGTAGAACGGCAGCGCGGCCGCGCTCCAGCCGGCGAAGAGCGCCGCCAGGCCGGCGGAACCGGCACGCGCCAAGTTGCAAATTGCAACTTGTGCGGTGGGCCGGCGCTCGTCCGAGGCGGCGCGCTCGGCGGGCCGGCGCGCGCGGGACCGTGCCCCGGCCGCGTCGCGCAGCGCCTCCGCCAGCTCCTGCGCCGTCGGCCGCGCCGCCGGGTCGAGGGCGAGGGCGCGGTCGACGAGCCGGAGCAGCGGCTTCGGCAGGTCGGGGCGGAGGCGGGCGAGCGGGGGCGCACCTCCCTCGATCGCGCGGCCGGTCTCGAGCAGCGAGCCTCGCCAGAACGGATGCCGGCCGGCCAGGGCCTCCCACAACATCACGCCGACGGCCCAGACGTCGGCTGCGGGCGTCGCCTCGTCGCCCGCGAGCCGCTCGGGCGAGATGTAGGCGAGCGTTCCCGGCACGTCTCCCTGCCCGGTCAGCGTCTCGGCCTGCGCGAGCCGGGCGAGACCGAAGTCGAGTAGCCGCACCGACGTGCGGTCGCCGTCCGCGAGGAGGACGTTCGAGGGCTTGACGTCCCGGTGCAGGATGCCGGCGGCATGGGCGTGCGCGAGGGCCTCGGCGATCTGCGCGCACGCTTCGACGGCGGCCCCGTTGGACAGCTCGTGCTCCCGCAGGGCCTCGCGGAAGGTGCGGCCGGGAACGAACTCGTAGGCGATGTACACGTGCCGCTCGTCGCGGGCGAAGCCGTAGGCGCGCAGGCAGGCCGGATGGCGCAGGTGCGCCGCCGCTGCGGCCTCGCGCTCGGCGCGGGCGGCGGCCTTGCCCTCCCGTGCGACGATCTTGAGCGCGACGTCGAGTCCCGTCCGCTCGTCGCGGGCGAGCCAGACGGATCCCGAGCCGCCCGTGCCCAGCGGGCGCAGCGGCCGGTAGCGGTCGAGGACGAGCTCGGACCCGGCGAGGGCTGCTGCCGCCTGTGCCATGCCCTCGGGAGATTGGCGACCGCGTCGGACTGTCCTGCCCCGTCGGCGACGGTGGGCGGATCACCTGTGGCTGCGGCCGCTTCGACGCTAGGGTTGGAGCCCGGCGCTTCTCCCCATGAGCACCTTCGACGACGACAGAGAGCTCGAGTTCTCCGAGCAGCCGCGGGCGCGCGCGGCTGCTCGGCGCCCGCGCGGCTCCGGGCCTCGCCGGCCGACTCCGCCGCCGAG
>CAZRTE010000013.1:0-41206 GCA_964602945.1 uncultured Gaiellales bacterium
CGTCCGGCCGGCTTCGAGGAGGGCAGGCGCTACCCCGTGCTGCTCGAGATCCACCGCGGCCCGTTCACGCAGTACGGCACGGGCTTCTTCGACGAGTTCCAGGTCTACGCCGGCGCCGGCTACGCCGTCCTCTTCTCCAACCCGCGCGGCGGCTCCGGCCACTCCGAGGCGTGGGGGCGCGCGATCCGCGGGCCGATCGACGGCTCGGGCAGCGGCTGGGGCGGGGTCGACTACGAAGACCTGATGGGCGTCGTCGACACGGCGCTCGAGCGGTTCCCGTTCCTCGACGCCGACCGGCTGGGCGTGCTCGGCGGCTCCTACGGCGGCTACATGACGTCATGGATCGTCGGCCACACGAACCGGTTCAGGGCGGCGCTGTCGGAGCGAGCGGTCAACGACCTGCGCAGCATGTTCGGGTCGAGCGACATCGGCTGGGTCTTCGAGCGCCAGTTCGGCGGGCCGATGTGGGAGCACATGGACGCCTACCTCGCCATGTCCCCGGCGACGTACGCGCAGGCGATCGAGACGCCGCTCCTCGTCGTCCACTCCGAGAACGACCTCCGCTGCAACGTCGAGCAGGGCGAGCACCTGTTCAACCTCCTGCGCGTGCTCGGCAAGGAGGTGGAGATGCTCCGCTTCCCCGCCGAGTCCCACGAGCTGACCCGTGCCGGGGCGCCCGCCCACCGGGTGCAGCGGTTCGAGGCCGTGCTCGAGTGGTTCGGACGCTACCTCGCGCCGGGCAGCTGACGGCTACCAGCCGTCCCAGTGCACCATCGTGTCGAGCGGATTCCGCCGGCCCGGCTTGAAGTCGGTGCCGATCGTGTACGCGACCGGGATCAGCGCCACCTGCATGACCTCCTCGTAGGGGATGCCGAGGATCTCGGCGGCTTCCCGCTCGTGCCCGAGATGGAAGGTCGTCCAGACGCTGCCGAGCCCGCGCGAGCGTGCCGCGAGCATGAAGCTCCAGGCGGCGGGCAGGATCGAGCCGAAGATCGACGCCTGCCAGGCCACCGGCTTGTCCTCGCTCCGGGCCCCGACGCACGGGATCACGTGCACCGGCACCTCGTGCAGGTGCTCCGCGAGATGCCGCACCGCCTCGCCGATCCGGACGAGCTGCTCGCTCGTCGCGGGCCGGCGCTCGAGGTACGGGTAGGCGACGTCGCGCCACAGCTCGGCGAGGGCGGCACGCCTCGACTCCTCGGTGACGACGACGAAGTGCCAGTTCTGCGAGTAGCTCGCCGTCGGCGCCTGCTGCGCGAGGCTCAGGCACTCCTCCAGCACCTCGCGCTCGACGGGCCGGGCCAGGTCGAGCCGCCTGCGGACCGCCCGCGTCGTCGAGAGCAGCTCGTCGGGCGTCAGCTCGAGGATCACCGCGCGATCGTGTCAGATGCGGATCCGCCCGGGGCGGCGACCGGCTGCTCGCCGCTGAGGTGGCTCCAGAGGTTGTCGACGAGGCGCGCGACCGGCTGCCAGGCGGCGCTCGCGCCGAAGTTGAGGGCGCCGGCGTCGAAGACGGTCGACCGGCCGCGCTGGTAGATCGTCATCTCGGCGGCCTTGCCCCCGAACTCGTGCGGGATCCTGGCGAGCACGTGCGTGCCCGGAGGCGACGCCTTCGCGGTCTCGTCGATCTCGATCCCGTAGAGGCCGAAGCGGCTGCCGTCGTGGAGCCCCGTGCCCGCGAACAGCCACCGTGCCGCCTGCGCGTCGACGACGCGGTAGGGGTGGTTGGCGTAGCGCGCCTCGTTCCAGCCCACGTACTGCGCTCCGACGAGCGCGGCTTCGGGGCGCCCCTGGTCGCGCCACCTCGTGCGGCCGATCATCGTGTTGCCCTTGACGTGCACCTTGTAGAAGAAGTTGTTGGCCGAGAGGAAGGCGAGGCTGCCGCCCGCATCGCGGTACTGCTCGATCAGGTCGTAGACGTGGGACGTGACGTACTCCTCGTGCCCCGCGAAGACGATCAGCCGGTAGCGGCCGAGGGCGCCGCTGCCGTGCAGGTGCTCGAGGTCGTCGTCGGAGACGAAGTCGGCCTGGAAGCCGCTGTGCCAGTACCAGCGGAGAAAGCCGAGGTCGAGCTCCAGGAACTTCTTCGGCAGTCCCGCCGGCAGGGGACGCCCCTTCACGTCCCGCGCGGCGAACGGGCGCGTGAGGTCGACGCGGTGGACGGCGGGGTCCATGTACCAGCTGTCGCCGTCGGTCGCGTTGTAGGCCTGCCACTCGTTCGTCGGCTCGACGACGAGCACGGGGAGGCCGCCGAGGCGGCGGGGCCGGAGCACGAACGGCGCGTAGTCCGTGTGCCCGGGCCAGTGCAGGCGCGCGACGTAGTCGCCGCTCGCCCAGGTCGCGCCGAGGTGGATGCGCACGAGCCACGGGCCGCCCGGATGCACGTGCTGCACGGGTCGCGGCGCCGTGACCGGCTCACCGTAGAGGAGCCGGTCGCGGCCGCTGCTCGACGCGCCGGGCGCGCTCGCGCCGCCTGCGAGGAACAGCTGCAGCGTCGCCTGCCTCGTGGCGTTGCCTTCGATCCGCAGCACGGCCACGTCCCCGGGGCGGTAGCTGCGCGCCTCGAAGCCGGCCCGGAGCGGGCGCCGCGCTCCACCGCCGCCCGCCGCCGGCGCTGCGGCGAGGAGCAGGGCGACGACGCCGGCGAGCGCGAGGCCGGCGACGGCCGCCGCCGCTGCCCGCCCGGATCGTCCGCTGCCGGCGTCCCGGCCCTGACACAGCCCTGTCTTCATCGGCTACAGCGTGTGGAGCGGCACCTCGTAGAACTCGACCGCGGAGCGGCTGCCGGCGTTCCCCGGGCCGGCGTTCATGACGACGTCGGCCTGCCGCATCGCTTCCTCGCTCTCGAACAGCGTCACGCCGATCATGCTGCCCGCCTCGCGGTCGACGAGCATCATGAGCTTCGCGCCCTCCAGCTCGGCAGGGAGCGTGTTCCCGTCGATGAACGAGCGCAGCCTCTCCAGCCTCGCGTCGACATCGGCCGGATCGCCTTCGAACCTCGCCACACGTGCCCACATCTCGTTCCTCCCTTCGTCCGGTGGCCTACGCCGGCGGCGCCGGCGAGCACGCTCACCGCCACGGGTGCGCGCGGACGCTACACGACTCCATGTGACGGCGGGGTGAGCCCGTCAGGCAGTCAGCGGCAGCGGATCCCCGGGGTCGACGACCGGCGGCGAGACCGGAACCGTGTCCGGGTACTTCAGGCCCGAGCCCGTGTTGAGGACGACGACGGTGTCGTCGGGGCCGGCCTGGCCGGAGGCGACGAGGTGCGGCAGGGCCGCCACCGCCGCGGCTCCTTCGGGACAGACGAGCATGCCCTCGACCTCCCCGATCCGGCGGAGCGTGGTGAGGATCTCCTCGTCGCCGACCGCGACGCAGGTGCCGCTCGTCTCGCGCACGGCGGCGAGCACCATGAAGTCGCCGAGCGCGGCCGGTACCCGGATGCCCTGCGCGATCGTCTCGGCGCCCTCCCACGGCTCGGCCCGGTCGGCGCCGGCGGCGAAGGCGGCGACGATCGGTGCGCAGCCGGCCGCCTGGACGGCGACGAGCCGCGGCAGCCGATCTCCGATCCAGCCGAGCTCTTGCAGCTCGAGCAATGCCTTGTGGATCCCGATGATCCCGACGCCGCCGCCCGTCGGGTACACGATCACGTCGGGCAGGCGCCACTCGAGGTCCTCGAGGATCTCGAGCAGCATCGTCTTCTTGCCCTCGATGCGGTACGGCTCCTTCAAGGTGGCCGTCTCGAACCAGCCGTGCTCCCGGACTGCCCGCGCGACGATCGCTCCGG
This sequence comes from uncultured Gaiellales bacterium, assembly GCA_964602945.1. Lineage (GTDB taxonomy): Bacteria > Actinomycetota > Thermoleophilia > Gaiellales > Gaiellaceae > Palsa-739. Next base: position 3,788 of record CAZRTE010000013.1, read on the forward strand.
CATCCGAGATCTGGCCGCGCACGAGGGCGATCCGGGCGCCGGCGACGGCGGCCTCGGCCACCGCGAGCGGCGGAGCGTCGACGGGCATGCACAGCGTGACCTCGAGTCCGGCCCGCCGGCCGTAGCTCGCCCACGCCCCGCCCGCGTTCCCGTTCGTCGGCATCGCGATCGCCCGCGCGCCGAGCTCCCTGGCGCGCGAGACGCCGGTCGCCGCTCCTCGCGCCTTGAACGTCCCGGTCGGATTGCGTCCCTCGTCCTTCAGGTAGAGCCGGCGCAGCCCGTAGCCGGCGGCCAGATCCGCCAGGGGGAGCAGCGGCGTGCAGCCCTCGCCGAAGCTGACCACATGCTCGGGGTCGCGGACGGGCAGGAGCTCGCGATAGCGCCAGAGCGAGCGCTCGGTCCGCCCCCGCAGGGCGTCCGGATCGATCTGCGAGGCGGCCGCTCGCAGGTCGTAGCGGGCGAGGAGCGGCCCGCCGCACTCACAGAGGTTCGCGAGCTCGTCGGCGTCCCGCGTGCGGCCGCAGCGCGCGCATTCCAGGTGCGTGAGCATCGAGCGCCAGGCGTCCATCACACGACGGTTCGTGTCGGCCGTCTAGCCGAAGCGTGCGACGGCCCGGGCCCGGCGACGCTCTGCCTCGACCGCGCGGTCCTTCGGCGGCGCCGTCGTGACGAGATCGTCGAGCAGGTGCTGCGTCACGTGCGCGACCGCGTGCACGGCACGGTCGAACGCCGCCTCGTTCGCCTTCGAGGGCTTGTTCATGCCGCTGACCTTGCGCACGTACTGCAGCGCGGCGGCATGCACCTCCTCCGAGTTCGCGGCTGGATCGAAGTTGTAGAGAACGCGGATGTTCCGGCACATGCCTCGATGCTACGCGACGACCGCCGACCGCCGATCGCCCCAGGCCTCTCCCCCACCGCAGCGAGCCTTCCTGTCAGTTTGACTTGACAAACGCCGACCTGTCAGCCCAAACTGACGGGCATGAACGATGCCGGCCAGGGTCGCGTCGAGCTTTCGGCAGTGCTGACCGGCGATCCGGCGGTCGGATTTCGCGCGGTGCTGGCGCTGCGACGGCTGGCGGAGCGGGTGGAGGCACGTCAGGTCGCGTTCGCGCGGGAGGAGGGCTGGTCGTGGCAGCAGATCGGCGACGCGCTCGGCGTCACGCGACAGTCGATCCACGCGAAGTACGGGAAGTGACCGACAGTGACGACGCCACGCACAACCGGACCGAACGCAGCTGCCTACCATCCGTGGCGGACCTACATCGCCGCCCGCGAGGAGGCGCGCGAACGCGGCGACCGCCGCGTCGGCACCGAGCACCTGCTCGTGGCGCTGCTGCTGGAGCCGGGGCTCGCGGAGGTGGTCGGCGTGAACGACCAGGCGGCACGGGCCACCCTCGCCGAGCTCGATCGGCAGGCACTCGCGGCGACGGGGATCGACCTGCGGCTCGAGCCCCAGGGGCCTGCGCCACGGCGCGCGCTCCCGCGCAGACCGACCTTCAAGGCGGTCCTGCGCGACCGGCTGCCGATGACCCCGGTCGCGAAGAAGGCGCTCGAAGCCTCGAGCAAGGGGATGCGGCGGGGCCGCCGGCACCCGGGGGCGAAGCATGTGCTCGCATCGCTGCTGGAGCTCGAGCGGCCCGACCCCGCAGCAGAGCTGCTCGCCCACCTGGGAATCGATCCCGCCGACGTACGAGAGAGACTCGGCCTTGGCTGAGACGAGCCGCTCCGGACAGACGGCGGTCGTCCGCGCCGAGTCGCTGACGAGGCGCTTCGGCAGCGTGCTGGCCGTCGACGATCTCTCGTTCGCGCTCGCGCCGGGGACGATCACGGGCTTCCTCGGCCCGAACGGTGCGGGAAAGACGACGACGCTGCGGATGCTGCTCGGACTGACCGCACCCAGCAGTGGACGGGCGCTCGTCTTCGGTTCCGCGTATTCGGAGCTGGAGCGGCCGGCGGTGCGAATCGGCGCGGTGCTGGAGGCGACCGACTTCCATCCGGGCCGCAACGGACGCGATCACCTGCGCACGTTGAGCCGTTCGGTGGGGCTCTCCGACCCGCGCGTCGACGACGCGTTGCGCCGGGTCGAGCTCGAGCAGGCGGCGAAGCGGCGGGTGAAGGGCTACTCGCTCGGGATGCGGCAGCGGCTCGGGCTGGCGGCCGCCCTGCTCGGCGATCCGGAGTTGCTGATCCTCGACGAGCCGGCCAACGGCCTCGACCCCGAGGGCGTGCGCTGGCTGCGCGACTTCCTGCGCGACTTCGCGGCCGAAGGCCGGACGGTGCTCATCTCCAGCCATGTGCTCGCCGAAGTGGCCCAGACCGTCGACCAGGTCCTGATCATCAACCGTGGTCGCCTCGTCGCCGAGTCGCCGCTGGCCCAGTTGACCTCCCGCGTCGGCGGCTCCGTCCGCATCCGCACCCCCGAGCCCGACCGGCTCCGGACCGCGCTCGAGCGGGAGCAGATCGAGGCCAGCCCGGCCAACGAGCAGGCGCTGCTCGCGCATGGAGCCAGCAGCGAGCAGGTCGGCCGGATCGCCTTCGCCGCCGGCGTCCCCCTCTACGAGCTCGTCGCCGAGAACTCCTCGCTCGAAGACGTCTTTCTGCAGCTCACCGCAGAGGAGCAGCCGTGATCGCCCAGGTACGAGCCGAGTTGCTGAAGATCCGCTCGACCCGCACCACGCTCGGGCTCGTGGCCGGGATGATCGCCCTGATCGTCCTCTTCACGCTCCTGACCGGCCTGCTCACGAAGGCCCCGCAGCTCACCAGCCCGGAAGACCAGCGCGGACTCCTCGCCATCGGCAGCGTCGCCGGCCTCTTCTCCGCCCTCGCCGGCGTCATGCTGATCACCGGCGAATACCGCCACGGCACGATCCGACCCACCTTCCTCTTCGCCCCCCGCCGCTCACGCGTGCTCGCCGCCAAGGCGATCGCCGCACTGCTGGCGGGCATCGCCTTCGGCGTCGTCGGCGAAGCGCTCGGTTTCGCACTCGGCTACCTCACCCTCCACGTGCGCGGCATCCCCTTCGCCCTCTCCACCGGGCAGGCGACGCTGATGCTCGGAGGCGGACTCGCCGCCGTCGCCCTCTGGGCCGCCATCGGCACCGCCGTCGGCGCGATCGTCCGCAACCAGGTCGGCACCATCATCGGCCTGCTCGCCTGGGGACTGATCATCGACAACCTCCTCTTCGCCTTCGTCCCCTCCGTCGGCCGCTACAGCCCCAACCGCGCGGAGAACGCCGTCGAAGGCCTCACCACCAAGCACCTCCTCCCCGCCACCGCCGGCGGCGCCGTCCTGCTCGCCTGGGCCGCCGCCCTCACCATCGCCGGCATAGCGGCAACCGCCCGCCGCGACGTCACCTGAGCGCGATTTCTCCCCCGGACGCTGCGGGGGTCATCCGACCCCGCGTAGCAGTCAATCCCTGCAAATCGCTTCATGGCCCCGGGAGGAATCGAACCTCCGCACGCAGCTTCGAAGGCTGCCGCTCTGTCCTCTGAGCTACGGGGCCGAGCACCCCAAGGGTATCCGGCTACGCTGTAGCCGCTCGGTGGCGGTAGCTCAGCTGGTAGAGCCCCGGGTTGTGGTCCCGGTGGTCGCGGGTTCGAGTCCCGTCCGCCACCCTCTCGCGCTCGCCTGCTCCCCGGAGCAGGCGCTGCGCGCACGAGAGCTACGCGTAGCGGCGGCGGAGGTGGTCGAGGTACGGCTGCGGCTGGAGCGTCGAGCCGGTCGCCCGCCGGAGCGTCTCCTGCGGGGAGAACTTGGCGCCGAGCGAGTGGACGTGCTCGCCGAGCCACCCGCGCAGCGGCGCGAACTCACCGCGGCCGACCTGCTCCTCGAGCTGTGGCAGGTCGCGCAGTGCCGCCTCCCAGATCTGCACCGAGGCGACCGTGCCGAGCAGGTAGGTCGAGAAGTAGCCGATCGAGCCGCCCGACCAGTGGACGTCCTGGAGCACGCCGTGCCCGTCGTCGGGCACCTCGACGCCGAGGTAGTCCCACATCTTCTCGTTCCAGCGCTGCGGCAGGTCCCGCAGCTCCACGCGCCCCTCGACGATGTCCTGCTCGAGCTCGAAGCGGAGCATGACGTGCATCCCGTACGTCACCTCGTCGGCCTGGATCCGGATCAGGCCCGGCTCGACGCGGTTGACGGCACGGTGGAAGCGCTCGAGGTCGACAGCGCCGAGCTGCTCCGGGTACGTCTCCTGCAGACGCGGGAAGAAGAAGCGCCAGAACGGGAGGCTGCGGCCGACGAGGTTCTCCCAGAGCCGGCTCTGCGACTCGTGGATCCCGAGCGAGCAGGACTGTCCCGTCGGCAGCCGCTCGAGGTGCTGCGGGAGCTGGTGGTTGTACAGGCCGTGCCCGTACTCGTGCATCGTCGAGAAGAGCGACTCGAGCGAGTCGGGGTGGTAGTTCGTCGTGATCCGCACGTCGTCGCGCCCGGGCCCGGAGGCGAAGGGATGCTCCGTCGGGTCGAGCCGCCAGGCGTCGGGCCGGTGGCCGAAGAGGTCGATCACCTCGTGCGCGAGCGCCCGCTGCCGGTCGGGCGGGAAGTCGCCGTGCAGGAACGCGTGATCGATCTCCCGCTCCCGCAGCTCCGCGATCAGCTCGACGAGCGGCGGCTTCAGCTCGCCGAAGACCGCCCGCACCTCGGCGGTCTTCGTCTCGGGCTCGTAGTCGTCGAGGAGCACGTCGTAGCGTTCGGCGGCACCGTCGGCGAGGAGATCGACGTACTGCAGCTTCAGGTCGACGATCCGCTCGAGCGAGGGCAGGAACGAGGCGAAGTCCGATTCCGCCTTGGCCTTCACCCAGACGGGGCGCGCCTCGGCGGCCGCACGCGCCGCCTCGGCCCGCAGCGACGCCGGCACCCGCACCTCCTTCTCGTAGTCGCGGCGGACGATGCGAAGCAGCGCGGCATCGTCGGAGTCGGGATCGAGCGACTCCTCGAGGGGGCGGAGCTCGTCGAGCAGGCGGCCCACCTCCGGGTCCGTGAACCGCTCGTGGACGATCCGCCGGAGCGTCGCCATCTGCTCGGCGCGATGCTGCGTGCCCGCCGCCGGCATCATCGTCTGCTGGTCCCAGGAGAGAACCCGGGCGATCTTCCCCAGGTCCATGACCTCGGCCAGCCGAGTCTTCAGCCCCTCGAGCGCGTCGGCCATCGACGGCACCCTACCCGCCGCCCGGGGGCCCGGGAGCGGATGCCTGCGGGGCCGCGAGGCCATTTACCCTGTGCGCGAGCGCCCGTAGCTCAGTGGACAGAGCGGCGGACTTCTAATCCGCGGGTCGGAGGTTCGAATCCTCCCGGGCGCATCGTCCGCCACCCGGAGGCGGACGACGGATTGCCCATGTCTCGCCGCGGAACGAAGAGCCTCGTGTCGCACCGCCCGCTCGACTACGTCGGCCGCCGTGGGCCGCTCGGGATACTGCTCGCACACCATCGCGAGTCCGAGCCACGCCACGTGGCGATCCTGATGCTCGCCGCCGGGGTGCTCTCGCTCGTCGTGGCGATCGCCGTCGCCTGGGTCGCGGGCCTCGGCGCCGTTCTCTCGCACATCCGGCACGCGAACACGTACTGGTTCCCGTTCGCGATCGCCGGTGCGTTCGCCGCGCACCTCGGCTACGTGATCGCCTACCGGGAGGTCGCGGAGGTCGACCGCGGCACGAGGATCGGCGCGCTGCGCGCGGCAGCCGTCGTCGCGGCCGGCTTCGGGATGTTCGTGCCGCGCGGCGGGTTCTCCGTCGACCTCGAGGCGCTCGAGGATCTCGGCGTGCCGCGGGGGGAGGCGCGCGTGCGCGTGCTCGGCCTCGGCTCGCTCGAGTACGCGGTCCTCTCCGTAGGCGCCTGCGTCTGCGCGGTCCTCCTCCTCGTCAACCACAGCTCGGCGGAACGCGCGGTCACCCTCTCGTGGACGATCGGCGTGCCGGCGGGAACGGTTCTCGCCGTCCTCGCCGTCCGCCACCGCGACCTGATCTGCCACGGGCCCCTGCGGTTCCTCCGTCCTCCGCTCGACGCGATCCTCGTCGTCGGCAAGATCCTCGCCTCGCCGCGACGCCACGGCGGCAAGGCCTTCACGGGCATGGGCGTCTACTGGGTCGGAGAGGTGTTCGTCCTCTGGGCCTGCCTCGCCGCGTTCACCCGGCACACGCCGTCGGTGACCGCCGTCGTCGTCGGCTACGCGACCGGCTACGCGCTGACGCGGCGGACGCTGCCGCTCGCGGGCGCCGGCGCCGTCGAGGCGTTACTGCCCTTCGCGCTCACCTGGGTCGGATACCACCTCGCACCCGCCCTGCTCGCCGTCTTCGCCTACCGCGTCTTCAACCTGTGGCTGCCGCTCGGCCCGTCCGTGGCGGCGCTGTTCGCGCTGCGGCGACGCCCGCCACCGCCGCCGCCGTCCGTCCCCGCCAGCTAGCGTGCCTTCTCGATGAGCACAGCGACCCTGCAGACGAGTCACGGCCAGATCGACCTCGAGCTCTTCGACGAGGACGCACCGAAGACGGTCGAGAACTTCCGCAAGCTCGCGTCGGACGGCTTCTACGACGGCGTGATCTTCCACCGGGTGATCCCCGACTTCATGATCCAGGGCGGCGATCCGACCGGCACCGGCACCGGCGGCCCCGGCTACACCTTCGAGGACGAGGCGAACGAGCGCCGGGTCGTCCGCGGCGCGCTCGCGATGGCGAACGCCGGCCCGAACACGAACGGCAGCCAGTTCTTCATCGTCACCGCGGAGGCGTGCCCCTGGCTCGACGGCAAGCACACGGTCTTCGGCCGCGTCACCGGCGGGATGGACGTCGTCGACGCCATCTCCCAGGTGGAGACCGGCGAGGCCGACCGCCCGCGCGAGCCCGTCTCGATCGAGCGCGTCGGCCTAGCGAGCACGTAGCCGGTCCCAGACCGGCAGGCCGTACCACAGGAGCAGCACGAGCGCTGCGACGCCCGCGGTGGCGCCCGCGGCGAAGCCGCTGCCCGTGACGACGTCGGTCACGAGCAGGACGACGGCGTCGAGCGCGATCCCGAAGCAGGTGATGCCGAGGATCCCGAGCACGTTGCCCACCCGCACCAGACGCTCCTTCTCCGCGACGCGAAAGCGCAGGCGGTGGTAGCTGCTCAGGGCCACGAGAAGCACGATCGAGGCGCCCGTGGCGAGGAACGCGGCGAGGAAGACGTCCTGCTGGAAGTCGTCGATGTCGCGCCACCTGCTCGCGAACGGCACCGCCAGGAGGAAGCCGAAGAGGACGGTGATTCCCGGCAGGACGACCCGGAACTCGTTCAGGAGCTCGCCGAGCTCGCGGTCGGCCCGCTGCTTCGGCGACTCACCCGGCTGCGGCCCGACGCTCACCCAGCGGACGCTACTGCGTACGGCGGATCGCCAGCGAGGTTGCAGCTCCCGCGGTGGCCACGCCGCCGCCGATGCCGAAGGCGGTCACGAAGGCGGCGTGCGAGCCGCCGGCGACGCTCGCGAGCAGGAGGGCGTCGACCTGGCTTCCGATCCCGCCCGAGAAACGCCTCAGCATGCTGTTGATGCTCGCCGCCGACCCGCTCTCGGTCTGGTCGACGAGCTGCGTGGCGAGATCGCTGAGCACGCTGACCGCGGCGCCCGCGCCCGCACCGAGCAGGAACAGCCAGGCGAGGAGCTGCCACGGGCGGTCGTGCCACTCCGCGAGCAGCCCCGAGGCGACGGCGAGCGCCGCCATCCCGCCGCCGACGAGCCACTTCGGCGCCAGCCGGCCCGACAGGCGTCCCGCCACAGGCCCGGCCACCGCCTGTCCCAGCGCGGCCGGCAGGAGATAGAGCCCGGCGCCGAGCGGACCGGTCGAGACGCCGCCGCCGCCGCTCTCGAGGAGATACGGCACGAGGAAATACGTGCCGAAGAGGACGTAGCCGAGGGCGAGCGTCGTCACGTTCGTCAGGAGCAGCGCGGGCTCCGCGAGGACGCGGAGGTCGAGCAGCGGGTCGTCGACACGCAGGTCGACGACGATCCACGCCGCCAGCAGCAGCGTCCCGAGGGCGAAGCCGCCGACGACGAGTGGCGCGGCGAAGCCCCGGCCGACTCCCTCGGTCAGCGCGATCAGCTCGAGCGAGAGCCCGCCGGCGAGCAGGAGCGTGCCGGACAGGTCGAGACGGCCCGGCCGCGTCCGCTCCTCCACGCGCGGGGCGAAGCGCAGCGCGACGAGCGCCGCCGCCATGGCGACGGCCCCCGCTCCGAACAGGTAGCGCCACGACAGTGCCTCGACGATGAGTCCCGACACCCCGAAGCCGGCTGCGGTGCCGCCGCCGAACGCTCCCGTGAGGAGGCCGATCGCCCGGCCGAGCTGCTCCTGGGGCAGCAGGTCGCGCGCGAGCGACAGGGTGAGCGGGAAGATCGCGCCGCCGAGTCCCTGCAGCGAGCGAAAGGCGATCAGGGACACGATCCCCGGGGCGAGCGCCGCGCCGATCGACGCGAGCAGGTAGCCGACGAGCGAGCCGACCAGGGCACGCCGGCGGCCGTGCCGGTCGCCGAGCTTGCCGAGCAGCGGCGTCGCCACGGAGGAGGCGACGAGGTACCCGGTCAGCAGCCAGGCGGACCACTCCTGCGAGGCGTGCAGGTCGTGCTGGACGGCCGGGATGGCCGGGACGATCGCCGTCTGCTGGAAGGCGAAGGCGAGATCCGCGCCGACGAGGGCCGCGACCGTCCACGTGCCGGCGCGGCCATTGCCCATCTCCTGGAACCTACCGTGCCGGGCTTTACGCGGGGCTTGCGGCTACCTTACGCCGCGCTCATGATCCGGTGGTCAGATGCGCGGGTGCCCGGCGCCGCGCGACGCCTTCTGTTCGCCCTCCTGGCAGCGCTCGCGCCGACCGTAGCCGCCTCTCCGGCCGGCGCCGCCGGGCACATCACACATCTGTCGAGCGCGCAGCCCGACCCGAACGTGGGCATCGTCGACATCTACACGAGGCTCGGCTACCGGCAGGGCGAGGCCGCAGGCACGGGCCTGATCCTCACGCGCTCGGGCGAGGTGCTGACGAACAACCACGTCATCGACGGAGCGACCTCGTTCCGCGTCGTCGACGTGACGACGCACCGGAGATACACGGCGACGGTGGTCGGGTACTCCGTCCGGCGCGACGTCGCCGTGCTCCAGCTCGCGCATGCCTCGGGGCTGCGGCCGATCTCGCTCGGCCGCCCGGCGCAGCTGCGCGTGGGACAGGCTGTGGTCGTCCGCGGCAACGCGCTCGGGCGCGGGAAGCCGGCGGCGACCGCGGGCACGGTGACGGCGCTCCATCGGCGCATCGTCGCCGGCACCGGGTCAGGGGGCTCCGAGACGCTGAGCAACCTCATCGTGACGAGCGCCCGGGTGCAGCCCGGCGAGTCGGGCGGGGCGCTGCAGAACGCGCGCGGACAGACGATCGGGATGGTGACCGCCGGCTCGACCGGCGCCGGCCATCGCGGCTACGCGATCCCGATCACCCAGGCGCTCGGCGTCGCCGGACTGATCGAGGCCGGAACCTCGACCGGCACCGTCCACGTCGGCCCGACCGCCTCCCTCGGGCGCGGGGTCGTCCTGCAGAACGTCGCCGGCGGCGCCAGGGTCGTCCAGGTCCCGCCGGGGTCGGCTGCCGCGGCGGCGGGGCTCGTCGCGGGCGACGTCGTCACGTCGCTGAACGGCGCCGCGGTCTCGACGCAGGCGGACGTCCGCCGAGTGCTCCTGGCGCTCGTGCCCGGCACGGCGGTATCGCTCGGCTGGACGGACACGACCGGCAGCGCGCAGGCGGGGACGCTGACCCCCGCCAGCGGCCCACCGCAGTAGCTCCGAGCTACGCTTCCCTCACCACGCGGGCGTAGCTCAGTTGGCTAGAGCACGGGGTTTCCAACCCCGGGGTCGCGGGTTCGAGCCCCGCCGCCCGCTTCGATCTCCGTCCGGCGGCCTCGCTAGTGTTGCCTGTGGTGACAACATCGAGGCGAGAGATGGCGCAAGAGCTCAGGCGCGAGGGCCTGTCGATCAAGATGATCGAGCGGCGCCTCGGCGTCGCCCGCTCGACCGTGAGCCTCTAAGTGCGTGAGATCGAACTCTCTGACCAGCAGCGTGCCGAGATCGCCTTGCGTGGAGCCTCGGTGCGTTCCCGCGCGCGAAGCGCCTACTACCGGGCACGGCGACGCCGCTTCCAGGAGGAAGGGCGCGCGCTGGCACGACGCGGCGAGCCCCTGCACGCAGCCGGCTGCATGCTCCTCTGGGCCGAGGGGGCGAAGCACCGGAACACCGTTCAACTGGTCAACTCCGACCCGGCGATGATCGCCTTCTTCGCGCGCTTCCTCCGCCAGTACTTCCAGCCCCCCGAAGCTTCCTTGCGCCTCGCCTGCAACCTCTTCGCCGACCACGAGGAGAGGCAGCGAGAGATCGAGGACTTCTGGCTCGCGACAGCCCGGCTGCCGCGGGACTGCTTGACGAAGAGCACGGTGAACCGGTACTCGCGCGCGAGCAAGCGGACGCGCGTCAACAGGCTGCCGTACGGCACCTGCCGCCTCACGCTCCACAGCACGAGAGCGGTGCAGCACATCTACGGCGCGATCCAGGAGTACGGAGGCTTCGAGCGGCCGCAGTGGCTCGACTGACCCGGCTCGGGCGCGTCTACGGTACGCGGCGATGAATCCCTCGGCGGAGGCGATCGGGCTCGCGCCGGCGCTCGCGCTCGGGCTGGCCCTCGCGGCCCGGCGCGGACGGCTCTCCCGCCCGCGCATCGCGGCCGGCGCGCTGGGGGTCGCACTCGTCTTCACCGCCTTCTTCACCGAGCTCGAGCCGCTCGCGAACCACACCTTCCTCTGGGCGCACCTGCTCCAGAACGTCCTCCTCGCCGAGTGGGTCCCGGCCCTCCTCGTGCTCGCCGTCCCCCCGCAGCTCGCCCGGCGCGCGGCCCGCTTTCCGCTCTTCCAGCCGTTCGTCGCGCTGCCGCTCTGGCTCGGCACCTACTACACGTGGCACCTGCCCTGGATCTACGACTTCGCGCTCCGCCACCCGCACTCGGTCCTCCACGTCGAGCACCTGACCTACCTCCTCGCGGGAGCGTGCGTCTGGTGGCCGGTCGTCCACGGCCACCGCCCGGCCGGCGCCAAGGCCGCCTACCTCTTCGCCGCCTTCGTCCTCGCGTCGCCGCTCGGCCTCCTGCTCGCCCTGATCCCGCGGGCGATCTATCCCTTCTACGCGCACGCGCCGCGCGCGTGGGGGCCGGCGCCGCTCGCCGACCAGCAGATCGCCGGGGTGACGATGGCGGCGGAGGAGGCGGTCGTCTTCTTCGGCGCCTTCACCGCCTACCTGCTCCGCTTCCTCGCCGACGAGCAGGCGGCAGGAGCCGCCGCGCACGCGGCGCGCTCGCGGAGCTCCTAGCTCAGTCGGGGCGGGCAGACTCGAACTGCCGGCCTCCCGGCCCCAAACCGGGCGCTCTACCAGGCTGAGCTACGCCCCGACCGAGGCAGTGTAGGCCGCGCACCTGCGTGAGCTACCGTCGGGCCGGTGCACGCGTGTGTGAGTTCGGTCGCTCGTCCGGCACGCCGCCGGGAAGCGGCCATGACCTGCGGACGCGTGCCCTAGGTGGCAGCGATCGGGGTCGGCGAGACGATCGGCGAGGAGCAGGCGCGGCGGCCGGCTCTCGGCTACGCCATGGTGCTCGCAGCGGCAACGCTGTTCGGGCTCAACGGAGCCGTCTCGAAGGTCGTCCTCACCTCGAGCCTGGGCTCCCTGCGGCTGACCGAGGTGCGCTGCCTCGGGGCGTTCCTCGGGCTGACGGTCGTCGCGCTTCTCTTCGACCGGCACTCGTTCCGGCTCCGCACCGGGGAGTGGCGGCGGCTCGCGGTCTTCGGCGTCGTCGGCGTCGCCGGGGTGCAGCTCTTCTACTTCCTCGCCATCGACCGGCTCCCGCTCGGGATCGCGCTGCTCATCCAGTACCTCGGGCCGCTGCTCGTCGCGATCTGGGTGCGCACCTTCGGGCACGAGCACATCCGGCGGCGCGTCTGGGCGGCGCTCGTACTCGCGCTCGTGGGCCTCGTGCTCATGGTGCAGATCTGGCGCGGCTCGAGCCTCGACGTGCTCGGTGTCGGCTTCGGGCTGCTCGCGGCCGCGGCATACGCGTCCTACCTCCTGCTCGCCGAGCGGCGGGTGGCCGAGCGCGACTCGATCTCGCTCCTCGTCTGGGGCTTCCTCTTCGCGAGCGTCTTCTGGACGATCGCCCAGCCGTGGTGGAGCTTCCCGGCGTCCACCGTGGCGAAGACCGTGGCCCTGGAGGGAGCCCTCTCGTCCTGGCACCTGCCCGCCTGGGCGCTCCTCCTCTGGGTGATCGTGCTCGGGACGATCGCGCCCTTCGTACTCATCGTCGGCGCGCTGAAGCACGTGACCGCGACCCGCGCCGGGATCGTGGCGATGCTCGAGCCGGTCATCGCGACGGTCCTCGGCTGGGTCTGGCTGCAGCAGACGCTGACGCCGGCACAGCTCGTCGGCGCCGGGGTCGTCCTCAGCGGCATCGTCCTGGCCCAGACCGCGCGCTAGGCGCGGCTACCGCAGCTCCATGAGCGCCCGGAGCTCGGAGAGCTTCTCCCCGCGCAGCTCGTCGCGCTCGCCGCGCTCGATCCGCGCGAGCAGGTCCCGCACGAGCGAAGCGAGCTCGAGCGGATTGAAGGGCTTCGTCACGTAGTCGACCCCGCCGATGTCGAGGCCGCGCGCCCGGTCGCGGAACTCGGCCCGGGCCGTGAGGAAGATGATCGGGATCCCGTCCGTGCGCCGGTCCTCGAGCAGCTCTTCGGCGACGCGCCAGCCGTCGAGCCCCGGCATCATCACGTCGAGGAGGACGACGTCGGGCTGCTCGGCGCGCGCGAGCTCCAGGCCCGTCGCGCCGTCCCCAGCCTCGAGCACCTCCATGCCCTCCGCTTCGAGGTTCACCCGGCAAAGGAGGCGTATGGGGGCCTCGTCGTCGATGACGAGCACCCGGGTGCCGCCTGTGTCGTCCACGGGCTGCCTATACCCGACCACCCCGGCACTCACTCTCTCCCGCTGCCGGCCGGGGACGGAGCCGCCGCGGCCGCCGGCAGCTCGAAGGCGAAGCGAGAGCCCTCTCCCTCCCGCGAAGCGACCCAGATCCTCCCGCCCATCGCGGTGACGAGCCCGCGCGCGATGAACAACCCGAGCCCGGTGCCGCCCGCCCCGGCCCGCAGCTCGGCGTCGGCGCCACGGTAGAACTTGCGGAAGATCTGCTCCTGGTCGGACTGCGGGATGCCGATGCCCTCGTCCGCGATGCTGACCTCGATCGTGGTCTGGCGGCGCACGGCCCCGACCGTCACGGTGCCACCGTCGGGCGAGTAGCGAAGCGCATTGTCGACGAGGATGGCGAAGACCTGCCGCAGCTTCTCCGGATCGGCCCGCGCTGCGAGCGCCCCGTCGGGGAGGTCGACGACGAACCGATGGCCGTTGCCGGCCGTCAGGCCCTCCAGCACCTGACCGACGACGTCCCGGACGTCCGTCTCGGCCAGGTTCACCTGGAGGTCGCCGGTGTCGAGGCGGGCGACGTTGAGGAGCGTGTCGACGATCGCCGTCAGCCGCTGCGACTCGGAGGCGATGTAGCGGAGGAACGTCTGCCGCTCCTCCTCGCCGAACATCACGTCCTGCCGGAGCAGCGTCTCCGCGAAGCCGTAGATCGACGTCAGCGGCGTCCTGAGCTCGTGCGAGACCGTGCTCACGAAATCGGACTTGACCTGCTCGACGAGGCGGTCGGCCGAGATGTCCCGGAAGGCGAAGATGCGGCCAGCGACGGATCCGGCCGGGTCGCGCATCACGGCCTCGGTGAGGGAGAGCCACACCTCCTCCCGCCCGCGCATGATCGGCACGAGCCGGTTGCGATCGCCGGCGCCGGTCGCCTCGAGGCTCCGCTGCAGCACCTCCTCCGGCGTCCGCCCGAGCGCGGCCGCCGCGGGCACGCCGGTGATCCGCTCGGCCGTGCTGTTCCAGAGCACGACCTCCCCCTCCCGGTCGACGGCGACGATCCCGTCCGCGATGTTGGCGAGGATCGCCACCGACCGCTCCCGCTCGAGCGCCACCCGCTGGTAGAGCTCGGCGTTCGAGAGCGCGGAGGAGGTGCTCGCGGCGACGACGAGGAGCGCCTCGACCTCCTCCTCCCGCCAGTCGCGCGGCACCGTCGCGTAGACGGAGAGGACGCCGACGATGGTTCCCTCCGCGCCGGCGATCGGGACGCCGAGGAAGGCCGCGTTCCCGCCCGCGAGCATGGGGTCGAGATCCCGCAACCGCTCGTCGGAGCCGGCGGCCGCGTGCGCGACCGGCGCCCCGGACTGGACGACGTCGCCCGAGAGCCGGCCTCCGGCGGGACTCCGCGAGCCGAGAGCGTTCTCCGCGCCGGGGCCGGCGGCCGCGGTCACGACGAGCTCCTCGTCGGCGAGCAGCCGGAAGGCAGCCGCGTCGGCGTTCAGGAGCGCCGGCGCCTGCTGCACGACCTCGTCGAGCACCGCGCCCGGGTCGAGCTCGCTCGTCAGGAGGCGGCCGGTGCGGGTGAGCTGCTGCGCGAGCGCACGAGCGCTCCGCTCCGCCTCGAACAGCTCGCTCCGCTCGAGGGCTCCCCGCGTCGCGTCCGCGAGGTGACGGGCGAGCTCGAGGTCGTCGTCGCTGAACGAGCGCTCGTCCGCGAAGAGGATGAGAACGATCCCGCGGCCGGCGTCGCGCGGCGGATCGACGGGCACGGCGATGAGCGAGCGGTAGCCGGCCTCGGTGGCCGCCGCGCGTACCTCGGGGAGGAGCCGGTCGTCCTCCTCGACCGCAGCCGACGCGACGATCCGGTCCTCGGCCGCCGCACGGAAGAAGGCGCTCCGGCTCTCGGCGGCACTCTCGCCGAGCAGGCGGGCGAGCTCCGTCGGGAGGGCGTAGGTCCCGACCGCCTCGAGGCGGCCACTCGACGGGACGAGCACGGCAGCCGAGGTTCCGCCGAGCGCCTCCGCGGCCGCCTGCGCCACCGCCTCGAGCGTCGCGGCCCGCGAGAGCGACCGTCCGAGCGCGGACGCGATCCGGTAGAAGCCGCGCTGCACTCGCGCCTGGTCGGAGCTCTGCGTGAACATCTCCGCGTTCCGCAGCGCGAGCGAGGCGAGGCCGGCGAACGCGTCGAGCACGCCTGCGTCTCGCGGCGTGAAGGGCAGGCCGCGGCGCCGGCCGACACCGAGCACGCCCCGCACCTCGTCGCTCCACACCATCGGGGCGACGATCACGTTCGTGAAGCCCTCGTAGGCGGGATGGGGCACCGGTGCATAGGTCTCGCTGTACTCGCTCTCGACCCGTGGCTGCATCTCCCGCATCGCCGCACGCGCGAGCCCCTGGTCGGCCGGGAGCTCGAAGCCGAGCAGCGAGCGGTCGAAGCCGTGCACGGCGACGCAGCGGAGGAGCCCGGACTCGGGATCGAGGAGGTGACAGTCGGCCGCCTCCGCCTCGAGCAGGGCGGCGAGCTGGTCGACGAGCCGCTGCAGGACGGCGGCGAGATCGAGCTCGCTGCTCAGGACATGGGCCGCGTGCAGCAACGCCTCCTGCTGGGTGAGCCGCTCCCGGTTCTCGTCCAGCAGGCGCGCGACGCGGACGGCGAGACCGATCTCGGCCGCGACCGACTCGAGCAGCGCGAGCTCGCCCTTGCTCCACGTCTGCGTGGCGGAGCGAAGCACGCAGAGGGTGCCGGCGGGCTGCTCCGAGGCGAGCACCGGGACCGCGACGAGCGTCGTCTCGCCGGCCTCCCGGACGACCGTCTGCCGTTGCTCCAGGGCCTGCTCCAGGAGCGCCGCCACGGCGGCCCCGCCGTCCCCGGGGAGCGACTCCTCCGGCTGCGCCTTCCACGCCGCCGTCACCGGCGACTGCTCCCCCTCGATCCGGATGGAGCAGCGCCACGCGTCCAGTGCCCGTCCGGTCTCCTCGGCCGCGCCGGAGAGCGCCGAGGCGAGATCGAGCTCGCTCCGCAGCCCCCGGGCGATCGAGGCGAGCAGCCGCTCGCGGCCGAGCGCCTCCTCGAGCGCGATCGAGGCGCGCAGACGCTCGAGGGCGACCGCCGCCTCGGAGGCGAGCGTCTGCATCACCGCGAGATCCTCGGAGGAGAAGACGCGCAGCGCGTCGTCGGTGGCGACGGAGATCACGGCGATCACGCGCTCCTGCACGAGCAGCGGCACGAAGGCCGCGCTCCGGGCCCCGACGGCCTCTGCGAGACGGCGGCTGACGACGCCCGAGCCGGCCGCGTCGTGGACGGGGAACGCGGAGGCCTCGCGGACCGCGCTCGCGATCCCCGAGGGCTCACGCTCGAGGTCCAGCCGCAGCTCACGCCACCAGTCGACGTCCTTGCCCTGTGCGCGGCCGAGATACCCGGACGCCTCGCGGCCGTCGTCGGAGACGAAGGTCAGGGCGGCGAAGCCGACGTCGAAGAGCGCCGCGAGCTCGTCGAGCAGCGTCCGCGCCACGTCCTCGACGTCGGCCAGGCGCGCGAGCTCGCCGGCGACACGGCTGACGCTCTCGAGCTCACGGCCGCCGACCGGCTCCTGAGCGGACGAGCGAGCGCGCCGGCCGGTGGTCGCACGAAACCGGAACGCCGCGGTCGCGGCGCGACGGAGCGCGCGGACGATCGGAGGCTCGGTTGGACTCACTGGGCCGTCGAATTCTACGAGCGCGCAACACCCGGCCGCCTGCGACGCCGTCCGGGACGGCCGGAAATGGAAAAGCCCGCCGCTCGGGGGGTCGGTGCGGCGGGCTCTCCCGACTGCGCGCCGCGAACGTCCAGCGGCTCGCATCGCCCAGTGGCAGGGAGAGTAGAACCCGGCCGTGGGCCGGACAATGGGCCGTACGGCCCATCTTTACAAGCAATAGGACCGAGTCGTGCGCCGGGCGAGCCGGGCGCCTTTCACGTACCGCTAACACGGCCCCGCTATGGTGGCCGCAGTGGTGAAGCAGGTCCTTCTCGCGTCGCCCCGTGGATACTGCGCGGGCGTCGAGCGGGCCGTCGAGACGGTCGAGCGAGCTCTGGCCCTCTACGGAAAGCCCGTCTACGTCCGCAAGCAGATCGTCCACAACTCCCATGTCGTCCGCGACCTCGAGGCGCACGGCGCGGTCTTCGTCGACGACCTCGCGGAGGTCCCGGAGCAGGCCACGGTCGTCTTCTCGGCCCACGGCGTGGCGCCCGCGGTGCGCCGCCAGGCGGAGGGGCGCCGGCTGACGACGATCGACGCGACCTGTCCGCTCGTGACGAAGGTGCACGCGCAGGCGCGCCGCTACGCGGAGGCCGGCTATGCGGTCGTCCTGATCGGCCATGCCGGCCACGAGGAGGTCGAGGGGACGCTCGGCGAGGCTCCGGGCTCGATCACGCTCGTCCAGTCTCCCGCGGACGCCGGGCGGATCGCGCTTCCGGACGACCGGCCCCTCGCCTACGTCACGCAGACGACGCTCTCGGTCGACGAGACGCAGGAGATCGTCTCCGTCCTCCGCCGCCGCTTCCCCCAGATCGAGGGGCCGGCGCGCGAGGACATCTGCTACGCGACCTCGAACCGCCAGTGGGCCGTCAAGGAACTGCTGGGGGAGGTCGAGCTCCTCCTCGTGATCGGGTCGGGCAACTCCTCGAACTCGCAGCGGCTCGTCGAGGTGGCGCACGCCCGCGGAGTCCACGCGCACCTGATCGACGACGTGCGGGGGATCGACGAGAGCTGGCTCGAGGGCCGCGAGACGATCGGCCTGACCTCGGGCGCGTCGGCGCCGGAGCGGCTCGTCGCCGAGGTCTGCGCCTGGTTCCGCGAACGGGGCGCCGACGTGCGGGAGCAGCCGCCCGTGCACGAGGACGTGAGCTTCCGGCTGCCGGTCGAGCTGCGCCGGGCGGCGTCGGCGGCGGCCGCCGCCGCCTAGCTCTTCTCGATTCCCAGCTCCCCGCCGAAGCGGATCTCGGTCGCGAGCACTTCCCCCGCGATCCAGTCGCCGTGGCGGGAGACGAGCTCGCGCATCTCCTCCGGCACGGTGAGGACGATCCGGTCGGTCAGCTCGAAGCCTCGCTCCCGGCGGAGCGAGTTGACCTTGTGGATCAGCTCGTACGCCTCGCCCTCCAGCAGGAGCTCGTCGTCGAGGGAGAGGTCGAGCGCCACCGTGATCCCGTCGCCGGACGCGACCGCCCAGCCCTCGCGCCCGCCGCGCTCCACGAGCACCTCGTCGGGCTCGAGCTCGTGTCCGGCCACCCGGAAGCGGCCGCCCGGCAGCTCCTCGAACTCGCCGGCCGCGAGAGCCTCGCGCACGGCGCCGAGCTCGGAGCCGAGCTTCGGGCCGAGCACGGGGAGGTTCGGCTTCACGCGCAGCTCGACCGCCTCGACCGGGCCGAGCTCCACCGACTTCACGCGCAGCTCGTCCGCGATCTCCCCGACGTGCCCGCCGACGTCCGCGCCCTCGACGACGAGCCGGCCCAGCGGCTGCCGCAGCTTGATCCCGGAGGTCGAGCGCGCCTGGCGCCCGAGCTCGACGACGCGCCGCACCTCGGCGATCTCGTCGAGGAGCGCGCGGTCGGGCTCTGCGACCTCGGGCCAGCCGGCGAGGTGCACCGACTCCGGGCCGTCGAGGACGAGCGTCCGCCACAGGTGGTCGGTGACGAAGGGGAGGATCGGCGCCAGGACGCGCAACGACTGCACGAGGGCGTACCAGAGCGTCCGCAGCGCCGCCTCGTCGTCCGCCCAGAAGCGGCGGCGCGAGCGCCGGATGTACCAGTTCGAGAGGTCGTCGAGGTAGCCCTCGAACTCGCGCATGACATCCGGCGACAGCCAGCGCTCGTACCCGCCCGTCGCCTCCACGACGAATGCGTGCGTCCGCTCGACGAGCCAGCGGTCGAGCGGCTCGAGGTCGTCCCCCTCCGGCTCGAGCTCGTCCCACGACGGCCGGAACCCGGCGATGTTGGCGTAGTCGACGAAGAACTTGAGGGAGTTCCAGAAGGTGAGCAGCTTCCGCTTGACCTCGCCCGCAGGCCCGAACCCGAACAGGAGGTTCCGGTCGGGCGGCTGCGCGGCGAACTGCCAGCGCATCACGTCCGCGCCCATGCGCTCGAACGCGTCGCCCGCCTCGATCGTGTTGCCCCACGAGCCGTGCATCTCGCGGCCGTTCTCGTCGAGCATCTTCTCGTAGCCGAGCACGCGCCGGAACGGCGCCTGCTGCGTGAGCACGACCGACATGAAGAGCTGGGAGTAGAACCAGAGCCGGATCTGCTCCCGCATCTCGGAGACCCAGTCGGCCGGGAACCACTTCTCCCAGTAGGCGTGGTCGGGCAGGTCCGCCGTCGTCAACCCCTCGGCAGCGCCCGTCCCGTACCCCTGCGGAACCCACTCGTCGTTCTGCCAGCCCAGGGTCGAGAACGGGACGATTCCCGCGTCGAGCCAGACGTCGCCCACCTCCTTGATCCGCTCGACCGGCTCCCCGCACTTCTCACACGAGACCGGGACGCGGTCGATCCACGGGCGGCGCAGCTCCTCGAGCTGCTCGAGCCCCGTCGCCGCGCGCGCCTCGAGCTCTGCCCGGGACCCGATCACGTTCAGGTGCCCGCACGCGCACGGATAGAACGGCAACGGCAACCCGTAGTAGCGGCGGCGGGAGATGTTCCAGTCCCCCATGTTCCGGAGCCAGTCGTCCATGCGCTTCCCCATGTACTCCGGGGTCCACTCGACCGAGGCGTTCGCGTCGAGCATCTGCTGCCGCAGGTCGCGAACGGAGATGAACCAGTCGTCCGCGATGCGGAAGATCAGTGGCGTGTGGCAGCGCCAGCACTCGGGATACCGGTGCTCGTACAGCCCCGCCTCGACGAGGACGCCCTTCTCCTCGAGATTGCCGATGATCTGCTCGGCCGCCTCGGTCGTCGAGAGCCCGTGCAGCCAGCCGTAGTCGTCGTGGAACCGCCCGGACTCGTCGACCGGCTGGAGCACCGGCAGCCCATGCACCTGCGAGAGCTCGAAGTCCTCGGAGCCGGCCCCGGGAGCGATGTGAACGATGCCCGTTCCCTCGTCGAGCGAGACCTCGTCCCACGGAATCACGCGATGCTCGACCGCGCCACCCACCGGGAGCTCGTCGAAGGGGCCGCGATAGCCCCACCCCACGAGCTCCGCTCCGCGGCGCTTCTCCTCGAACTGCTCCTCGGGGTAGCGGCCGACCGCGACCCACTCGCCGTTCGCCCGGCGCCCGTACTCGGCCTCCGGGTTGACGGCTGCAGCGACGTTCGCCGGGAGCGTCCACGGCGTCGTCGTCCAGACGACGAGGAACTCCCCCGGGCGCTCGAGCAGCGGAAACCGGACGAAGAGCGACGGGTCGGCCCGGTCGACGTACGAGCCGATCAGCTCGTGCTGCGAGATCGACGTGCCGCAGCGCGGGCACCATTCGGTGGCGCGATGGCCGAGGTAGAGCCAGTCCCGCTCGTGGACGACCTTCAGCATCCGCCACACGTACTCGATGTTCGTGTCGCTGAACGTGAAGTAGTCGTTGCCCCAGTCCATCCATTGTCCGAGGCGCTTCGAGCCGGCCCAGAGCAGCTCGCTGTAGTGGACGACGGCATCGCGGCACTTGCGCGCGAAGTTCTCGAGCCCGTACTCCTCGATCTCGCGCTTCGAGTTGAGCCCGAGCTCGCGCTCGACCCCCACCTCGATCCAGAGTCCCTGGCAGTCGAACCCGTTCTGGTAGCGCTGGTCGAAGCCTTGCATCGCCTTGTAGCGCTGGAAGACGTCCTTGAGCGTCCGCCCCCAGGCGGTGTGGACGCCGAGGTCCTTGTTCGCCGTGACGGGGCCGTCGACGAAGGAGAAGACCGGGCCGCCGCGGTTCTGCTCGCGCAGCTTCCCGAACGTCCCCTCCTCCTCCCAGCGCTCGAGCAGCGCCCGCTCGAGGGCGGGATGATCCGGTTTGTCCGGCAGAGGCTGGAAGATTGGCTCCGGCATCG
This sequence comes from uncultured Gaiellales bacterium, assembly GCA_964602945.1. Taxonomy (GTDB): domain Bacteria; phylum Actinomycetota; class Thermoleophilia; order Gaiellales; family Gaiellaceae; genus Palsa-739. Next base: position 24,705 of record CAZRTE010000013.1, read on the forward strand.
GGAAGGCAAGTCTAGGCTGAGGCGTTGTCACTCCATGGCAGCTGGATGCACCGGCTGCCGTTCACACAGAAGAGAAAGGAAACGATGGCCACCGACGTCACCGACGCGACCTTCGAGAGCGAGGTGCTCCAGGCGGACTCACCCGTGCTCGTCGACTTCTGGGCCGAGTGGTGCGGACCGTGCCACGCGGTCTCGCCCGTCCTCGAGCGGATCGCCGAGGAGCGGCAGTTCAAGCTCGTCAAGGTCAACATCGACGAGAACCAGGATCTCGCGATGCGCTACGGGATCCAGTCGATCCCGAACATGATGCTCTTCGAGGGCGGCGCGCCGAAGGCTGCGGCCGTGGGCGCGATGCCGAAGGGCATGCTCGAGGCGCAGCTCGGGCTCGCGTAGGGGGAACCGGCGGCGCGAGCCGCCCCTCCCCCGCCCTCACGAGCTCTGGGCGCTACTCCGCCGCCGGCGTGGCCGCGTCACGCGCGGCGAGGAAGCGCTGGAAGTCGGCGTGCTTGGCGAGGTAGGCCTCGAGCTCGGCGAGACCGGCGCCGGCCCAGTCCTCGACCCAGGTGTCGGCGATGTCGTCCTCGATGGAGTGGAAGCCACGCTCGCTCATCGCCGCCATGATCCACGCGATCGTGCCGAGTGACTATGGGCCGTTCGGCTCAACTTTGCGAGCCGCAGGACCCAGAGCTGTCGACCGCGCGGCGGGAGATCCGTCGGCCTCGGCGAGCACCGCGTCGCTCAGCACCGGCCACGACTGCTTCGCCCAGTCGCCGAACCGGCGGCCGGTGAGCACGCCGCACGCGAGCCTCTCCTCCGGGTCGACCCAGAGGAAGGTGCCGCTCGCGCCGAAGTGACCGAACGTCCGCCGCGAGTTGCGCGCGCCGGTCCAGTGCGGCGCCTTGCCGTCGCGCAGCTCGAAGGTGAGGCCCCAGTCGTTCGGCTCCATGCGGCCCAGGCCGGGGAGGACGCCCACGAGCCCCGGGAACTGGACTGTCGTCGCCTCGGCGAGCGTCTCGGGAGCGACGAGCTTCGGCGCGAGCAGCTCCTCGCCGAGCGCGAGCAGGTCGTCGAGCGGTCCGTGGTAGCCGTACGCGGGCGAGGTGCGGAGGACGCCGCGCAGGCCGAGGGGTCGCACGACGGCCTCGGCGAGGTAGTCGGCGAACGGCATCGCGGCCCGCCTCTCGAGCAGGTCCGCCGCGAGCTCGATGCCCGTGTTCGAGTAGATGCGCCGGCGGGCCGGCTGCGCGATCGGCTCGCTGCCGTTGGGGGGCAGCCCCGAGGCGTGCGCGAGCAGGTGGCGCAAGGTCGAGCCGGACGGGCCGGCCGGCTCGTCGAGGTCGACCGTTCCCTCCTCGACCGCGACGAGCACGGCGAGCCCGGTCAGGAGCTTCGTCACCGACGCCCACGGCAGATCGACGTCGGTGGGCCCGTGCGTGGCGACGACCCGGTCGGCACGGACGACGCCGGCAGCAGCGACCCCGGCCTCCCAGTCGTCGATCGCCCGCAGCGCCTCCACGGCGAGAGATACTAGGGACGTGGCGCGCCGCGCCGTCCCCGCCGTCTCGCCGTACGCGGCGACCGTCGGCTACTCGCGCGCGGTGCGTGAGGGGCGCAGCATCCACGTGGCGGGAACGGCGCCGATCGGCAGCGATTCGCCCGACCCGTACGAGCAGGCGAAGCAGTGCCTCGAGATCGCGACGAACGCGCTCGCCGAGCTCGGAGCGGCTCCGGAGCACGTCGTGCGGACACGGGTCTACCTCGTCGACGCCGGCGACTGGGAGGCGGTCGGGCGCGCCCACGGCGAGGTGTTCGGCGAGGTTCGTCCGGCCTCGACCTTCGTCGTCGTCGCAGGCCTCATGGACGAGCACTGGCGCTGCGAGATCGAGCTCGACGCCGTCCTGCCGGAATGAGGCTCAGCGTCCTCGGGGGTCGCTGCGCCGCCGTCTTCCTGCGCCTCCTGCCTCTGGGCGGCGGCGACGTCGCTGCGGCAGCGTAGGATCTGGACGATGCTCGGGGTCGGGGACAAGGCACCGCTCGAGGCAGTCGTCTGGACGACGCCGCGCGAGTCGGCGAGTGTCGGCGACCTCGTCGGAGACCCGAGCGCCGGGGGCAACCCGCTCCTCTTGCTCTTCTACCTCTTCGACTGGTCGTCGACCTGAACGAGCGAGCTCGAGCTCCTGCGTGACAGGAGAGCGGAGCTGCAGGCGGCGGGCGTGGAGCCGTACGCGATCTCGCGCGACTCGCCGTACACGCACGTCGCGTGGATGCAGGCGCTCGACCTCGACTTCCCGCTCCTCTCGGACTGGAACGCCGAGGCGACGCGGGGCTTCGGCGTCGCGTTCGAGCACCGTGGGATGCGGGACGTCTCGCGCCGGAGCGCGTTCCTCCTCGACGGCGACGGCGTCGTGCGCGGCGCCTGGCTGTACGCGAACGACGAGCTCCCCGACGTCGACGAGTTGCTCGCCGCGGCGCGCGGCTTGTGATCGTCCGTCGGATCGCGTTTACTCCCCGCCCATGGAATCCACTCACATCGCCGGGGCGCCGCGTGCGAGCCGCGCCTCCGCCTGGCTCACCGCGCTCGTCGGCGTCTGCGTCGCCGCCGTCGCCCTCGCGTTCGCGCTCAATGCGACGGACGCCCACTCGCACGTCTTCGCCGTCTTCAAGCTGATCCACGTCGGCGTCGCCGTCTTCTGGGTCGGCGGTGGGCTCCTCCTCACCGCGCTCGCGATGAAGGCGGAGCGAACCTCCGATCCCGAGGAGCTCGCGACGGTCGCGCGGCAGGCCGCGTTCGCCGGCGAGAAGCTCTTCGCGCCCGCCGGGCTCGTCGTGCTCGCCATGGGGATCACCATGGTGATCAACCACCACATCGGCTTCGGCACGACATGGGTGGACATCGGGCTCGCGGGCTACGCGCTCAGCTTCACGACGGGCGTCGCCGTGCTCGCTCCCCTCGCGAGGCGGATCGTGACGCTGAGCGACACCGCCGGAGCCGCCGCGCCCGAGACCCAGGCTGCGATCGGGCGCATCCTCCTCATCGCCCGCGTCGACGTCGGCGTGCTCCTGCTCGTCGTCGCCGACATGCTGATGAAGCCGTTCAGCTAGGACGGAGACGACACCGAGACCGGGGAGAGAGATGACACGCACCCTGCTGATCGTCGGCACCCGCAAGGGCGCCTTCCTGCTCGAGAGCGAGGATCGGCGCGACTGGCAGCTGCGCGGGCCGTTCTGCGAGGGCTGGCCCGTCTACCACGCGATCTTCGACCCGGGCTCCGGCTCGATCTACGCCGCCGCGGCGAGCGAGTGGCACGGCTCCGCCGTCTGGCGCAGCCGCGACCTCGGCGAGTCGTGGGAGCTCTCGAGCGAGGGCCTTTCCTACGGCGACGAGGACGGGCGCAAGGTCTCCAAGGTCTCGACGCTCGCCGTCGCCGGCGACCGGCTGCTCGTCGGCGCCGAGGCGCCCGGGATCTTCGAGAGCCGCGACGGCGGGGCGACGTGGTCGCTCCTCTCGACGCTCGCCGGCCAGCCGGGCAGCGAGTCGTGGGACGACCCTGCCCACCAGCCACCGGGGCATCTCGGCATCTCCGGCTTCGTCACCGACACGGGCGACTCCGACCGCTTCTTCACGGTCGTGCAGGGAGTCGGCGCCTTCGAGACCGAGGACGGCGGCACGAGCTGGACGCCGCGCAACCGCGGCCTGCGCCGCGACTGGCCCGCCGAGCACGAGGAGGTGGGCTTCTGCGTGCACAAGCTCGTCCGCTCGCCGGATTCCCGGCGCATGTACCAGCAGAACCACGTGGGCATGCACCGCTCCGACGACAGCGGCCAGACGTGGAGCGAGATCACGGAGGGACTGCCGGGCGACTTCGGCTTCGCCGCTGCCGCGCACCCGCACGACAAGGAGACCTTCTACGTCATCCCGGTGGACGGCGGCCATGGCCGGACGATGCACGACGGGAAGGCGGCCGTCTGGCGAACGCGCGACGGCGGCTCGAGCTGGCAGGACCTGCGCAAGGGCCTGCCGCAGGAGGACGCGCACCTCGGCGTCCTGCGGCAGGGGATGGCGATCGACGGCGCCGACGTGCCCGGCCTCTACGTCGGCACGAGCACCGGCCAGGTCTTCGCGAGTGCCGACGAGGGCGACACGTGGAACGAGATCGTGAGCTACCTGCCGTCGATCTCCTCCGTGGACGTCGCGATCGTCGACTAGCGCCTTGCCGGACGTCCGCCTGCCGGGAACGCTGACGCCGCTCTTCACCGGGCTGCCGCGCCGCGTCGAGGTCGAGGCGGCGACGGTGCTCGAGGCGATCGACCGGCTCGAGGCGAGCTGGCCGGGGCTGCGCGACCGGATCGTCGAGGAGGGGCCGGCGCTGCGCCGGCACCTCCACGTCTACGTCGACGGCGAGAGAGCCGGGCTCGACACACCGCTCGGCACCGGCTCCCGCCTCGACGTGATCGCCGCGATCAGCGGCGGCTAGCACCGCCCGCCCGGCCGGAAGCGGCCTCGCCCCCGGCCGGGCCTCGGCCAGTGGCTACGAGGAGGCGAGCTGGGCAGCGGCGAGCTGCGCCGGCTCACGGCCCGTGAGCGTCCGCACGAGCGGGATCACGCCGGCGAGGAAGACGGCGAAGCCGGCGACGATCAGCGCCTGCGAGCCCGCTCCGAAGCCGATCGTGTTGACGATCATGCCGAGCGCGAACGCGGCCGCTCCCAGGCGCGGCGCGCCCACCTTCACGGCGGCGACGGCGAGCAGCAGCGTGCCGACGGCCAGGAGGATCGCGAGCGGGTCGAGCGACGAGGCCGTGCTCGAGTGGATCCGGTCGACGACCGCCGCGGCCTGCCCCTGGCCGAGTCCCGAGACGACGGGCGACTGGGCGGCGGTCAGGCCGTCCTCGAACAGGATCGCCAGCGATCCGGCGAACGCGACGATGCCGCCGGCGGCGGCGAGATTGCGAGAGCGTGGCGCGAGCGCGAGCGCGAGCCACGCGATCCCGGCGATGATCAGGACGATCGAGACGACCTCGAGCGCGAGGCCGGCCGCCATCGCGCCGTGATGGTTCGTGTAGGCGGCGACCCGCGTCGCCGGGTCGTCGGACTCCGTCGTGGCGACGAGCGCGGCGACGGCCGCGACGACCGGCCCGGCGATCAGAGCGCCCGCTCCGGCGAGGCTGAGTCTGGACATGAGCTTCTCCTTCCGAGGACTTGGCATCTGCCCGCCACCGTCGCGGAACCCGCGTGTGCCGACAAGCCGGTCCTCCTCCGATCTCGTTCCGGTTTTCCTCCGTCTGCCCGGAGGCGGACCGGCTTGACGGGAGACCGTCCGTGGACGGAACATCGAGAGACGATGCGCAGAACCTGGCAGCTGTACGCGCTCGTCGGGGTGCTCGCCGGCGCCCTCCTCGCGATGGTCGCGGGCTCGGCCGCGCTGCTGCTGCTGGGCACCGGCATCCCGGGCGAGGCCCTGAGCCCCTGGACGCTGACGGTGCTCGTCGGGGTCCTCGGCGTCGCGATGTTCCTCCTGCGGCCGGACGCGCTGGGCATGCGGATCGGGAAGGTGCTGTTCGCGAACGGCCTCGGCTTCGCGGTCGGGAGCCTCGCGGCGGGAGCGCTCGACTACGGCACGGTGCACCCGATTCCCCGCCTCGCCGCGCAGGCGGCCTACGCCGCCATGTGGGCGACGGAGCTGAACATCGCGCTGTGGGCGCTGTTCATCCTCCTGCTCCCGGACGGCCGGTTCGCAAGCCGCGGCTGGAAGCGCTTCTTCGTCGCCGGAACGGTCGTCCTGGCCGCGTACTCCGTCGTGGGCTGGCTCGGCGGCTCGACCGACGCCGCCCTCAGCTTCTTCGGCGGCACGCCGGTGCCGCAGGGAGTGGGTGGGCCGTTCGCCGGCGCGCTCGGCTCCCTCTCGAACATGCCCGCGCCGCTTGCCTTCCCGCTGCTCGCGCTGCTCGCGCCCGTCCAGCGCTACCGGCGGGGCGGGGCAGTCGTCCGGGAGCAGCTGCGCTGGTTCCTCGCCGCGATGTCGATCGAGGTGATCGGGCAGATCACGGGCTCCGCGCTCTTCGGTCTCGGCGGCGCGCCGCACGACGCCGGGGTCGCCGTGAGCGTGCTCACACAGCCGCTGCCCGCGATCGCCGGGACGCTCGTCGTCCTCCGCTACCGCCTCTGGGCGATCGACCTCGTCGTCTCGCGCGCACTCGTCTACGGCGTTCTCTGGGCCGTGCTCTCGGCGCTCCTGCTCGTGCCGGCCCTCGCGGCCGGCCTGCTCGTCGGGGGGCGGGGCGCGCTCGCAGCGGTGGCGATCGCCCTGCTCGTGGTGGTCGTGTTCCAGCCGGCGCGGGGCCGGCTCGAGCGGGTGGCAGAGGCGCTCGTCTACCGGCATCGGAAGCCGCCGCACGTCCTGCTCACGGGCTTCTGGGAGACGCTCCGCACCGCGGACCTCGAGCGGTTCGGGCCGCTCCTCGCCCACGCCGTCCACGGAGGACTCGGGGTGGAGTGGGCAGGCGCGTGGGTGTACGTCGACGCGGCACGGGGACGGTCCTTGCGACCGCTCGGGCTGTCCGGAGCGCCCGAGACGTCCTCGCTGCTCGTCTCGGAGGCGGCGGCCGCACAGCTGCGCTCCTCCCCGGGACTCGTGCTCGCGGAGGCGCCCGCGGCAGAGCTCGAGCCGCTCTGGCCGGCGACGCCCGCGGCGGTCGTCCCGCTCGTGGCGGGCGACGAGCTCGTGGGCCTGCTCGCCTGCGGGCCGCGGCGGGGGGACGCTCTCGGCGCCGCGGACTTCGAGCTGCTCGAGCTGCTCGGGCGCGAGGCGGCGCTGCGGCTGAGGAACCTCCGTCTCGAGTCGCAGCTGCGCGACCGGCTCGAGCTGATCGAGGCACAGGCGGAGGAGCTGCGGCTCTCGCGCCAGCGGCTCGTGTCCGCCCAGGACGAGGAACGCCGCAGGATCGAGCGCGATCTTCACGACGGCGTGCAGCAGCAGCTCGTCTCCCTCGGCGTCCGCCTCCAGCGGCTCGCGCACGGCGCCGACAACGGCTCGGGGCCGCTGCTCGCCGACCTCGCGGCCGAGGCGGAGCAGGCGGTCTTCGCGCTCCAGGAGCTCGGGCGCGGCATCTTCCCGAGCGTTCTCGCCGACCAGGGCCTGACGGCGGCGCTCCGCACGCAGGCGACCAGGGTGCCGCTCGCCGTGCGGGTCGAGGCGGAGGACGGCGTCGTGGGGCGGCGTTTCGAGCCGGAGATCGAGGCGGCGCTCTACTTCGTGGGGCTCGAGGCACTGACGAACGCCCAGAAGCACGCCCCGGGCGCCGCCGTGCTCATCCACCTCCGCGGCGGCGAGGACGAGGTCGCCCTCGAGGTCGTCGACGACGGGCCGGGCCTCGACGGGCGCGGCCGCGACGGCACGGGCCTCCAGAACATGGCCGACAGGATCGCGGCGGTCGGCGGCAGCCTCGCGATCGAGGACGCGCCGGAGGGCGGGACCCGTGTGCGCGCGGCGGTACCGGTCTGGGCGGCGGCTCAGGCGCCGGCGGCCGACTCGCGCAGGTAGATCAGCACGGCCGCAACGCGGCGGTTCAGCTCCGGCTCCTGGTGCAGGCCGAGCTTCGTGAAGACGACGGCGCTTCGCTTCTCGACGGTGCCGAGCGAGACGTGGAGGTTGTCCGCGATGGCCTGGTTGCTCTTGCCCTCGGCCATCAGCCGGAGGACGTCCCGTTCCGCCGGCGTGAGCTCGGCGAGCGGCGAGCCCGGCTTCCGCGACCGGCGCGCGAGCAGCGTCTCGACGATCCGGGGGTCGAGCACGGAGCCCCCGGCCGCGACCTCCCGGATCGCGCGGACGAGCTGCTCGACGTCGCCGACACGGATCTTGTGCAGGTAGCCGTAGCCGGCGACGCCTTCCTCCAGCAGCGCCCACACGTACTCCTCGTCGTCGTGCTGCGTCAGCATCACGATCCCGGTCTCGGGCCGCTCGGCCTTGATCGCGTGCGCCGCCTCGATCCCCTCGGTTCCGTAGCCGGGCGGCATCTTCACGTCCATCAGGACGACGTCCGGCTCGAGCCGGCGGGCCTCGGCGAGCACCGAGTCCCGGTCGCCGGCGGCTCCGACGACCTCGACCTCGTCGCGATCCTCGAGCAGGCGGCGCGTACCCTCGCGGCTGAGGTAGGCGTCCTCGGCGATGAGCACGCGCAGCGCGACCATCGCCGGAGCGTACTCGGGCGGCTCGAGCGAGGCGTTGCGCTCAGGCAGCCGAGGCCTGCGGTTGCAGGGGAATCGTCAGCTGGAAGCTCGTCGTGCCGCCGCCGCTGTCGGCCCAGATCCGGCCGTCGTGGGCGTGGACGATGCCGCGGCAGATGGCGAGCCCGAGCCCGGCGCCGTGGATGCGGCGCGCGCGCGAGTTCTCGCCCCGGTAGAAGGGCTCGAAGATCTGCTCCAGCTCGGCCGCAGGGAGGCCGTCCCCCCGGTTCGTGACCCTGACCTGCACGTCGTCGTCGGCGACGGTGAGGCTGACCTCGATCGGAGAGCCCTCGTCGGAGTAGCGGGCGGCGTTCTCGAGCAGGTTGTCGAGCACCTGCTCGATCCTGAGCGCGTCCACCTGGGCCACGGGGTCGCCGTCGGGGAGACGCAGCTCGACCTCGTGCCCGCTCGCCTCCAGCGAGTGGCGGGCCTTGTCGATCGCGCGCTCGAGCAGCGAGGCGAGCCCCGTCGGCCGGCGCTCGATCGCGAGCCGGCCCGCCTGGAGACGGCTGGCGTCGAGGAGCTCCCCGAGCATGTGCTCGAGCTTGTCGGTCTCCTCGTCGATGATCTCGAGGAAGTGCCTCCGGGTCTCGGGCTCGATCGGCGTGTCGTCGCGCAGCAGCGTCGTCGCGTACCCCTTGATGAACCCGAGCGGCGTGCGGAGCTCGTGCGAGACGGCCGAGATCAGCTCGCTGCGCATCCGCTCCACCTCGCGCTGCGCCTCGAGACGGCGGAGCTCCGCGGCGAGGTGCGCGTTCTCGACCGCGACTGCGATCTGGTCGCAGATCGCCGCCAGGATGCGCCGCTCGTCCGGGGTCGGCAGGTCGCCGTGCCGGCGGCCGAGCGTGAGGACGCCGAGCACGCCGCCCGGGCCGCGCAGAGGCAGGATCGCGAGAGCCTCCACGTCGGCGGCGCAGCCGGGAACGAGCTGCTCTCGCTCGCGTGCATCGAGGTAGAGGGGCTCGCCGTCCGCCCGGGCCGCGCTGCAGCCACCCCCGCGGCAGTCGGCGCAGGGAAACTCGGACCAGGCGCCTCGCGCGACCGAGGTGACCTCGCCGCCCTGACCATCGTCGAGCCGTACCGCAGCGGCCTCCATGGAGGTCTGGTGGAGGACGACGTCGAGGCAGCGGTTCAGCATCCCCTCGAGGTCGTGCGTCTCGCTGGCCGCGGCCATGATCGCGCTCACGGCCGCGAGCTGCCGGTTGCGCGCATTCAGCTCGCCGGTGCGCTCGGCCACCTTCAGCTCGAGCTCCTCGCCCCAGCGGCGAACCGTCTCGAGCGAGTCCTTGAGCTGGGCGCGCATCGTCTCGAGGCTCTCGCCGAGCACTCCGATCTCGCCCCCCTCGGAGACGCTCACGGTCTGCTCGAGGTTCCCGGAGGCCATCTCCTCGGCTGCGCTGGTGAGCGTACGAACCGGACGCACGAGCAGGCGGGCACCGATCAGCGTCAGGAGCCAGAGCGCAGCGAGCGAGCCGCCACCGGCGAGGATCAGCGTCTGCCGCAGCCGGCCGGCCGGACCGTACGTCTCGCTCTCGGTGCCGCCGAGCGAGACCCCCCACGGCACCGCGTGCAGCCGGGCAAACGCCATCACGTGCCGCTCGTGGCCGAGGGCGCCCGGCTCGTCGTGGTTCGGGGTGACGGGGACGTCGGCGACGCCCGGCTGCGGCGCCACCAGCATCTTCCGGTAGAAGGCGAGATGCTCGCCCGGCTGCAGGGCGGCGCCGGGCTCCGTCGAGGCGAGCGCGATCCCGTGAGGACCGACGAGCTCGGCGTGCCCCGTGCGCCCGAGCCGCTTGGCGGAATCGAGACGCGTCATGATCGCCGAGCCCTCGAGGTCGATCCTGCCGACGAGGACGCCGTCCACGACGCCGTGCTCGCGGATCGGAACGCTGAGCGCGACGACCGGCCTCCCGCGTGCGTCCCGGAACGCGCCCGAGACGGTTCGCCTGCCGCTCGCGATCGCGCGCGCGACATACCGCTTGCCGCCGAGTCGCGTCCCCACCGGAGGTGCCCCGGTCCCGAGCACGACCCGAACCGTGCCGCCGCGGTCGAGCAGGGTGAGGGAGGCGAAGACGCCGTTCGAGCCCCGGTAGATCTCGGCGAGCAGGCTGCGCTGCACACGTGGCGGCGCGTTGCCGGGCTCGAACGCGCCGAGCTCCACGAAGGCGTGCGTGACGACGCCGTTGAGATCCTCCGCGAGCTCCTCGGTGAGATCGAGCCGCTCCTCGAGGATCCGGTTCGTGCTCGCGTCGACGGCGTGGATGCCGAGCAGGCTGAAGCCCGCGAACAGCACCACGAAGCCGATCGTGACTCCGAGCGCCAGCCTCGGCCAGAGCGTGAGCCGCTTCCACGCCGCGCCCAGGCGGCGCGCCGGCTCCCAGAGCCGGCCGCGACTCCGCTCGTTAGCGTTCACCATCGCAATGTCAGAGATACAGGAACCCCCGGGCATCGGGAAATCCACGACCGCCGCTTACGTGTCTGCGCGGACGAGGGCCGGGACGGGCGATGCCGGCTGAGCGCGTACTCGCGGTCGACGACGAGCCACGGTACCGGGAGATCATCCGCTTCAACCTCGAGGCCGCCGACTACGCGGTCGCGACGGCCGAAAGCGGCGAGCAGGCACTGCAGTTGCTCGCCGACGTGAACCCGGACCTGATCCTGCTCGACGTGATGCTGCCGGGGATCGACGGCTTCGAGGTCTGCCGGCGCGTGCGCGAGCTCTCCACCTGCCCGATCATCATGCTCACCGCGAAGGGGGCGGAGGAGGACAAGGTGCGGGGGCTGCGGCTCGGGGCGGACGACTACGTGACCAAGCCGTTCTCCGCCCAGGAGCTGCTGGCGCGCGTCGAGGCGGTGCTGCGGCGCTCGCACCCGCCGGAGAGCGCCGGGCAGCCGGCCGAGACGTTCACGCTCGGCGAGCTCGAGATCGACCACCGGAGCAAGCTGGTCACGCTCGCCGGCCGCGACCTGCGCCTCTCCCCGACCGAGTACCGACTGCTCTCCTGCCTCGCCGCGAGCGCGGGCACCGTTCTCAGCCGCGACGAGCTGCTCACGCAGGTGTGGGGAGATGCGTACAGGGGCGAGCACGAGATCCTGCGCGTGACCCTGTGGCGGCTGCGCCAGAAGCTCGCGGACGATCCCTCCGACCCCCGCTACGTGATCACACGCCCCGGGCTCGGCTACATGCTCGCCGCTCCCGCGTGACCGCCCTGCTGCAAGCGTTCGACCGCCTGTAACGCAGCTGTGACGGCTCCGCTATGGAGCCGTAACGGCCCCTCGGGCTAGACCTGGTGCAGAAGGAAATGGATCACGCTGTCCCAGGAGGGAGTCGCACATGAATCGCATCATCAAGATCGTCGCGCTGGCCGGGGGAGTCGCCGCACTCGGGCTGCTCGTCGCCAGCGCCTCGCTCGCGAGCACCCACGCGAAGCATGCGAAGAAGGCCCACGCCGTCAAGGTCCAGCACGTCAAGATCGTGATCAAGTCCGACGACGAGCACGGCAAGAAGGGCTCCGACGGGAAGTGGCACGACGCCTTCCTGCCCGCGAACTTCAAGGTGCACAAGGGCGCCAGGGTGATCGTCACCGTCAAGAACTTCGACGACATGCCGCACTCGTTCACCTCGCCGTCGCTCAAGGTGAACAAGGTGATCAAGGCCGGGAAGGACCTGAAGAACGGCAAGGTCAAGGGGGTCACGACCCGGTTCAGCTTCAAGGCGAAGAAGGCCGGCAAGTTCCTCTGGTGGTGCAACAAGCCCTGCGACCCGTGGGCGATGGCGCACGTCGGCTTCATGCGCGGCTACGTGAAGGTCAAGTAGGACCGAGGAGACGAGATACTGCCGAGGTCGAGCAGTGACGATGTGACTTCGCCCGACCCGGACCCGAACGCCAGCAGGCCCCGGCCACCCGACCGGGGCCTCTGGCATGCCGGCCTGACCCGCCGCGCCCTGCTCGCGGGCGCCGCGGTCGCGGGCGCAGGCGCAGGAGTCGGACTCGGTCTCGACCGGGCGCTGGGGGTCGGGGGCCCCGACGGCGTCGCAGGCGATCCCGCCACCGCCGTGGTGCCGTTCTTCGGCCACCGCCAGGCGGGAATCGCGACGCCGCAGCAGGGCGAGCTCGCCTTCGCGGCCTTCGACCTGACGACTGCCTCGCGCCAGGCCCTGCGCGGGCTGCTGCAGCGCTGGACCGGGGCCGCGGCCGCTCTCACGGCGGGCAAGCCCGCCACGGCGGGCGACCCCGGCGAGGCGATCGGCCTGCAGCCGTCCCGGCTGACGCTCACCTTCGGCTTCGGGCCGACGCTGTTCGAGCGGGACGGACGCGACCGCTTCGGGCTCGCCCGGCTGCGGCCGTCCCTCCTCGAGCCGCTGCCGCCGTTCCCCGGCGAGCAGCTCGACGCGGCCCTCTCGGGCGGCGACCTGTGCGTGCAGGCGTGCGCGGACGATCCGCAGGTCGCCTTTCACGCCGTCCACGTGCTGACGCGGCTCGCGGGCGAGGACGTCCGCCTGCGCTGGATGCAGGACGGCTTCTGGCCGGCCGCCCGGCCGGGCCGTCCCACGGCACGCAACCTGCTCGGCTTCAAGGACGGGACCGCCAACATCCCCACGAACGACGCCGCCGCGCTGAACCGCTTCGTCTGGGTGCAGGCTCCCGACCGGCCCGCGTGGCTGCACGGCGGCAGCTACCTGATCGTCCGCCGGATCGAGATCGTGCTCGAGTCGTGGGACTCGCTCGGCCTGGCCCAGCAGGAGCGGATGATCGGCCGCCGGAAGGACAGCGGCGCCCCACTCGGCGGCACGCACGAGCACGACCCGCTCGACCTGAAGGCGACGAACGGCCACGGGACTCCGCTCATCCCGCTCGACGCCCACGTCCGCGTCGCCGCCGCGAGCGGGAACGACGGCGAGCGCATCCTGCGCCGTGGCTACTCGTACACGAGGGGGGCCAGGCCCGGCCGGTTCGACCGCGGCGGCCACCAGCTCGATGCAGGCCTCTTCTTCATCGCCTTCGCCCGCGACCCGGCCCGCCAGTTCGTTCCGCTGCAGCGGCGGCTCGCCACGAGCGACGCCCTCAACATGTTCACCCTCCACACCGCGAGCGCCGTCTTCGCGTGCCCCCCGGGCGCCCGCCACGGCGGCTGGGTCGGCGAGACGCTCCTCGCCTGACGGACGCCCGATCTCTGGCCGACGACGACCGGAGGAGTCGCCGCGCGGCCGGAGGCGACCAGGTCTCGGTACCTACCGGGCCGCGGTGCTGACGTAGCGCGCGACAGCCTGGATCTCGGAGCTCGTGAGCGACTGCCGGAAGGCGGGCATGATGCCTCTGCCGTTCGTGACCACCTCGACCACGCCGTCGTAGCTCGGCTGCGCCTGGTCGAGGTTCGGGCCGGCGGTGCCGCCGGTGCCGGCGGCCGCGAGCGTGTGGCAGCTGCCGCAGTCCTCGACGAAGAGCGCCTGGCCCGCGCCGGTCGAGCCGCTGCCGCTGCCGGTCGCGCCGCCGTTCGTCATGCCGCCGCTCCCGCCCATCATCCCGCCGCCGCTCCGGCTGCCGCTGTCTCCGCAGCCCGCCAGGACCACGAGCAACAGGAGACCGGCTGCGAGCTGGACGATCCGCCGTCTCATCGTGCCGGGAAGGATCCGGCGCAGGCCGGTCGGACACATCGGTATAAACCCACTGGGGGTATGTGGCCCGGGCCCGAGGCGGACAGCGCCGGCCAGGCCTAGCGTTGGCCTCGTCCCGAGAGGCGGTTGGTTGTGAACCATACCCCTGTAGGGTATAATGGGAATCGAGAGCCGACACGGAGGAGAGTCTGATGACGAGCACGATCACCTACAACGTCCCCGGCGTCTCGTGCGAGCACTGCAGGCACGCGATCGAGGGCGAGGTCTCGCAGGTGCAGGGCGTCGCGACGGTCGAGGTCGACCTGGACCGCAAGATCGTGACCGTGAGCGGCGACCCGCTCGACGAGGCTGCGATCGTCGGCGCGATCGACGAGGCCGGCTACGAGGTGGCTGCCTGACGTGGCAGCGGTCGCCGAGCAAGCGAAGACGGACGCCGCGCGGACGACGCTCGCGCTCGAGGGGATGACGTGCGCCTCGTGCGCGGCCCGGATCGAGCGCTCCCTGAACAAGCTCGACGGCGTCGAGGCGACGGTCAACTACGCGATGGAGACCGCCTCGGTCAGCTACGACCCGGCGCTCGTCGCACCGGAGACGCTCGTCGGCGCGGTCGAGAAGATCGGCTACCACGCCTCCGCGGCGGCCGAGCGCGCGGACGAGCACGACCACGAGGAGCGGCCCCTGGAGCTGCTCGTCGCCCTCCTGCTCTCGCTGCCGCTCATGCTGCTCGCGATGGTGCCGCCGCTGCGGTTCGCGGGCTGGGAGTGGGTCTCGCTCGTGCTCGCGACGCCGGCCGTGTTCTGGAGCGGGCTGCAGTTCCATCGAGCCGCCCTCCTGAACGCGCGCCACGGCACCGCGACGATGGACACCCTCGTCTCGCTCGGCACGCTCGCCGCCTGGACATGGTCGACGGTCGTCCTGCTCGCCGGCAGCGGCGAGGACACCTACTTCGAGGCCGCCGCGGTGATCACGGCGCTGATCCTGCTCGGCCGCTACTTCGAGGCGCGCGCGAAGCGCCGCTCGGGCGCCGCGATCAAGGCGCTGCTCGAGCTGGGCGCGAAGGAGGCGCACGTCCTGCGGGACGGCGAGGAGGTCGTCGTCCCGGTGGAGCAGCTCGTCGTGGGCGACCTGTTCGTCGTCCGGCCGGGAGAGAAGATCGCGACCGACGGGGTCGTCGTCGAGGGTTCCTCGGCGCTCGACCAGTCGATGCTGACCGGCGAGGCGGTGCCGGTCGAGGTCGGCCCCGACGCCGAGGTGGCCGGCGCGACGATCAACACCTCGGGCCGGCTCGTCGTGCGCGCGGCCAAGGTCGGCGCCGACACCGCCCTGGCCCAGATCGCGCGGCTCGTCGAGGAGGCACAGGCCGGCAAGGCCCCGGTGCAGCGGCTCGCCGACCGCATCTCGGCAATCTTCGTCCCGATCGTGATCGTCGTCGCGGCCGCGACGCTCGCCGGCTGGCTGCTCGCGGGCGCGTCCGCGGGTACGGCGTTCACGGCGGCCGTCGCGGTCCTCATCATCGCCTGCCCCTGCGCGATGGGGCTCGCCACCCCGACGGCGCTGATGGTCGGCACCGGCCGCGGCGCCCAGCTCGGGATCCTGATCAAGGGCCCGGAAGTGCTCGAGCAGACCCGCCGCATCTCGACGATCGTGCTCGACAAGACCGGCACGATCACCGAGGGCCGCATGCGGCTCGTCGACACCCTGCCCCTCGACACGAGCCGCGAGGAGCTCCTGCGGCTCGCCGGCGCCGCCGAGTCCGCCTCCGAGCATCCGCTCGCCCGGGCCATCGCCGCCGCCGCGGCGGAGAGGCCGCCGGTCGCCGAGTTCCGCAACCACGCCGGGCTCGGGATCGAGGCGCTCGTCGAGGGTCACGCCGTCCTCGTCGGCCGCCCCTCCTTCCTCGCCGACTGGGCGCTGGAGCTTCCCGCCGCTGCGCGCGACTGGCAGGAGCGGGCCGAGGCGGACGGACGCACCGTCGTCGCCGCCGCCTGGGACGGCAGGCTGCACGGCCTGCTCGCGCTGGCCGACACGCTCAAGCCGTCGTCGCAGGAGGCGATCCGGGAGCTGCGTGCGCTCGGCCTCTCCCCGGTGCTGCTCACCGGCGACAACGAGCGGGCCGCACGCGCGATCGCGGGCCAGGTCGGGATCGACGAGGTGCGCGCCGGCGTGCTGCCCGACGGCAAGGCCGCCGAGCTCGAGCGCCTCCAGGCGCAGGGCGAGACGGTGGCGATGGTCGGCGACGGGGTCAACGACGCCCCCGCGCTCGCCCGGGCCGACCTCGGCCTCGCGATCGGAACCGGTACGGACGTCGCGATCGAGGCATCCGACCTGACGCTCGTCTCCGGCGACCTCCGGGCCGCTGCGGACGCGATCCGGCTCGCGCGGCGGACGCTCGCGACGATCAAGGGCAACCTCTTCTGGGCCTTCGCCTACAACACCGCCGCGATCCCGCTCGCCGTCTCCGGCCTGCTCAACCCGATGATCGCGGCCGCGGCGATGGCCGCGTCGAGCATCTTCGTCGTCACCAACAGCCTGCGGCTGCGGCGCTTCCGCAGCACCCGGGAAGGAGCGACCGTATGAAGAGTCATGCGCCAACCCTGAGTGGCCTGCGCACTCCTCGGGCGCCGCTGACGGTGCGGGGCCGGAGGTCACAGTACGGAAGTACGG
>CAZRTE010000014.1:0-21707 GCA_964602945.1 uncultured Gaiellales bacterium
GATCTCGTCCTCGCCGCGCTCCTGCGCCTCGAGCATCTTCCGGATCAGCGCGGGGATCACGTGGGAGGTCTCGAGGTCGAAGTTGTCGCGGGGCCCGTAGAGGTTGACCGGCAGGAGGTGGATGGCGTCGAGCCCGTACTGCTGCCGGTACGTCTGGGCGCCGACGAGGATCGACTTCTTCGCGATCCCGTAGGGCGCGTTCGTCTCCTCCGGGTAGCCGTCCCAGAGGTCGTCCTCGCGGAACGGCAGCGGCGCGAGCTTCGGGTACTCGCAGATCGTCCCGAGCGTCACCACCTTGCCCGTCCGGTGCAGGCGCGCCTGCTCGAGCACGTGGGCGCCCATCATGAGGTTCGCGTACCAGTAGCGGCCGGGGTTCGCGCGGTTCGCCCCGATGCCGCCGACCTCGGCGGCGAGGTGGAAGACGAGCTCCGGCCGGGCGTCCTCGAACAGCTGCGCCGCGGCCGAGGCGTCGGTCAGATCGTAGTCGCGCCGCCGCACGACGAAGGGCTCGATCCCTTCCGCCTGCAGCCGCTCGACGAGGTGGGAGCCGAGGAACCCGCCGCCGCCCGTCACGAGAACGCGCATGCCACAAGGGTAGACGGCCCAGCCCGGTACGGTAAGGCGCCAGATGGCGAAGCGGAAGGCGTTCATCACCGGCATCACCGGCCAGGACGGCTCCTACCTGGCGGAGATCCTGCTCGAGAAGGACTACGAGGTCTACGGGGTGATCCGTCGCTCGAGCTCGTTCAACACGGCCCGCATCGACCACATCTTCAACGAGCTGAACCTCGTCTTCGGCGACCTCGCGGACGGCTCCTCCCTCAACCAGCTCCTGCGGACGATCCGGCCGGACGAGGTCTACAACCTCGGCGCCCAGAGCCACGTCAAGGTGAGCTTCGAGATCCCCGAGTACACGGCCGACATCGCGGCGCTCGGCACGCTGCGCCTGCTCGACGCGATCCGCGAGGAGGGCGTCCGCTGTCGCTTCTACGAGGCCGGGTCGAGCGAGATGTTCGGCCAGGTGCGCGAGACGCCGCAGACGGAGGAGACGCCGTTCCATCCCCGCAGCCCGTACGGCGTCGGCAAGGTCTTCGGCTACTGGATCACGCGCAACTACCGCGAGGCGTACGGGATGTTCGCCGTGAACGGGATCCTCTTCAACCACGAGTCGCCGCGCCGCGGGCCGACCTTCGTCACCCGCAAGATCACGCGCGCGCTCGGCGCGATCCTGCGCGGCGAGCAGGACGAGCTGCGCCTCGGCAACCTCGACGCGAAGCGCGACTGGGGCTATGCGCGCGACTACATGGAGGGCGCCTGGCGGATGCTCCAGGCCGACGAGCCGGACGACTACCTCCTCGCGACGGGCGAGACCCACTCCGTGCGCGAGTTCCTCGACGAGGCCTTCGGCCACGCCGGGCTCGACTGGCACGACCACGTGAAGGTCGACGAGCGCTACTTCCGCCCGGCCGAGGTCGACGTCCTTCTCGGCGACGCGTCCAAGGCGCGCGAGAAGCTCGGCTGGGAGCCGAGCGTCCGCTTTCCCGAGCTCGTGCGGATGATGGTCGACCACGACCGCGAGCGCCGCCAGACCGAGGAGCACTACGTCTAGCGGTGGTCGCCGGGCTGCAACGGTTCCCGCTCACGAGCCACGCCGACGGGCGGGGCTCGTTCGCGGAGCTCGCCCGCGCGACGGCTCTGCCGAAGCCGATCCGGCAGGCGAACTTCGCCCGGTCGCGGCGCGGCGTGCTGCGCGGCCTCCACTACCACGAGAAGGGCCAGGACGACCTCTTCTTCTGTCTCGCGGGCACCGTGCGCCTCGTCGTGCTCGACCGGTCGACCGGCGAGTCGTTCAGCGAGGACATCGGGGACGACAACCCCGTGGCCGTCTACGTCCCCGGCATCCACGCTCATGGCTACGAGGCGCTGGCCGACTCGCTCGTCGTCTACCTCGTGACCGAGGAATACGACCCCGCCGACCCGGACGAGCACGGGCTCTGCTGGCGGGACCCCCGCGTCAGGCACCTGTGGAGCACCGAGAGTCCCATCCTGTCCGAGCGCGACGTCGCCGCCTGCTCGTAACGGGTGCCGGCGGCCAGCTCGGCGCCGCCCTGTGCGAGGAGTTCGCGTCCGAGGAGGTCGTCGCCGCGACCGCGGCCGACTGGGACGTGACGCAGCCGCCGCCGTCCGGACTGCTCCCACTCGACGCCGTCCTGCACGCCGCCGCCTGGACGGACGTCGACGGGGCGGAAGCGGACCCGCAGGCGGCCGCGGCGGTCAACGTCGGCGGCACGGGCCACGTCGCGGAGCTCGGCGTGCCGGTCGTCCTCTTCTCCACCGACTACGTCTTCGACGGGACGAAGGGCCGGCCGTACGTCGAGTCGGACAGCCCCTCGCCGCGCTCCGTCTACGGGCGGACGAAGCTGCTCGCCGAGGCCGCGGCCGGCGAGACCGCCTGGGTCGTCCGCACCTCGTGGCTGTTCGGCTGGAGCGGCACGAACTTCCTCCGCACGATGCTGCGGCTCGGGGCGGAGCAGGACGAGGTCGCCGTCGTCGACGACCAGCGGGGCTCGCCCACGTACGTCGCCCATCTCGCGGCCGCCGTCCGCCCGCTGCTCGAGCTGCCCACCGGCACCTGGCACCTCGCCGCGGACGGCGACTGCACGTGGGCCGACTTCGCGGAGGCGATCTTCGCCGAGGCGGGACTGACGTGCCGCGTACGGCGGATCTCGTCGGCGGAGCTGGGACGGCCGGCGCCGCGCCCCGCATACTCGGTCCTGCGGAGCGAGCGGCCGGGCGCCCCGCGCCTGCCCCACTGGCGCGACGGGCTGCGGGACTGTCTCGAGCGGCTCGGCCGACTACCATCGCCCGGATGAAGGCGGTGATACTCGCGGGCGGAACGGGGAGCCGGCTCGCTCCGCTGACGCGGATCACGAACAAGCATCTCCTGCCGCTCTACGACCGGCCGATGGTCACGTACGCCGTGGAGGCGCTCGTCGACGCCGGTTTCGAGGAGCTGATGCTCGTCACCGGCGGCACCCACGCCGGCGAGTTCTTCCGCCTGCTCGGGAACGGCCACGACCACGGGATCGAGCGGCTCCTCTACGCGTACCAGGAGCGGCCGGGAGGGATCGCCGAGGCCCTCGGCCTGGCCGAGCGCTTCGTCGGCGGCGACCGTTGCTGCGTCCTGCTCGCCGACAACGTCTTCGAGCGCTCGCTCCGTCCCGTCGCCGAACGGTTCGAGGCCCAGGAGGGCGGCGGGCGCGTCGTCCTGTCCGTGGTCGACGACGAGGAGCACCTGCGCAACCTCGGCGTCGCCGAGCTCGAGGGCGAGCGGATCGTGCGGATCGTCGAGAAGCCCGCTGCGCCGTCGAGCCACTACGCGGTCGCCGGCGTCTACTTCTACGACGAGCAGGTCTGGGAGATCCTGCCGACCCTCGAGCCGTCGGGCCGGGGCGAGCTCGAGATCACCGACGTGAACAACTGGTACGTGAGCCGCGGCGAGCTGGAGGCGGACGTGCTCGACGGCTTCTGGGGCGACGCGGGCGAGTCGATCGAGGCCTACTACGCGGTCAACGACTTCGTTCGCCGCACCCGGAGCGGATGAGCGCACGGCGGCTTCTCGTCACCGGGGCGGCCGGCTTCATCGGCTCGAACTTCGTGCGCCGCCTGGTCGACCGGCATCCGGACGATCACGTCGTCGCGCTCGACCTGCTCACGTACGCCGGCGACCGCCGCAACCTCGACGGCCTCGGCCTGCGGCTCGTCGAGGGGGACATCGGCGACCTCGACCTCGTGGAGCGGGTGCTCGCCGAGGAGAAGATCGACACCGTCGTCAACTTCGCGGCGGAGTCGCACAACAGCCTCGCCGTCCTCGATCCGGGCCGCTTCTTCCGCACGAACGTGCTCGGCACGCAGACGCTGCTCGAGGCGGCGCGGCGGCACGGCGTCTCGCGCTTCCACCACATCTCGACGTGCGAGGTGTACGGCGACCTGCCGCTCGACTCCGGCGACGCGTTCACCGAGGAGTCGCCGTACCGGCCGCGCACCCCGTACAACGCCTCGAAGGCCGCCGCCGACCACGCCGTCCGGGCCTACTTCGAGACCTTCGGCGTCCCCGCGACGATCACCAACTGCTCCAACAACTACGGGCCGCGCCAGTTCCCCGAGAAGCTCATCCCCCTCTTCCTCACGAACGCGCTCGACGACCGCCCGCTGCCGCTCTACGCCTCGACCGGCAACCGCCGGGAGTGGCTGCACGTCGACGACCACTGCAGCGCGATCGAGGTCGTCCTGGCGCAGGGCCGGGAGGGGGAGACGTACAACGTCGGCTCCGGGCTGGAGCGCTCGATCGAGGAGGTCGCCGACCTCGTGCTCGAGCTGGCGGGGAAGCCGTCCTCGCTGAAGACGATCGTCCCCGACCGGCCCGGCCACGACCGTCGCTACCTGCTCGACTCCACGAAGCTTCGCCGCGAGCTCGGCTGGGAGCCGCAGATCGCCTTCGACGAGGGCCTGCGCGCGACCGTCGAGTGGTACCGCGCCAACCGGGCCTGGTGGGAGCCGCTCAGGGCGCGCGCGCCGGTGGTGGAGACGTCCGCCTGGCGCTGAGCGCCCGCCCGATGCGGATCGTCGTCCACGACTACGTCGGCTACGCCTTCCCCGCGCAGCTCGCCCGCGGCCTCGCGGGGTGCGGGCACGAGGTCCTCCACCTCCACTGCCGCTCCTTCGTCGCCGGCAAGGGCCGGCTCGAGCGCGCCGACGGCGACCCGCCGGGCCTCGAGTTCGGTGCCGTGGGGCTCGACCGTCCGTTCGCGAAGTACGACGTCCCCAGGCGGATCCTGCACGAGCGGGAGACCGGTGCCGCCCTCGCCGGCCTGATCCGGCGCTTCCGGCCGGATGCGGTCCTCTCGGCGAACACGCCGCTGCTCGTCCAGGCGGCGCTGCTGCGCGCAACCCACGGGCTCGGCGCGGGCTTCGTCTTCTGGCAGCAGGACGTGATCAGCGCGGCGGCGGAGCGCGTGCTCGGCCGGCGCTCCCGGCTCGCCGGCAGGGCGGCTCGGGCGACGGTGGCGACGCTCGAGCGCCGCCTCCTGCGCCGGAGCGACGGCGTCGTCGTCATCTCGGAGGACTTCCTGCCGCTGCTGCGCCGCTGGGGGGTGGACGAGTCCCGGGCGGCGGTGATCGAGAACTGGGCGCCCCTCGACCAGCTTCCCGTGCTGCCGCGGGCGAACGGCTGGGCCTCCGAGCACGGCCTCGACGACCGCGTCGTCTTCCTCTACGCCGGGACGCTCGGCTTCAAGCACGACCCGAGCCTGCTGCTCGAGCTCGCGCGCTGGGCCGGCGGCCGGGAGGCGCTCGTCGTGGTCGTCTCGGAGGGGCCGGGGGCGGACTGGCTCGCCGGGTACGTCGCCGCCGAGCCGGCGCTCGTGCTCCTGCCCTACCAGCCCTACGCGCGGCTACCCGAGGTGCTGGCCTCGGCGGACGTCCTCCTGGCGCTGCTCGAGCCCGACGCGGGGAGGTTCTCGGTTCCGTCGAAGGTGTTGACGTACCTCTGCGCACAGCGGCCGCTGCTCGTCTCGGTCGGGCGGGAGAACCTCGCGGCGCGGGTCGTCGAGCGGAGCGGCGCGGGTCTCGTCGTTTCGCCCACGGACGCGCCGGGTCTCGTGGCCGCCGCGGAGGAGTTGCTCGCCGATCCGGAGCGGCGGCAGGAGCTCGGCCGTCGCGGCCGTGCCTACGCCGAGAGGAGCTTCGACCTCGAGCCGATCACTGCTCGGTTCGAGCAGGTGCTCGAGCGCGCGCGCGGCGGCGCACGGCCATCCCGCCGGCCATGAGGAGCGCCCCCGCGAGGAGCGCCGCGAAGAGGGCGATCGGCCCCGTGCCGAGGTCGAACGCGGCTCCGAGCGCGCTCGGAGCGGTCATCTGGTCCGAGGTCTGGAGGAAGCGGCCCCGCGTGGCGCCCTTGCCGGGGTTCGTGATGAGCGACTTGATCACCTCGGCCTGCTTCACATGGTGCTTGGCGACCTTCTTGTGGAGCGCCTTGGAGACCTTCTTCGGCAGCTTGAGCGTCGGGCCCGTCTTGGAGCCGACCGCGACCGAGCCGGTTCCCGTCGTGACGTGCTCGTGATAGACGCAGAACGCGCTCACGCCGCAGTCCGTGGCCTTCTTGGCAGGCTTCGGCTTGCCCGTTGCGGCAAGCGCTGCGGGGGTGACCAACGCCGCGCAGACGACGACGAGCGCGATGGCGGATAGCTGCGGCAGGCGTCTCTTCACGCAGCCGCTACTCTAGCCGACGGTGTCAGCGCTCAGCGTCGAGGAAACCCGGCTGGCGCCGCTTATTCATGCGGTTGTGGCGCTCGTCGTGGCCGCCCCGGTCTTCTTCCTCTCCTACGCGAACGGCGGGTTCCACACCACCACCCGCGCGTATGCCGCGATCGCGGCCTGGTGGCTGCTCGGAGTGGGCGCCGCCCTCGGACTCGGCGCCGCCCGGTCCCAGGTCTCCCGCCTGGCGATCGCCGCGAGTGTCCTCTTCGCCGTCTTCGCCCTCTGGATCCTCCTATCCATGCGCTGGGCGCCGGATGCGCGGGCCGCGTTCGCGGAGTTCAACCAGGTCTCGCTCTACATCGCGGTGCTCGTGTTCGCGATCGTGCTCGCCCGGCTTCTCCCCGCCTCGACGCTCATCGGCGGAATCGCCCTCGGAATCTCCGGCATCGCGGCCATCGCGCTCGTCAGCCGGCTCTTCCCGAGCACGTTCGCCTCCCCTTCGCTCGCGTCGCAGCAGCAGGCTTTACCGACACTTTACGCCCGGCTCTACTTCCCGCTCGGCTACTGGAACGGGCTCGGAATCCTCGTCGCGCTCGCGTATCCGCTGCTGCTCGCGACGATGACCTCGCGCCGCCACCTGCTCGTCCGTGCCGCGGCCGTCCTGCCGCTGCCGGTGCTCGTGGCCGTCATGTACTTCACGTCCTCGCGCGGCGCGTTCACCGCTGCTGCCGTCGCCGTGGTCGTCTATCTCGCGCTGACCGCGAACCGCTGGCTGGGGCTGGCGGCGACGATCGTGGCGGGTGCGTCCGCTGCCGCGGCGATCGCCTTCATCCTGCCCCGCAAGGATCTCGTCGACGGCCGACCGGGCGAGCTGGCCGTCCACCAGGGGCATCAGGTTGCCCTGGCGATCGGGGTGATCGCGGTGGTCACGGCGGCGATCTGGGTCGGCGTCTCGCTGCTCGCCCCGCGCGTGCCGGCAGTGCGTCGCGAGATCGGCTGGGCGACCACGGGGCTGCTCGTGACCCTCGGGGTGGCCGTCATCGTGGCGCTCCACCCGATCCGGCGCTTCGACGAGTTCAGACAGCTTCCCGGCACGACCGGCTCGGCGACGACCATCACGCAGCATCTGCTCTCGAGCTCCGGCAGCGGGCGCTGGCAGCTGTGGACGACGACCGTCTCGCAGTTCCGCGCGCATCCGCTGAACGGCGAGGGCGGAGGGTCGTGGTTGTACTGGTGGAACCAGCACAGCCCGATCGCCTACCTCCAGTCTCTCTTCCCTCACTCGCTCTATCTCGAGACGCTCGGCGAGCTGGGCGTGATCGGCCTGATCCTCCTCGGCTCCGCGATCCTGGTCGCGGTCGCGGGGGTGGTGCGCGCCTCGCTCATGGTCAGGAGTGCCGACGTCGCCGCCGCCGCCGCCGCGGGGATCGCGTTCTTCGTGGCGGCCGCCTACGACTGGATCTGGCACCTCGGCGGCATCGCCGTCGTCGGCATGGCCTGCCTCGGGATCGCGCTCGGCGCGCTTCCCTCCGGCCGCGCCCACGCCTGGGGCCGCTTCGGCGTCGTGCGGCCCCTGCTCGCCCTCGTCGCCGTGGCCGCCGTCGTGCCGCAGGTCGTCGCGCTCGCAGCGGGGCTGCATCTCCGCAACAGCCAGAACGCGTTCGCAGCAGGCAACGGCTCCCGTGCGAGGTCGGAGGCGCTCGCCGCCAAGGCGGTCGAGCCGTGGAGCAGCGCGCCCTATCTCCAGCTCGGCCTCATCGCCGAGCAGCAGGGCAGATACGGGGAGGCGCGCGCGTGGCTCGCAGATGCGATCAGCCGCTCGACCCGCGACGGGCAGCTCTGGTACATCGCTGCGCGGATCGACGGGAAGCAGGCGCGCATCTCCGCGGCCTTCGAGGACCTCCGCCGGGCAAAGCTGCTCGATCCGAATTCGGGCCTGGGGAGCTAGTGCAGTCGATACGCAGAGGCGTAAAGATGCTGAAAAGGGGTACTTCAGCTCAATCCGCTATAGCTTCCGCCGCTATAGCGTTCGTGGCGCCGTGAACAAGCGTCGTAAGTCGTGGCTGCAGGGGAGCGAGGAATGACCGAGCTGGACGTCACGGTCGAACAGCTGGCCCGCCGGCCGTCGGGGGCCGGCCTCGTCGCCGATCGCCTCTCCGCCCGCTTCGGCCGCGACGCACTGTTCCGGCGCCTGCTCGCCGCAGCGGACGTCGCCGCCGTCTGCGGTGCCGCCGGGGTCGTCATCGCCTGGAACGACCGGACGAGCGCGGCGCTGCTCCTCGGCGCCTGTGTGCCGGCGTGGATCGTCGTCGCGAAGATCGTCGGCCTCTACGACCGCGATCACCGCACCCTGCGCCACCTGACGGTCGACGAGCTGCCGTGGATCGTCGTCTGGGCCTTCGCCGGCGGCGCCTTCCTCACGCTGCTGCTCGTCCCCTTCCCGTCGTTCGACCTGAGGTCGGCGGACTGGTTGCGAATCTGGGTCTCCCTGATCGCGCTCAACTTCGCCTTCCGGGCCGCGGTGCGGGCGCTCTGGCGCCGGATCACGCCTCCCGAGCGGATCTTGCTCATCGGCGACGGCCCGCTCGCGGACGCGGTCGTCCGCAAGCTGGAGCTCTTCCCCGACATCCACGCCCGCATCGATCGCCGGGTCGAGCGTCCGGAGCTGCTGCGCGGGCAGGCGGCCGACATCGACGGCGTCGACCGCGTGGTCGTCGCCTGCCGCGAGCTGAGCGAGGGGCTGATCGAGGATCTGCTGCCCCAGTGCCGGCTGCGCGGCGTGAAGCTCACCGTGGTGCCGCCCGCGCGCGGGATGTTCGGCACCGCGACGCACCTGGGCCACATCGCCGACCTGCCCCTGCTCGCCTACAACACGTGGGACATCTCCCGCGTGACGATCGCCGTCAAGCGCGGCTTCGACGTCTTCGTCGCCGTGCTCGGGCTCGTGCTCACGTTGCCCCTGCTCGTGCTCGCCCCGCTCCTGATCGTGCTCGACGACGGGCTGCCGGTGTTCTTCCGCCAGACCCGCGCCGGCCAGCGCGGGCGGCCGTTCGAGATGATCAAGTTCCGGACGATGGTGCGGAACGCCGAGGCGATGCTCCCGCAGCTCGTTCCGTTCGACGAGCTCGACGACCCGATGTTCAAGCTCAAGTCGGACCCACGCGTCACCCGGGTGGGCAGGCTGTTGCGTCGCATCAGCCTCGACGAGCTGCCGCAGCTCGTGAACGTGCTCCGCGGCGAGATGTCGATCGTCGGGCCCCGGCCGGAGCAGCTCGACCTCGTCGCGCTGTACGAGCCGGAGCACGAGTTCCGGCTGAGCGTGAAGCCCGGCATCACCGGGCCGATGCAGGTCTACGGCCGCGGCGAGCTCTCCTTCGCCGAGCGGCTGTCGGTCGAGCGCGAGTACGTCGAGAACCTCTCGCTCGCGCGTGACCTCCGCATCGTCCTCATGACGTTGCCGGCGGTCTTCGGGCGCCGCGGGGCGTTCTAGCGCATCCTTGCCCGAGCGGGGAATGGGCTCACTGCGAATCGGGATCGCGCCGCTGACGAACGAGACCGGCGGCGGCGCGTACCAGTACGGTCAGACGATGCTCAGCGTCCTGGCCGAGCTGCGCGAGCGTCGCGAGGAGGAGTTCGTCGTGCTCGCCGACGACCTGCGCCGCGGCGACCCGCTGCTGGGCGGGGCCGAGTGGCGGATCGCGCCGCTGACGCCCCAGACCGGCGGCCGCCGCGCGCTGTGGGCGGCGAGGCGGCTGGTACGCGACCGCCTCAGCCTGCGGCAGCGCGAGCTGATCGGGCGCGTCCGCGCGAGGCTGCAGCGGCGGGAGCGGGCGCCGGTGCCCGGCGACGGCTCGCCGCCCCTGCGCCGCGACGACGTACGGGCCTGGCTCCAGCGCCTCGGGATCGACCTCGTCGTGTACCCGTCCGTGAGCCCGCTCGCCTTCGAGGCCGGCCTCCCGTACGTGCTCGCGGTGCACGATCTCCAGCACCGGCTGCACCCGGAGCTGCCCGAGTTCGCGGGCGCCGAGCTGGCCGAGCGCGAGTACCTCTTCCGCCACGGGATCGCCGGCGCGGCGGTCGTCCTCGTCGACTCCGAGGTGGGCAAGGAGGACGTGCTCGAGTTCTACGGCGACGCGATCGAGCCGGAGCGCGTGGCCATCCTGCCGTTCCTGCCGGCCGTGCCGGCGGCGGTGACGCCCGCCGACCGCGAGCGCGTGCGCCGCGTCCACCGGCTGCCGGAGCGCTACCTCTTCTATCCGGCCCAGTTCTGGCCGCACAAGAACCACCGCCTGATCGTGGAGGCGCTCGCGGAGCTCGAGCGCGCGCACGGGGTCGAGGCGGCGGTCGTCTTCGTCGGCTCGAAGCTCGGCGGGCTCCGCGAGCGGACGCACGTGGAGCTCCAGGCGCGGGCGCGCGAGCTGGGGCTCGAGCAGCGGATCCAGTACCACGGCTACGTGCCCGCCGAGGACCTGCCGGCCCTCTACGCGGAGGCCGTCGCGCTCGTGATGCCGACGCTCTTCGGCCCGACGAACATCCCGGTCCTCGAGGCCTGGGCGCTCGACTGCCCCGTGATCACGTCCGACATCCGGGGCGTCCGCGAGCAGGCCGGCGACGCGGCCCTCCTCGTCGATCCCGCCTCCGTGGAGGACCTCGCCGAGGCGATCCGCCGCGTCTGGCTCGAGGAGCAGACGCGGGCCGAGCTCGCCCGCCTCGGCCGGGCCCGGCTCGCGCTGTACACACGCGACGACTATGCGGCCCGGCTCGGTGGGGTGCTCGACCAGGCCGCGGCGCTCGTGCGCCCGCCGGGGGAGGGAGTGCGTGTTTGAGCGGATCCCGGCCGAGGGGCCGCTGCTAGCGCTGCTCCTGGCGGGCCGCGACGATCCGGGCGAGACGACCTTCCCCACGCCGCCGGAGCTGAACCTCCAGGTCGGCTTCGTCGTCTATCCCGCCGGCGGGGAGATCCAGCGCCACGACCACCGCCCGCTCGAGCGCCGCATCGTCGGCACGCCCGAGGTGCTCGTGGTGCGTTCCGGCCGCTGCGAGATCGACCTCTACGACGGCGAGCGCCGCCACGTCGCGACGCGGGAGCTGCGCGCCGGGGACGTGATCCTGATCGTCGCGGGCGGGCACGGCTTCCGGATGCTCGAGGACACCGTGCTGCTCGAGGTGAAGCAGGGCCCCTACACCGGGCTCGACGAGAAGGAGCGCTTCTGAGCGGGCGGATCCCGGTCAACGAGCCGAAGCTCGGCCGGCGTGAGCTCGAGTACGTGACCGAGTGCGTCGAGAGCGGCTGGATCTCGTCCTCCGGCCGCTTCATCGCGGAGTTCGAGTCGGGCTGGGCGGCGTACTGCGGGCGCCGGCATGGGATCGCCGTGAGCAACGGCACCGCCGCGCTGCAGGCGGCCGTCGCGGCGCTCGACCTCGAGCCTGGCGACGAGGTGATCATGCCGACGTTCACGATCGTCTCCTGCGCGGCCGCGGTCCTGGCCGTCGGCGCCGTTCCCGTGCTCGTCGACTCCGAGCCCGAGACCTGGACGATGGACGTCGCGCAGATCTCCTCGCGCATCACGCCGCGGACGCGGGCGATCATGCCCGTCCACATCTACGGCCATCCGGTCGACCTGGACCCGCTGCTCGAGCTCGCCGGCCGGCACGGGCTCGCGGTGCTCGAGGACGCGGCCGAGGCGCACGGCGCCGAGTACCGCTCGGGGAGCGGCGAGTGGCGGCGCTGCGGCGGCTTCGGCGCCCTGAGCTGCTTCAGCTTCTACGCGAACAAGCTCGTCACCACCGGCGAGGGCGGGATGGTCGTGAC
Organism: uncultured Gaiellales bacterium; assembly: GCA_964602945.1. Classification (GTDB taxonomy): domain Bacteria; phylum Actinomycetota; class Thermoleophilia; order Gaiellales; family Gaiellaceae; genus Palsa-739. The sequence goes on from CAZRTE010000014.1 coordinate 12,071, forward strand.
CGACGACGACGCGCTCGCCGAGCGGCTCCGCTCGCTCCGCAACCTCGGCTTCCGCCCGGAGCGGCGCTTCCACCACGAGGTGCTCGGCTTCAACTTCCGGCTGACGAACCTCCAGGCGGCGCTCGGCGTCGCGCAGCTCGAGCGGATAGAGGAGATCGTGGCCCGCAAGCGCGAGGTCGGCGCCCTCTACACGGAGCGGCTGGGCGAGATCGACGGCCTGACGCTGCCGGTGGAGAAGCCGTGGGCGCGCAGCGTCTTCTGGATGTTCGGCCTGCTCGTGGACGAGGCGACCGGCCTCGACGCGACGGCGCTCGCCGGGCGCCTGGCCGAGCGGGAGATCGAGACGCGCCCGTTCTTCCTCGGCATGCACGAGCAGCCGGCCCTGCACCGGCTCGGGCTCTTCTCGGGCGAGCGCTACCCGGTCGCCGAGCGGATCGCGCGGCAGGGCCTGTACCTGCCCTCGGGCCTCGCGCTCACGGACGAGCAGGTCGAGACGGTGTGCGCCGCGGTGCGGGAGTCCTTGGCGTGAGCGTCTTCGGGGCGGGTTATGCGGCCGCCTACGACGCACTCTACGACGAGAAGGACTACGAGAGCGAGTGCGACCTCGTCGAGCGCGCCTTCGCCGAGTACGGGGAGGGCGGTCTCCGCACGATCCTCGACCTCGGCTGCGGCACCGGCAACCACGCCTTCCCCCTCGCCCGGCGCGGCTACGACGTCGTCGGGGTCGACCGCTCCGAGGCCATGCTCGAGCGGGCGCGCGCGAAGGGAGGGGACGTCGAGCTCCTCCTCGGCGACGTGCGTGAGATCCGGCTCGGTCGCGAGTTCGACGCCGTGCTGATCCTCTTCGCCGTGCTCGGCTACCAGCTCGCGAACGACGACGTCGTCGCCGCCCTCGCCACGGCGCGGGCGCACCTCCGGGCGGGCGGCCTCGTGCTCTTCGACGTCTGGTACGGGCCGGCCGTCCTGCACGAGCGGCCCGGGCAGCGCGTGCGCACGGTCGAGCAGGGCGACCGGCGGCTCGTGCGGACGTCGCAGGGGCGGCTCGATCTCCGCCGCCAGCTGTGCACGGTCGACTTCCGGGTGCAGCAGTTCGAGGGCGACCGCCTCGTGGAGGAGGCCGACGAGCGGCACGAGATGCGCTATTTCTTCCCGCTCGAGCTGGAGCTCCTCCTCGCCACGGCGGGACTGTCGCTCGTCCGTCTCGGCGCGTTCCCGGATTTCGAGCGCGAGCCGGGCGAGGGGACGTGGAACGTCCTCGGGGTGGGAACGACGGCCTGAACCCGCACGACGAGCCGCCTGGCGTCGCGAGGGCCGGTTCGGCAGGCGGCTAAGCTGGCGCTCGTGCTTGGAGCCGAGACCACTCCCGCGGGCGGGGCCGCCGGGCGCGTCACGGTGCTGGAGCCCGTGAGCGGCTGGCCGCGCCTCGAGCTCTCGGAGCTCTGGCACTATCGCGACCTGCTCTACATCCTCGCCTGGCGCGACGTGAAGGTGCGCTACAAGCAGGCTGCGCTCGGGATCGCCTGGACCGTCCTGCAGCCTCTGCTGCTCATGGCGCTGTTCACGGTGGTCTTCACCCGGATCGCGCACTTCACGCTCTCGATCGACGCTCCGTATGCGGTCTTCGCCTTCACGGGCCTCCTGCCGTGGCTCGTGTTCGCGAACATCGTGCCCGCGTCGGCGAACAGCATCGTCTCGAGCTCCGCCCTCGTCTCGAAGGTCTACTTCCCGAGGCTCACGATCCCGCTCGGCTCGGTCCTGGCCAGGACTCCCGACTTCCTGATCAGCGCGGTGCTGCTGCTCGTGGTCATGGGCGCGTACGGCTACACGCCGCGGGTAGGCACCGTGCTGCTGCCGCTGCTCATGGTCGCCGCGATGCTCGCGGCCGCGAGCCTGGGGATCTGGTTCTCGGCGCTCAACGTCGCGTATCGCGACGTGCAGTACGTCGTCCCCTTCCTGATCCAGGCCTGGATGTTCCTCACGCCCGTCGCCTATCCGACCAGCCTCGTGCCCTCGAAGCTTCTCTGGGTGCTGGCCCTCAACCCCATGACGTGGGTCATCGACGTCGCCCGCTGGGCGCTGCTCGGCGCGTCGCTCGACGGCTGGGTGACACTGGGCTCCTTCGGAACGATGTGCTTCCTGTTCGTCACGGGGGTCTACTACTTCCGCCGCGTCCAGAACTTCTTCGCCGATGTCATCTGAGCCCGCAATCGTCGCCGAGGGTCTCGGCAAGCGGTATCGCCTCGGCGAGGCCGCGTCCTTCCGCTACCGCACGCTGCGGGAGGAGCTCGCGAACTCGTTCCGCCGCCGCCGGGGCCTGGCGGAGGAGGGAGAGGAGTTCTGGGCGCTGCGCGACATCTCGTTCGAGGTCGCCGAGGGCGAGACCGTCGGGATCATCGGCCGCAACGGCGCCGGCAAGACCACGCTGCTCAAGATCCTGGCGCGGATCACCCCGCCGACCGCGGGGCGGGCCGTCACCCGGGGGCGGGTCGGGTCGCTGCTCGAGGTCGGCACCGGCTTCCACCTCGAGCTGACCGGGCGCGAGAACATCATGCTCTCCGGGGCGATCATGGGCATGCGCCGGGCGGAGGTCCTGCAGCGGTTCGACGAGATCGTCGAGTTCTCGGGGCTCGAGCAGTTCCTCGACACGCCGGTCAAGCGCTACTCGAGCGGGATGTACATGCGGCTCGCGTTCTCCGTCGCGGCGCATCTCGACCCCGACATCCTCCTCGTCGACGAGGTGCTCGCGGTCGGAGACGCCGACTTCCAGAAGCGGTGCCTCGAGCGGATGTCCGACCTCTCGAACGTGGGCCGGACGGTGCTCTTCGTCTCGCACAGCATGCCCACCGTCGTCCGCTTCTGTCCGCGCGTGGTCCTGCTCGACCGCGGCGGCGTCGTCGCCGACGGTCCCTCCGCGGGCGTCGTCGGCACGTATCTCTCGTCCGGCCTCGGCACGACCGCGGAGCGGACCTGGAGCACCCCGGCCGGCGCGCCCGGGGACGACGTCGTGCGGCTGCGGGCGGTGCGGGTCCTGGACGGGGACGGCGAGGCCGTGCAGGAGGTCGACGTCCGCCGGCGGGTCGGCGTCGAGATCGAGTACGAGCTGCTCCAGGCCCGTCCGAACCTGCGCCCCTTCGCGAACCTCCACTTCTTCAACGACCAGGGCACCTGCCTCTTCGTCTCGGCCGACCACGTGAACCGCGAGTGGTGGGAGTCGCCGCGGCAGGAGGGAGTCGTGCGCGCGACGTGCTGGCTGCCGCCGAACCTCCTCGCGGAGGGCCGGGTGACGGTGACGGCCGCCGTCAGCTCCTACAACCCGACGGTCGTGCATGCCCGCGAGGACGACGCGGTCGCCTTCATGGCCGTGGACCGGAGCGACGGCGACGGCGCCCGCGGCGCCCATTCCCACGACCTGCCCGGCGTGGTCCGGCCGCTGCTCGAGTGGTCCGTCGCGACCGCCGAGCCGAGGGTCCCCGCCGGAGGAGCCGTCCGACCGTGAAAGCCGTGATCCTCGCCGGGGGGCTGGGCACGAGGCTCTCCGAGGAGACCGACTCGCGGCCGAAGCCGATGGTCGAGGTCGGAGGAAGGCCCCTCCTCTGGCACATCATGAAGCACTACGACGCCTACGGATTCTCGGAGTTCTGCGTCGCCCTCGGCTACAAGGGCGAGGTCGTGAAGCGGTACTTCCTCGACTACGCGCTCCTGTCGGGGACGATGACGGTCGACCTCTCGGAGGGGAAGGCCACACCCGGCGAGGAGCTGTCGGAGCGCTGGAAGGTGCACCTCGTCGACACGGGCCGCGACACGAACACGGGCGGCCGCGTCGGCCGGCTGCGGGAGTGGCTCGAGGACGGGCCGTTCATGCTCACGTACGGCGACGGCGTCTCGGACCTCGACCTCGGCAGCCTGCTCGAGTTCCACCGCGAGCACGGCAAGATCGCGACGATCACCGCCGTCCGGCCGCCTGCGCGCTTCGGCGAGATGGTCTTCGGCGACGGCGACCTGATCCAGTTCACCGAGAAGCCGCAGATGGGAGAAGGCTGGATCAACGGCGGCTTCATGGTCTTCGAGCCCGCCGTGCTCGACCTGATCTCCGGCGACGAGACGAGCCTCGAGGCGGACGTCCTCGAGCGCCTGGCGAAGCAGGGCGAGGTCGTCGCCTACCGGCACGACTCCTTCTGGCAGTGCGTGGACACGCTCCGCGAGCTGCGGACGCTGCGCGCCAGGTGGGACAGCGGCGCCGCGCCCTGGGTGACGTGGCAGTAGCCAGCTTCTGGGCCGGCCGCACGGTTCTCGTCACCGGAGCCGCCGGGCTCCTCGGCGGCTGGCTCTCGCGCCGCCTGCTCGCCGCAGGCGCGCGCGTCGTCGGGCTCGACATCGACTGGCCGGGCGGAGCGGTGCTCACTCCCGACGACCCGGTCGTGCGGGTCGACGGCGACGTGCGCGACGCCGGGACGATGCAGGAGGCCCTCGCCGGGCACGCCCCGGCCGCCGTCGTCCATCTCGCCGCGCAGACGCAGGTGGGCGTCGCGAACGACGACCCGGTCGACACCTTCGAGCACAACATCCTCGGCACGTGGACCGTGCTCGAGGCGTGCCGCCACGCCGGCTCCGTCGCGAGCGTCGTCGTCGCCTCGTCCGACAAGGCGTACGGCGACCGCGAGGGCGCGGCGTACGTCGAGACCGACGCGCTCGCCGCCCGGCACCCGTACGCGGCCTCGAAGACGTGCGCGGACGTGCTCGCGCAGACGTACGCGGAGAGCTACGGCCTGCCGGTCGCGGTCACGAGGTGCGGGAACATGTACGGCGGCGGCGACCTCGAGTGGGAGCGCATCGTGCCGGGCACCGTCCGCTCGCTCCTGCGGTCGGAGCGCCCGGTCATCCGCTCGGACGGCCGCTTCGTGCGCGACTACCTCTACGTCGAGGACGCCGCGGACGGCGTCGCCGTGCTCGCGCAGGCGCTCGTGGAGCGGCCCGCGCTGCGGGGCGAGGCGTTCAACCTCGCCGCCGAGACGAGGTTGTCGGTGCTCGAGCTCGTGGACCGGATCCGGGCGCTCATGGGCGTCGATCTCGAGCCGGAGATCCTCGACGCGGCCGTGAACGAGATCCGCGAGCAGCGCGTCGACGCGTCGAAGGCCCGGACGGAGCTCGGCTGGACGCCGGGGCACGACCTCGACGAGGGGCTGCGCAAGTCGATCGAGTGGTACCGGCACTACCTCGCGGCGTGACGGGAGGCGCAGACAGCACCTGCCTCGTCTGCGGGCGGAGCCCGCTCGTGCCCGTGCTCTCGTACGGCGAGATGCCGCTCGCGAACGCGCTCCTGTCGGAGGCCGACCTCGGCCGCGAGGAGCCGCGCTGGCCGCTCGAGCTCGCCTTCTGCGAGCACTGTGCGCTCCTCCAGATCACCGAGTCGATCGACCCCGAGCTCCTCTTCGGCGAGTACGCGTACTTCTCGTCGTACGCGACGACGATGCTCGAGCACGCCGAGGAGCTCGTCGAGCGGCTCGTCCGCGAGCGCGCGCTCGACGGCGGCAGCCTCGCGCTCGAGGTTGCGAGCAACGACGGCTACCTCCTCCAGCACTACGTGAGCCGCGGCGTCCCGGTGCTCGGCATCGACCCCGCCCGGAACGTCGTCGAGGCCGCCGAGGCGAGGGGAGTGGACACGTTGTGCGGCTTCTTCGGCGAGGAGCTGGCCCGGGAGCTCGTGGCCTCGGGACGGCGCGCCTCGGTGCTGCACGCGAACAACGTCCTCGCGCACGTGCCGGACGTGCAGGGTGTCGTGGCCGGGATCGCGGCCGTCCTCGCCGACGACGGGATCGCGGTGCTCGAGACGCCGTACGTCCGCGACCTCGTCGAGCGGACGGAGTTCGACACCGTCTACCACGAGCACCTCTTCTACTACTCGCTCACGGCGCTCGACCGGCTCCTGTCCCGGAGCGGCCTGCGGATCGTCGACGTCGAGCGGCTCCCGATCCACGGCGGGTCGCTGCGGGTCTTCGCCGCGCCCGCGGGCTCGCCGGAGGAGAGGGCGCCCTCCGTGGCCGCGCTGCTCGCCGAGGAGGAGGAGCTCGGCATCCCCACGAGCGCCTACTTCGAGGGCTTCGCCTCGCGGGTGGAGAGCCTGCGTGCGGAGCTGGTGGCGCTCCTGCACGGCCTCGCGGCGCAGGGTCACCGGCTCGCCGCGTACGGCGCGGCCGCGAAGGGGTCGACCCTCCTCAACTACGTCGGGATCGGCGGTGACGTGCTCGAGTTCGTGGCCGACCGCAGCGAGCACAAGCAGGGCCTCTACCTGCCGGGCGTGCGGCTGCCCGTCGTACCGCCCGAGCGGCTGCTCGAGGAGATGCCGGACGAGGTGCTGCTGCTCGCGTGGAACTTCGCCGACGAGATCCTGGAGCAGCAGGCCGAGTACCGCCGCCGCGGCGGCCGGTTCCTCATCCCGATCCCCGAGCCCCGGCTCGTCTAGCCTGCCCCTGCTCATGCTGCCCGTGTTCAAACCGCACATCGACGAGGAGACCCAGCAGGCCGCGCGGGAGGCGCTCGAGCTCGGCTGGCTGGGGATGGGCAGCTACGTGCAGAGCTTCGAGGAGGAGCTCTCGCGCTTCCTCGAGCTCGAGCCCGGCCGGCGCCTCATCGCCGTGAACACGGGCACCTCCGCGCTCCATCTCGCGCTCCTCGTGGCCGGAGTCGGCCCCGGCGACGAGGTGATCACGCCGGCGCTCAACAACGTCGGCGACTTCCAGGCGATCGGCCTCTGCGGGGCGCGGCCGGTGTTCGCCGACATCCGGGAGGACGATCTCGGGATCGACGTGGACTCGGCCGAGCGCCTGGTCGGCCCGCGGGCGAAGGTCGTCGTCGCGCTCCACTACATGGGCATCCCCTGCGACATCGAGCGCGTGTACGCGTTCGCGGAGGCGCACGGCCTGCGCGTGATCGAGGACGCCGCGCACGCCGTCGGAACCCGGCACGGCGGCAGGCCGATCGGGTCGAGCGGCGACCTCGCGTGCTTCAGCTTCGACGCCATCAAGACGCTGACGTGCATCGACGGAGGCGCCGTCGTCACGCCGACCCCCGAGGAGGCCGAGCAGGTCTACCCGGCGCGGCTGCTCGGGATGACCCAGCCGAACGAGCGCCTGTACTCGAACAACCGCGCCTACTCCTTCGACGTCCTCGGCCAGGGCTTCCGCTACCACCTCGCGAACCTGCACGCCTCGATCGGGCTCAGCCAGCTCCGCCGGCTGCCGGAGTTCATCGCCAACCGGCGCCGCTACGCCCGGGCCTACAACGAGGCGCTCGCCGGCGTGGACGGCATCGTCACCCCCCGCTCGGACTTCGAGGACGTCAGCGTCTTCCACTACGTCGTCCGCGTGCTCGACGGCAGGCGCGAGGAGTTCCGGCGCCACCTGTCCGACCAGGGGGTAGACACCGGCATCCACTGGATCCCGGGGCACTGGCTGAGCTGGCTCGAGGGCTGCCGCGGCACCGACCGGGTGCCGGTCGCCGACCGCGTCGGGAGCGAGATCGTGACGCTGCCGCTCTGGTCGTTCATGGAGGACGGCGAGGTCGACCGCGTCGTCGCCGCGATCCGGAGCTTCTTCGAAGGCTAGAGGCCCCGGCCGCGGTGGCCGAGCAGGCGGCTCGGACTCCCGCCGTTCACCGAGTAGGGCTCGATCTCGCCCAGGACGAGCGAGTTCGCCCCGATCACAGCCCCGCGGTGCACGACCGCGCCGTCGAGCAGCACGCTCCCCGCCCCGATCCAGACGTCGTCCTCGACGACGATGCCTCCCTTCGAGGGCTGGAAGCCCTGCTGCCTGATCGGGACGTCCCGCGAGGAGAACTCGTGGTTGACGGGGGCGAAGGTGACGTTCGCCGCGACGAGCACGTCCTCGCCGAGGATCACGCCGTTCCCGGTGTAGAGGACGACGCCCGAGTTGAGCTGCGAGCGCGCGCCGATGCGGACGTCGCCCATGCCGCCGGCCGGCTTGATCTTCACGAACGCGTCGATCACGACCTCCTCGCCGATCTCGATCAGCGAGCCGCGCACCGAGTCCTCGATGTCCGCGAGCGGCGAGATGCGTGCGCTGTCGGCGACGACGAGGGTCATCGCTCAGGCCACCCGCCGGATCCAGCCGCCCGGCCAGTAGGTGACCGGTCGCTGCACGAGCCCCTCGTTGAAGGGGAAGGCCGGCTCCTCGAGCTCGAACCCGTCGTGGCCGGCCACCCACTCCTCCGCGGCCGCCCGCGGGTTGTTCCACGTCCAGTCGGGCTGTGTGCGCGGGCCGCCCGCGACCTGCGCCATGATCCCGTCCGCGGCGACGATGTACGAGCCGGGGGTGACGAGCGGCGCGTAGGCGTCGAGCTCGGCGAGGACGTGCTCCTTCGTGTGGTTGCTGTCGAGCATGACGAGGACGCTCTCCGCGCCGGCCGCCTCCTCCTCCACCTGCCGCACGGTCGCCGGGTCGGTCGAGCTCCCCTCGAGGAGCGTGATCCGCGGGAAGAGCTCGTGCGCCTGGATCGCCTCGCGGTTGTGCGGGCGGATCTCGATGTCCACGCCGACCACGCGGCCCTTGCCCATCGCCTCGCAGAGGCTCGCGTAGAAGATGAGCGAGCCGCCGTGCGCCACGCCCGTCTCGACGATCACGTCGGGCTTGACGCGGTAGATCGCCTCCTGGATGCGGAGCAGGTCCTCGGGCAGCTGGATGATCGGCCGTCCGAGCCAGCTGAAGCCGTAGACGTACTTCACGTCCCAGCCCACGCGGAGCCACGCGTCGGAGACGAGCGCGAACGCCTCGGGGTCGCCGAACGGGAGCGTCCGCCTGGAGGCTCCGTCGTCGACGGTGACGGTCGAGGTGGCGAAGTCGATCGAGACGTTCACGGAGCCGTTGCGCGGAGGAGGGGGAGGTTGCGGTCGCGATCCGAGACGACGCGCTGGGCGGCCTCGGGCCAGGCGATCTGGAGGTCGGGATCGTCCCAGCGTACCCCGCGCTGCAGGCTCGGCTCGTAGAACTCGGAGATGAGGTAGAGCAGCTCGGTGTCGTCCTCGAGAGTCTGGAAGCCGTGCGCGCAGCCGGGCGGCACGTAGACGGCCCGGCGGCTCGCCGCCGACAGCTCGACCGAGGTCCAGCGGCCGTACGTCGGCGAGCCGGGGCGCACGTCCGCGGCGACGTCGAACGCCGAGCCGCGCGTGCAGAGGACGAGCTTCGCCTCCTCCTGCGGCGCGGCCTGGAAGTGGAGGCCGCGCAGGGTGCCGCGGCGGACGTTCGACGAGACGCTCGCCTGCACGGGGACGAAGTCGATGCCGTGCTCCGCGAACTCCCGCCGGCAGTACCACCGCGCGAAGGAGCCGCGCTCGTCGAGCGACGGCTCGGGCTCGACCACGACGACGCCGGCCAGCTCCGTATCCGCGAACGTCAGCACCGGCTAAGCCTAGAGGGGCCGGAAGGCTAGCCTTCCCCTGTGCCGAGCGACCGCCGCCCCGGGCCCCTCGTGAGCATCGGCGTCCCCGTCTTCAACGAGGAGGAGGGCGTCGGACAGGTCATCGACGGCCTCAGGAAGACCCTCGAGAGCTCCACCTCCTCTCACGAGATCCTGGTCGTGGACGACGGCTCCACGGACGGCTCCGCCTCGAGCGCGCGCGCGCACG
>CAZRTE010000014.1:21717-34404 GCA_964602945.1 uncultured Gaiellales bacterium
GGAGGAGGGCCTGCCGGCCGTCCTCGACTCGCTGCTCGCCCAGGACTACGAGCCGCTGCAGATCGTCGTCTGCGACAACGCCTCGACCGATGCCACCGTGCCGATCGCGGAGGACTACGCGGCGCGGGACCGGCGCATCGAGGTGCACCGCAGCGAGCAGAACCGCGGGGCCGCCTTCAACTTCAACCGCTGCTTCGACCTCGCGCGCGGCGAGTACTTCACGTGGGCGAGCGGTCACGACACCCGCCTGCCGGCTGCCGTCGGCCGCTGCGTCGAGGCGCTCGAGGCGGACCCGGGCCTCGTCGTCGCCTACCCGCGCAGCCTGCTCCGCCGCCTCGACGGCAGCCTCGTCCCCGTGACGGACGACACGCTCGAGACGCGCGGGCTCCCGCCGCTCGAGCGCCTCCGCAAGACGATCTTCGAGCTCATCACCTGCAACATCGTGCACGGGGTGATCCGGGCCTCCGCGCTCGAGCGGACGCGGCTGTTCAGGCGCTGCCTGGGGTCGGATCAGGTGCTGCTCGCCGAGCTGTCCCTCCTCGGGGAGTTCCACCAGCTCGACGAGGCGCTGTTCGTCCGCACCGAGAACCGCGCGCCCCAGGGGAGCGGCGAGTGGCACCGCCGGACGCTGGCGATGCTCGGGGCGGGGGCGGGACCGGCCCGCCGGCTGCCCTACACGGTGATGGGGATCGAGCACGTCGCGGGTGTCTGGCACGTCTCGCCCGGAACGGAGAGGCTGGGCCGGGCCGTGCGTTGCGCCGCCTGGTACGGGTACCGGTCGCAGCGCCGCCTGCGGCTCGAGTGGCACCCGCGGCGGGCGGGTCAGGCCGTCGTGGCGGGGCTGCGGCGGGCGCCGCGGCGGCTGATGAAGCTGCGCGCGCGCGAGACGTAGCTCGGCCGCAGGCGCAGCCGCCGGCAGAGCGCGTAGGCGTGGTGGTGCACGTCCCGTCCCGGCGCGAGCGAGAGCAGGCGCCCCGCCTCGTCCCAGAGCCCGTAGTCGAGGGCCCGGCGCACGAGGACCCGCCGATGCTCCTGCCACGCCGCCGGCCCGGCCCGCCCGATGATCTCGCCGCGGAACTTCTCGATCACGTGCTCGTAGCCGCGGACGTCGGCGAGCGGTGAGCCGGAGATCGCGTCCGCCGCGGTCCGGTCGTAGACGAAGACGGGCTCCGCCGGCGCGACGAAGCGGCAGACCCGGGCGAGACGGATGGACGTGTCCCACTCCTGGAAGGCCGGCAGCTGCTCGTCGAGCGGTCCCACCCGCTCCAGGGCCGCCCGGGAGACGAGGAGCGCGGGGAAGAGCGTGGCCGGCCGCCGCAGCAGGATCTCGAGCGCGTCCTCCTCGGTCAGCAACCGCCGTCCCATCTCCTGGCCGAGACCGGCGGCCTCGCGGACGATCCCGCTGCCGTGCACGACCGTCCACGGGTCGAACTCCCGCTCCGCGAGGAGCGCCACCTGCCGCTCGAGCTTGTCCGGGAGCCACTCGTCGTCGGAGTCCTGGAAGGCGATCCAGTCGGCCCTCGCCTCCCGGATGCCGCGGTTGCGGGCCGCCTGCGCCCCCGACCGCTGCGGCTGCCGGAGGTAGCGCACGACCTCGGGGTCGCGCTCGCGCACCACCCGCTCGGTGTCGTCGCCCGAGCCGTCGTCGACGACGATCACCTCGAACGGCGGCAGTGTCTGCCCGAGCACGGAGTCGAGCGACCGCCCGAGGACGCGGGCGCGGTCGAAGCTCGGGATGACGACCGAGATCCTGAGCGGGCTCATCCTCCGCTCTCGGTGTGGAAGTGGTGGATCCCGTCCCAGTACCGGGCCAGCGCCGGGTCGAGCTCGGTCTCTCCCACCACGGAGTGCACGACCGCCCTCGTCACGTCCCTGATCGGACGGCGCGCCGTTCTCGCGACGCGGCTCCTCGTCCGTCTCGCGACGCGGCCGAGCATCCGCCTGCCGTCGCGCCGGACGTACTCGAGCCCCAGGGTCTCGAAGCCGAGCGACCCGAGCGTGTCGAGGAGGCCCTTCTCGTTGAAGAAGGTGCACGAGCTCGAGTCCGCCGGGCTCTCGTCGCCGACCGGGCAGAAGAGCAGCGCGTTCCTCGGCTCCGCCCGCCACAGCGACGTCTCGACGAGCAGGTGGCCGCCGGTGTCCATCACGTCCCGCACGCGCTTCAGGCCCCAGAACGGATAGCGGAGGTGGTAGAGGACGCCCGGCATGATCACCACGTCGAACGTGCCGAACGTGTCGGGCTGGAGGTCGTAGAGGTTCAGCTCGACCATCGAGACCTTCGAGCCGAGATACGGGATCAGGAACTCGGTCGCGCCGCGCGAGAGGTCGTTGTCGATGCCGACGACCTCCTTCGCTCCCGCCGCCTCCGCGGCGAAGCTGAACAGACCGTCGCGGCAGCCGATGTCGAGCACGCGCTTGCCCTCGAGATCCAACGTCTGCAGGTGCCGCATGCAGACGTCCTGCGTCGGAATGTAGGCGGGATTACCGGGCGTGACGATGTCGTCCTTGACCCGGATGACGTGGTACCAGTTGTAGCGGTCGATGGCGGCGCGAATCTCGGCGTCAGTCATGGAGGTCCGTCCCCGTCGTCATTCGGCGCAGCCTCGGTCGGCCCGAGGGGGCACCATCGTACGGGTTACAGTGGCCCGCGTGCAGAACGGCCCCGAGCCGAGCGCGAAGGCCGGCCAGCCCCTCGTCTCCATCCTCACGCCGTCGTTCCAGCAGGGCCGCTTTCTGCGCGACTGCCTCGACTCGGTCGCGCGCCAGACGTACCCGGCGATCGAGCACGTGATCGCGGACGGCGGCTCGACGGACGAGACGCTCGACGTCCTCGCCGGGGCCGGTGCGGGCGTCCGCTGGACGAGCGAGCCCGACCGCGGCCAGGCCGACGCCGTCAACAAGGCGTTCGCGCGCAGCACGGGCGAGATCGTCGGCTGGGTCAACAGCGACGACGGGCTGTTCGCCGTGGACACGGTCGAGCGCGTCGTCGCGGCGTTCGTGCGGCATCCCGAGGCAGCCGTCGTCTTCGGCGACGTCGCGCTCGTCGACGAGGACGGCCTCATCGTCCGGCACAGCCGCTCGCGCTGGCCCGCGCGCGGAGCGCTGCCGCTCATGAGCCCCATCTCCCAGCCGGCCGCCTTCGTCCGCCGCTCGGCGCTCGCCGCCGGCGAGGCCCCGCTGCGGGTCGACCTGCAGCGGCTGCTCGACTACGAGCTCTGGCTTCGCCTGCAGGGCCGTGGCGCGCGCTTCGTCCACCTCCCGGTCGTGCTCGCCGCCGACCGGGATCACCCGCAGCGGAAGGTGCGCGCGGCGGACGCGCTGTTCGAGCAGGAGCGAGGGGCGCTCGTCGCGGAGTACGGCCGGGTCTTCCGCCGGGGCCGGCTCGCGCGGGTGGGCAGCTTCGTCCGGCGGGTGCAGGGGCTGCCGGCCGTGCTGGGCTGGGAGCGGCAGACGCCGGCGTTCCCGTGGCGGGCCGACGGGCGGGTCCGCCGCTCGCTGCGCCAGCTGACGCTGATCACCCGCTGAGCGTCTAGTCGCGGCGTACGGCCTGCAGCGTGAGCTTGTTCCCGATCCTGCCGGCGACCGCATTGAAGGCGCCGTGGGCCGCCCGGGTGAGCTGGCGCAGCCCCGGCAGCGAGAGGAGGCGCGCAAGCCCCCCCGGGACGTGCCGGTAGACGAGCGCGTAGCGCTCGCTCCGCACGATCTCGAAGCCGGCTCCGCCGACCCGGTCCGCGAGCCGGTCCGGGTCGATGCGGGCGATGAAGTTCCCCGCCTCCTCGACGTGCTCGGCGAGGTGGACCCGGCTCGCGAGCAACGTGGCCCGGGCGCGCGCCGGCTCGTTCACCGAGACGGCCGTCCGGCTGACCCGCAGCATCTCGCGCAGCCCCGGCTCCGCCGTCTCGAGGTGGTGGAGCCCGTCGTGGACGTAGACGAGCTCGACGGTGCGGTCGCGGAACGGGAGCGCCTCGGCGTCGGCGACGATCGCGAGGATCGGCAGCTCGTGCCGCGCGCCTCGCTCCCGGGCCCGGCGGGCCGCCTCGAAGGACAGGTCGGACGCGACGACCTGGAAGCCGGCGCGGGCGAGGAACTCCGCGTCCATTCCCGACCCGCCGCACACGGTGAGCGCCGTCGCCCCCGGCGGGAGGTCGAGGGCCGCGAGGCTGCGCCGGAACTTCTCCGCGAGCGCCCAGCGGTAGAACCACGGCGTCCCGTGCGGGCGCGCGATCTCGAACTCCGGGTCGACGGCGTCGAAGAAGCTCTCCTGCTGCTCCTTGTGGGCGTCCTCGCCCGACCGTGGCGGGCGGAGCAGCGGGATGCCGTCGCGGAGCTCGTACTCCGCGCCGCAGCCGCCGCAGCGGATCCCCTGCGCTTCCCACTCCAGCTCGCCGCGGCAGGCCGGGCAGGCGAGGAGCCGGCGCAGGCCGGTCAGGTCGTGCGGCCCGGCCTCGTCGCCGTCGGCGGGCCGGGGCGGCCCTCGGAACCAGGCGGCGTCGAGCACGCCGGCCAGGCTACCTGGGCCTGCCCACCTAGGATCACCGCATGGCCGGACGCGTCCTCTGGGTCGTCCACTACCCGCACTACGGCGGGCCGCACAACGAGGCGCTGCGGATGCGGGAGGCGCTCGCACGGCGGGGCTGGGAGATCGTCGTCGCGGTTCCCGACGAGCCGGGCAGCGCCGCGCCCCGGCTGCGGGAGGCGGGCGTCGAGACGCTGCAGCTCCCGCTCGGGCGGCTGCGCGCCTCGGCCGACCCGCGCCTGCTGCTGCGCTACCTGCGCGACGTCCCGGTCACGGTCGGCGTGCTCGAGGAGGCGATCGAGCGCACCGGTGCCACGCTCGTCGTGATCGGCGGCCTCGTCAACCCGCACGGCGCCTTCGCCGCCCGCCGCCGGGGCGCGGCGGTGGTCTGGCAGATCGTCGACTCCCGCGCGCCCGCCCTCGTGCGGCGGCTCGCGCTGCCGATCGTCCGCCGCTACGCGGACTCCGTCCTCTTCGACGGCGAGACGCTCGTTGCCCTGCACGGCGGGCGGGAGCGGCTCGGGCGGCCGGCCTTCGTCTACCTCCCGCCGGTGGACACGGCGCGCTTCAGCCCCTCGCCGGAGCGCCGGGCGGAGGTCCGCGCCGAGCTCGGAATCCCCGCCGACGCGCCGGTCGTGGGCACGGTCTCGGTGCTGACGCCGATGAAGGGAGTCGAGAGCTTCCTCGAGACCGCGGCGCGCGTGGCGGCCGAGCGCCCGGGCGCGCGCTTCGTCGTCGTCGGCGCGGCGCCGGAGTCGCATCGCGCATACGGGGATCAGCTGCGCAGGCAAGCCGAGGCGCTCTCGCTGCCGCATCCGGTCGTCTTCGCCGGCGAGCAGAGCGACGTCGAGCGCTGGTATCCGGCCTTCGACGTCCACGTGATCACGTCGCTGCCCCGCTCGGAGGGGACGACGACGACCGCGCTCGAGGCGCAGGCCTGCGGCATCCCGGTCGTCGCGACCCGCGTCGCGGCCGTGCCGGAGGTGGTCGAGGACGGCGTGACCGGCCTCCTCGTGGAGCCCGAGCGGCCCGATCTCGTCGCGGCGGCCGTGCTCCGCCTGCTCGGCGACGGGAACCTGCGCTCCCGGCTCGGCGCGGCGGGCCGGGGGACGGCGCTCGAGCGCTTCGGCGTCGAGGCGGCCGCCGCGGTGCACGCGCGCGCCTACGAGGCCGCGCTCGAGCATGCGCGTTCCCGCGCCTCAGGACGGTGAGCGTCCGACCGCTCCCGGCGCGAAGCGCTTCCCGACGAGCGGCAGCACCGTCGCCGCGAGCCGCAGCGGCGAGACCGAGGCGCGCACCGCGGGGTCGCCGAGGAAGTGCGACCACGAGCCTTCCCCGGTGCGGCGGCTCAGGGCCCGGGCGAGGAAGGCGAGCGTGAGCGCCCGCCGCCGGAGCCCCGCCTCGATGCGCCCGAGCTGTCCCGCGGCCGTTCCCGGCTGCGGGTAGCGCGCGCGAATCTCGCCGAGCTCGGCCGCGAGCGCGTCGCTCTCGGCGAACCGCTTCGCGGCGGGGTGGTCGCGCTGCGCGGCGAGCACCTCGTTGACCTTCCGGCCCGGGTGGTCCCCGCCGATCCGCATCCAGTACTCACAGTCGCCGAGCAGCTGCAGCGAGTCGTCGAACGGCCCCGCCTCCTCCCAGACGCTCCGGCGCAGGAAGACGGTCGGCTGGGCGAGGAAGCCGTGGCGGCGGAGGTAGGCGAGCCGGAAGGGCGGATGGAGGTCGAGACGCGCCTTGCCCGAGGGCTCGAGGACGAGGAGGTCGCCGTAGACGAACCCCGCCTCGGGATGGCGGCCCAGCGCAGCGACCGCCGAGGAGACCGTCCACGGGAACCAGGAGTCGTCGGTGTTGAGGTAGGCGAGGATCTCGCCGGACGCGGCCGCGAACCCCTTGTTGAGGGCGTCGTACATCCCCGAGTCGGGCTCGGACGTCCAGCGCAACGAGCTCTCGGCGGCGGCCCGGCGCAGGATCTCGAGCGTGCCGTCGCTCGAGCCTCCGTCGACGACGACGTGCTCGATCCGCGGGTACGTCTGCTCCCGCACGGAGCGGAGGGTCGCCTCGATCGTCTCCGCCTGGTTCAGCGACGGCGTGACGACCGAGACGAGGGGCAGGTCGCTCATGCGATGCGGCGCACGAAGGCCCGGGCGGGCCGCACCAGCCTCTCCGCCGGGCCGAGGACACGGTTCCGCCGCCGGAAGCGGTCGACGCGCGCCGCGAGCCCGGGGTCGGCGGCCACGCGCTCCGAGAGGAGCCCGGCCGCGAAGTCGTAGAGGGCGAGGTCGAACCGGTTCCTGGCCTCGATCGCCGCGACCGCCTCCTCGCTGACCGTGGCCGGAGGGCCCGCGCTCCGGTTCGCCGCGGCGTAGTACGGCGTCGACCAGCCGAGGGCGTCCTGCATGAGGAGCAGGCTCTCGTCGAACCGCTCCGTGACGCCCACCGCGGCGAACCGCCCGGCGAGCACCTCCTTCGCCTCCTCGAGGCACGCGTCGTCGCAGTCGCCGAGCTCGCGGGCACGGGCCGAGAACATCTGCACCTGCCCGTTCCGCAGCTCCCCCGAGAGGTCGCTCAGCGCGTACGCGGCGAGGTCGAGACCCTCCTCGACGACGGCCGCATGGAGGTAGTGCCCGGGGTTGGAGCGGACGTAGCGGTAGTGGGAGACGACCCGCGCCACCGGTCGGCGCAACAGCGTCACGTACCTCGCCTGCTGCCGGAAGTGGCGGTGGACGCCGTAGTGGACGTGTCCGTCGACCGCCTTCACCCCGGCGAGGATCTCCGGCGGAGTGGCCGCGAGGACCTCCTCGGCCCGGCTCGGATCGGCGAAGGTCAGGATGCGCCCGCCCGGGTACTGCGACTCGATCACGCGGTGGAGCGTCGTGCCCGCCGCTCTCGGGACGTGCACGAAGACGAGGAGGCTCACTCCGGTTCCGGGGCTCGACTCCGCGCGCTGCCGAGGATCGTCGCGAGCACGCCGAGCGCGAGCGCGCCGAGCGGGTTGTCCTGGAGATGCGACGCCGCGGCGATCGCCCCGGCGAGGGCGAGCAGCGGCAACCCCGCGTAGATCACGAACGCGGGGTCCCTCTCCCGCACGGCTCGTTCGAGACCGCTCAGCACGGCCCAGGCCAGGCCGAGGGCGAAGGCGGCGAACCAGATCAGGCCGAGCAATCCGTACTTGAGCAGGAGCTGGTAGGGCAGCAGGTGGATCTGGGGGACGTGCGCGAGATCCCGGCCCGCAGCGACGAGCGAAGTCCTGAAGTCCTTCGGCGCGCTCCTCTCGTCGATCGTCGCCCCGAAGCCGCGTCCGAGGACGAGCGAGACCGGCGAGCCGCGCACCTCGGCGCGAACGCGCTGTGCCTCGAAGGTCCGGCCCGCATTCGACACGTTCGTGCCGTGGTACTGCCCGCGCACGGTCGCGCCGTTGGAGGTGAAGCCGATGAAGACGACGAGCCCGGCGGCGGCGCAGGCGACCAGGGCCCAGGCCGGCACGAGCGACCGCAGGCGCAGCACGAGGTAGGCGAGGAGCCCGAGCGCGCCGGCCAGCAACACCCCGGTCGTCGAGCTCGTGCCGCTCTGGACCGCCGCGGCGTCGGCTACGAGGAACGTGATCGCGACGGCGAGGGGCATCAGCCGCACCGTCCTCGGCCGGAACAGCAGGACGGCCAGCGCTCCGACGTACGCCGCCTCCCTGAACGAGTACAGCGGCGGCGACTCCCAGCCGAAGAGCACGAACTGCATCACCGCGAGGAGGAGCAGGACGTCCACGAGCTCGTGTGCCGAAGCGAGCGCGGCGCTCGCATTCACCGCTCGTCCGGCGCAGTACATGAGCGTGAAGATCGCGACGAGACCGAGGTCCTGGGCGATGTAGGTCTTCGGTGCGTGGTGGGCGAGGCCCAGCACGAGCGCGGGCAGGCTCAGCGCCGCATACGCGAGCATGACCCAGTCCAGCGGACGGCTCGGCCTCCAGGCGGCGCGAAGCTCCCGCCAGCCTGCGCGGCGGCGCAGCCGGGGTGGAAGCTCCCGGATGACGAGCGGGAGGACCAGGACGAAGATGAGAGGGAGCGCGATCCGCTTGGCGAGGCCGTCGATCCGGAAGTTGTCCTGGATCCCCGTGAGTCCGCGCAGGAGCCAGGTCGCGGCGACCGAGCCGACGACGAGCGCGGTCAGGAGCGAGCGGAAGTAGCGGCGCCGCGGATCCTCGGTCGCCCTGGAGACCACGAGAACCGCGGCGATCGCCGCCGCGGCGGCGCCTGCTGCGGCCGCCTTGCGGTCCAGCCCGGGCTGCGCGGCCACCACGATGGCGGAGCCGAGCAGCCAGACGACCCCGACCGCCGCGTCACCGCGGAGACGGACGCGCACGTCGAGCTTGCCCGTAGCCGCTTGCTCGGCCAGGCGAGCGGTCTCGTCGTTCAGGCTCACCGGGGCGGTCTCTCGCTCTTCTGGGTGGCCTTGACACCGTCGATGGCGAGCGAGCTCGTGAGGGAGACTCTGGTGTCGACGTAGATCCCGCCCGAGACGTACGCGGGCCCCGCGCGTTTCACACGTCCCTGGACGGAGATGCGCTGCCACTTCCCGGTGAGGATTCGCGTGGTCGTTCCGATCACCACCACCTTGTTCTTGCGCGGGCCGTTCGCATAGAGCTGCGCGATCACCTCACTGCCACGGTTGCCCCGCACCCACCCGCTGAGCGAGAAGACGGTGTGAGCGGCGGGTGCCGTGGCGATCTCCACCCTCGCACCGAACGGCCTGAACGACGTGGGCCGGGCGAGCAGGGCGGTCTTGCCGAAGCGACGGGGCTTCTTCGTCCACACGATCTCGGCGTGCTCCGAGGGCTGCCAGGGCGATGTGCCCACCTTGAAGCTTCCGTTGGGGAGCAGGTTCGACTCGCCGCCGAACTGATGGGCCAGCCCGCGCTGGAGCACCTCGCCCACCGTCACGACCGGTGGGGCCGGCGCGACCGCCGCCCCGTTCAGCGCCGAGGTGCAGCCGGTCATGCTCGCCGCTGCGACGGCGAGCAAGCCCCACCGCCAAGCCCGCGGACTCACCGGCGCGATGATAGCGACGCCGCTTCCGGGCACCCACGGCCTGCTCCCGCGCCCCTTTCGGGTCGGGGGCGGGAGCCGGGAAGGCGCTCTGCGGACGAGGCGTAATCCTTGTGTAAGCGGGGGGCGCCACCGGCCGTGGCCTGGGCTAGAGTGGCGCCGGTGCGTCAGAGGAAGCGGGTCTCCGACGAGAGGAGCGGGTCGTCCATGAGGTGGCTGCAGGGGTCGAAGCGGTACCTGCTCGCGTTCGTCGTGCTCGCCTGCCTCGTCGCCGCGGGCGCGAGCGCGGCCGCATCCGCCGCCGGCGCCCGTCACCACCGTCACGTCCGTCACCATCGCATCCGCTCCACTCCCGACACGAACCCGCTGCAGACGGCGGTGTTCGATCCGTTCCTCATGCCGGGCCCGCAGCAGGCGACGGCGTTCCAGCTCCTCAGCAAGGCAGGAGGAACCTACGTGCGGCTCCTCATTCGCTGGTCGAGCATCGCCCCCGCCACCGTTCCCGCCGGGTTCGACTTCTCGGACCCGAGCTCTCCGGGCTACTCGTGGGGGCCGACCGACGCAGCCGTGAACGCCGCCGAGGCAGCCGGGCTGACGCCGATCCTCGACATCATCAGCGCGCCCGCGTGGGCGACCGCCCCCGGAGGGATCAACCCGCAGATCGGTCCGCTGGGGCAGTTCGCCACCGCGCTCGCCACGCGCTACGACGGGTATCACAATCTGCCGGCCGAGCAGGTCTTCCAGGTCTGGAACGAGCCGAACCTCAGCCTCGACCTCGACCCGGTCGATCCCGACGTCTATCGCTCGATGGTCAACGCCGTCGCGAGCTCGGTGCACGCGGTCAATCCGGCCAACATCGTCGTCGCGGGTGACCTCGACCCGTTCGCGAACACGGCGAAGCGCTTCCACACGATGGCGCCGATGACCTTCATGCGCAAGCTCCTCTGCCTCTCGACGGGCAGGCATCCGCACCGCACCTGCAAGGCGCAGGTCCACTTCGACGTCTGGTCACACCACCCGTACACGTACCAGGGCGCGTTCGGGCACGCGAAGAGCAAGAACGACATCTCGCTCGGCGACCTGCCGAGGATGAACGCACTGCTCCAGCACGGCGTCAAGCTCCACGCCGTCGTCTCCACCGAGCCCGTCCAGTTCTGGGTCACCGAGATCGGCTGGGACACGAACCCGCCGCGCTCGCACGCCGTGCCGCTGAACCTCGAGGCCCGCTGGACGGCCGAGGCCTTCTACCAGATGTGGCGCTCGGGAGTCTCGCTCGTGACCTGGTTCCTCCTGCAGGACCAGGCCACGCAGCCGTGGCAGAGCGGCCTGTACTTCAACTCGTCGGGCCTGACCGACGCGAAGCCGAAGCCGATGCGCACCGCGTTCCGCTTCCCGTTCGTCGCCTACCTCGGCCCCCACCGGGTCAGCATCTGGGGCCGCGACGCGACGAGCGACAAGAAGGTCGTGACCATCCAGCGCCGCCACGGCAAGCGCGGGCGGTGGAAGACGGTCGGGCGCGTGCGCGCGAACCACTACGGCATCTTCGTCACGAAGCTGAAGGCGAAGAACCTCTCGAAGAAGGACTGGCTGCGCGCCGTCGCATCCCGCTCCGGCAAGTCGCTGCCGTTCTCGCTCACGCGGCCGAACCCGAAGCTCCGCTACAACCCGTTCGGGAAGGGGAAGTAGCGGCCTGCTTCGCCTCGCCGCCCTCGTCTCGGTCGTCGCGCTGGCGGGCGCGACCGCAGCCTCGGCGGGCAATCACCATCGGCAGGACCGGCGCCACCGGGCGCTGCAGGCGCACCGCATCCTCGCGACGCACGGCACGCACCCGCTGCGCACCGCGGTCATGGATCCCAACCTCTTCCCGAACGGGGGAGAGCAGGCGCAGGCCTTCGCCGTCACGCGAGACGCGGGCGCGACGTACGTGCGTCTGATGGTCAGGTGGAGACAGCTCGCGCCGGCCACCCTGCCGTCGGACTTCGACGCTGCCGACCCCTCCTCGCCCTACTACGACTGGAGCACGCTCGACGGGACCGTCCAGGCGGCGGAGGGCGCCGGGCTGACCCCGATCCTCGACATCGTCCACCCGCCGTCCTGGGCGTACGCGGTGCCTCCCAAGGGTGCCGGCGGAGGCACGCCGCAGATCGCGGCCCTGCGGCAGTTCGCGCACGCGCTCGCGCTCCACTACGACGGCAGCCACGGGGCGCCGGCGGAGCACGTCTTCCAGGTCTGGAACGAGCCGAACCTCAGCCTCGATCTCGATCCCGTACGGCCGGCCGCGTACCGCGCGATGGTGAACGCGGTCGCCGCCGCGGCGCACGGCGTCGACGGCCGCAACCTCGTCGTCGCCGGCGCGCTCGATCCGTTCGCGAACAGGGCGAAGCGGTTCCACACGATGGCGCCTCTCGTCTTCATGCGGAAGCTGCTCTGCGTCTCGAAGGGCAAGCAGCCGCACCGGACCTGCAAGACGAAGGTCCGGTTCGACGTGTGGTCGCACCACCCGTACACGTTCGGCGGGCCCTTCGGGCACGCGAAGTACCCCGACAACGTCTCGCTCGGCGACCTGCCGAAGATGACGAAGCTCCTGCACGCAGCGGAGCGTCTGCACCGGATCGTCTCGACGCGCAAGGTCCGGTTCTGGGTCACGGAGTTCGCGTGGGCCACGAATCCGCCGCAGCCCCACGCCCTCAAGCTCCACCTGCAGGCGCGCGCCACGGCGGGAGCGCTGTACCAGATGTGGCGCTCGGGCGTCTCGCTCGCGACGTGGTTCCTGATCCAGGACGCGCCGGGCCAGACCCCCTACAAGTCGGGCCTCTACTTCGGCGGCAAGCCGATCACGTCGGCCCGGGCGAAGCCGACGCTGACGGCGTTCCGCTTCCCCTTCGTCGCCTATCGCGACGGGAGCACCGTCAGCATCTGGGGGCGCGACGCGACGAGCGACAAGAGGCTCGTCACGATCCAGCGCCGCCACGGCAAGCGCTGGCGGACGGTGGCCCGCATCCGCACTAACCTTCACGGGATCTTCCTCGCGAAACTCCATCTGAAGACCGGGAAGCGGGACTGGCTGCGTGCACGGGCCTCCGGGTCCGGCACGTCGCTGCCCTTCTCGCTCCGGCGGCCCCACTACCCGCACGTCGG
>CAZRTE010000014.1:34504-40302 GCA_964602945.1 uncultured Gaiellales bacterium
ACGTCTCGCTCGGCGACCTGCCGCGGATGACGAAGCTGCTGCGGGCGGCGGAGCGGCTGCACCGGATCGTGTCGGCGCACCGCAAGATCGAGTTCTGGGTCACCGAGTTCGCCTGGGACACGAAGCCGCCCAACCCGACCGCCATGCCGATGAAGCTCCAGGTCCGAGCCACGGCGGGGGCGCTCTACCAGATGTGGCGCTCGGGCGTCTCCCTCGCCACGTGGTTCCTGCTCCAGGACCACCCGCTCGACCGCGACCCGTACCAGTGCGGCCTCTACTTCTACGGCAAGCCGATCGGGCAGGCGCGCGCCAAGCCGACGCTCACCGCGTTCCGCTTCCCCTTCGTCGCCTATCTCCGGAACGGCGCCGTCAGCGTCTGGGGACGCGACGCGACGAGCACGAAGCAGATCGTCACGATCCAGCGGCGCCACGGCATCCACGGACGCTGGAAGACCGTGGTGCGGATCCGTTCCAACCGGTACGGGATCTTCCTCGCCAACCTCCGGATCGCGGCGACGAAGCAGGACTGGCTGCGCGCACGCGCGCCCGACTCCGGCACGTCGCTCGCCTTCTCGCTCACCGTCCCCAAATATCCCCACATCGGCCCCTGGGGCCACTAGCCTGCTGAAGCCCCGCTAGCGTTGCGGCCGTGATCGCGGCCGTCGTCCTCTTCTGGGGCTCGCTCGCGGCGCTCGCGTGGACGCACGTCCTCTACCCGGCCGCGGCGGTGCTCGCCGCCCGGGTGCGGGCGCGGCCGGTGGCGAGGGACGACGCCTACCTTCCCTCGGTCGCCGTGATCGTGACGGCGTACAACGAGGAGGAGTCGATCGAGCGCCGGCTCGAGAACCTCCGGGAGCTCGACTACCCGCAGGAGCTGCTCGAGCTCGTCGTCACCTCCGACGCCTCCACCGATCGCACGGAGGAGCTGGCGGAGGCGGCCGGCGCCCGCGTGATCCGCAATCCGCGCGGCGGCAAGGTCGCCGCCCAGGATGCCGCCGTGCGCTCGACGGAGGCCGAGGTCGTCGCCTTCTCGGACGCGAACTCGACGTGGGAGCCCGCTGCGCTGCGCAAGCTCGTCCGCAACCTCGCGGATCAGCGGGTCGCCTACGTCTGCGGCCGTCTGCGCCTGGAGGCCGCGGGCGGCTCGAACCAGGAGGGCGTCTACTGGCGCTACGAGCTCGTGACCCGCGAGGCGGAGTCGCGGCTCGGCTCGATCACCGGCGGCAACGGCGCGATCTACGCCCTGCGCCGCGCCGACTACGTCGAGGTCGATCCGCGCTTCGGTCACGACCTCTCGCTCCCGTACCTCATGCCGCCGCGCGGCCGCCGCGCCGTCTACGAGTCCGAGGCGGTCGCCCACGAGCGGCCGACGCCGACGAACGAGACCGAGTACCGGCGCAAGGTGCGGATGTTCGAGCACTGCTGGCTGATGGTGCTGCGCGGCCGGATGCTGCGCCGCCAGCCGCCCGGATACCTGCTCGCGCTCCTGTCGCACCGGCACCTCCGCTACGCGAGCGGCGTGCTTCATCTCGTCCTGCTCGGGAGCTCGATCGCGCTCGTCGGGCGCGGGAGCGTCTATGCGGTGCTGCTCGGCCTCCAGCTCGGCCTGCTCGCGGCGGCCGTCCTCGGCGTCTCCGTCGCCCGCTACTACGCCCTCATCACGGCCGCGACGGCTGTCGCGCTCTGGAACTACCTCCGGCGAGGCGTCCCCGCGACCTGGGCGCCCCAGCGCGAGGAGCTCGCCTGAACCGGCCCGCCGACATCGCCGTTGCGGGGAGTGCGCTCCTCGTCGCGTCGCCGCTCCTCGCTCTGGCCGCCCTCGCGATCAAGCTCGAGGACCGCGGCCCCGTCCTCTACCGGCAGACGCGAGTCGGCCGCGACGGCGTGGACTTCGAGCTGCTCAAGCTGCGGACGATGGTCGTCGGCGCCGAGACGATGGGGGCCGGCTTCGCCGTCAACGCGGGCGACTCGCGCATCACGCGCACCGGCCGCCTGCTGCGCAAGCTGTCTCTCGACGAGCTGCCGCAGCTCTGGAACGTCCTCCGCGGCGAGATGAGCGTCGTCGGGCCGCGGCCGACGCTGCGGTACCAGGTCGAGCAGTACGACGAGCGGCAGCGGCACCGGCTCGACGTCAAGCCCGGCCTCACGGGCTGGGCGCAGATCAACGGACGCGCCTCGCTCCCGTGGGCCGACCGGATCGAGCTCGACGTCTGGTACGTCGAGCACCGCTCGCCGCTGCTCGACCTGAGGATTCTCCTGCGCACGCCGCTCGCGCTCTTCCGGGGGACGTACAAGGGCGAGACCGGCGGCTGGAAGCCGCCCGCCTGAGCGCCGTCCGGCGTGGCGACGGGCTGCCGGCGCGCCCGCCGAGCGGCTACCGTGCACCGGTGGTGTGGGGTCGCGAACCAGACGTCTCGACGCCGCTCGCCGATCGCCGACCAGGTGCCATAGCTTGCGGACGCTCGCACTAGCCCCACTCGCCGTTCTCGTAGCCGTTCTCGCCGGCTGTGGCGGAGCCGCCCACCGCCCGGCGACCACGGCGACGACGACCGCGACGACGACGGCAGCAGCCCCGCAGGCCGACACGAACCGGAAGCCGTCGACCGACCCGCCGGTGACCGCGAAGCTCGTCGTCACGGTGCTCGACGGCGACCGCCGGGTCCGCGTGCGGGGGGCGCGGGTCAGGCTCTGGCATCGGTCGGGACGGACCGACAAGCACGGCGTCACGGTGATCAGAGCTCCGCTGCGACGGCTCGAGGTCGTCGTCTCGGCCCGCGGCTACTCGACCGCGCGCGTGCGCGTCAACTTCCGGCACGGACGCCACCAGACGATCCGGATCTACCGGCCCGACCTGCAGTGGCCGCTCTACGGGGCGACGCCGGCGCGGACGCAGGCGCAGACGCACATCGAGCTGCGGCCTCCGTTCCGGCTCGTCTGGAGCCGCGGCCTCGGCCGGCTGATCGAGTTCCCGGCCGTCGTCTACGACGGTTTCGCCTACATCGCGAACGCCCGCGGCAGCGTGCGCTCGATCTCGATGCGCACCGGCAAGGTCGCGTGGCGCCACGACACCCCCGGCTTCCCCCGCACCGCCGCCTCGCCGGCGATCGACGGCCGCGACCTCGTCTACCACACGATGGCCGGCCGGGTCTACGTCCTCGACCGCGCGAACGGCCACGTCGTCTGGAGCTGGAACGCCGGCTCCTCGATCGAGTCGTCGCCCGTCGTCCTCGACGGCGTCGACTACTTCGGCACCGCGAACGGGCTCGTGTACGCACTCGACCTGCGCACGCACCGGCTGCGCTGGAGCCGGTCGCTCGGAGCGAAGATCACCTCGAGCGCCGCGATCATGGGCGGCACGCTCTACATCGGCGACTACGCGGGCCGGCTCTCCGCGCTCGCGCTGGCGACGGGCGTGGTGCGCTGGACCGGACAGGTGAACGGCAAGATCTACGGAACGCCGGCGGTGGCCGGCGGACGCGTCTTCGTCCCCTCGTCGGACGGTGACTCCATGACCGCGTTCTCGACGACGGGGCGCTACCTGTGGCGCTTCACCGCCGGCTACTACGTCTACTCCTCGCCGGCCGTCTGGGACGGCCACGTCTGCTTCGGCTCGTACGACGGCTGGTTCTACAGCGTCTCGGCATCGACCGGGCGGCTCCTCTGGCGCGTCCCGACCGGCGGTCCCATCTCGGGGGCGGCGGTCATCGTCGCCGGCGTCGCCTACGCGGGCAGCTTCTCCCACCGCATCGTCGGCGTCGACGTCCGCAGCGGCCGCAAGGTGCTCGACTTCCCGCACGGCGACTACGTCCCGGTCTCGGGCAACGGGATGCGGCTCCTCCTGCATGGCTTCTCCCGCCTGTACGCCGTCGAGCCCGTGCACCGGAAGTCGCGCTGAGCGGCTCTCTTTACCGTCCCCTCATCGCCTTCGGCTATCGTCGCGCCTCGTGACTGCGCCTGCTCCCTCCCAGCGCGGCTTCGACCCGGAGGCCGAGCAGGATGTCGACTTCGTCCGCTACGTGCGCCTGCTCGCTGTTCGCTGGTGGCTGCTGGCGGCGGGAGTCGTCGCCGGTGCCGTGATCGGCTACCTCGTCTCGCTCGGCGGGACGCAGGTGTACAAGGGGACGGCGACTCTCTACCTCGGCCAGCCGTACGCCGCGGGCAACAGCCAGGTCCAGAATCTGCAGACGAACCCCTCGGCGGTCGGCACCATCGTCATGCAGCAGCAGGTGGACGAGGCCGTGGCGACGCAATGCGGCACGAAGGTGTCCCAGTTCCGCAAGGGGATCTCGACGAAGAGCGTGAGCGGCAACGTCTCGAGGAACGGCCAGAACCCGCTCGTCCAGCTCAGCGTCCAGGCGCGGAGCGCGAAGGTCGCGGAGTGCGCCGCGAACGGCCTGGCCGACGTGGCGGTCAAGAAGCTCGGCACGTATCCGAAGGGCAAGATCGCGGCCTACCAGGCGGAGATCGCCACGGACAACGCGGGCATCAAGCAGATCCAGGCCGGGCTCGGCGATCCGGCGATCTCGTCCACCGACAAGCTGCTCCTCCAGACGCAGCTCCACTCGTTCCAGCAGGACAGGATCACGACGACGCTGTCGCTGCAGCAGGCGCGGCAGGTCGAGTCGCCGCGCGTCATCACCGGGGCCGCGGCGCGCAAGGTGACGGCTCGCAGCCGCCGCAACACCGTTGTCATCGCGGCCCTGATCGGACTCATCCTCGGAGCGCTCGCCGCGCTTCTCTGGGACCGCGTCGTCCCGCGGCTCGTTCCCCGCAACGGCGGCTGACTTAGCCTTAGGCTCCGTCGCATGTTCGAGGGGAAGCGCGTCGGGGTCGTCGTGCCCGCCCACGACGAGGAGGAGCTGATAGCCGCCACGCTCGGCGGCATCCCCCCGCTCGTCGATCGGATCTTCGTCGTCGACGACGGCTCGAGCGACCGCACGGCCGCGCGGGCGCGGGAAGTCGGCGACGACCGGGTCGAGGTCGTCTCGCGCGAGCGGCGCGGCGGCGTGGGTGCCGCCGTCTTGAGCGGCTACCGGCGCGCGCTCGCCGACGGGCTCGACATCGTGGCCGTGCTGAACGGCGACAACCAGATGGATCCGGACGACCTGCCGACGCTCGTCGGGCCGGTCGCCCGCGGCGAGGTGGACTACGCGAAGGCGAATCGCCTGTTCACCGGCCAGGCATGGAAGCTGATCCCGAAGACGCGCTACCTCGGCAACGCCGTCCTCTCGATGCTGACGAAGGTCGCCTCCGGCTACTGGCACGTGGCCGACTCGCAGTCGGGCTACACGGTCATCTCGCGCGAGATGCTCGAGCGGCTCGACCTCGACAGCATCTACCCGAGCTACGGCTTCCCGAACGACATGCTCGTCCATCTCAACGTGTGGAACGCGCGCGTCCGCGACCTGCCGTCCCGCCCGATCTACGGCGTCGGCGAGCGCTCGAAGATGCGCTACCGGCACGTCGTGCCGCGGATCGCCTGGCTGCTGATCCGCGGCTTCTTCTGGCGGCTGTGGGAGAAGTACGTGAAGCGCGACTTCCATCCGCTCGTCTTCTTCTACGTGCTCGGGTTCGTCGCGACCGCCGCAGGTGTGCTGCTCGGGCTCGTCGTCGTCGGCTACCGGATCGCCGGCAACTCGATCCCCATCGCGACCGTGGTGCTCGTCGCGCTCCTCGTCCTGTCGGGCAGCCAGTTCACGCTCTTCGCGATGTGGTTCGACATGGAGTCGAACAAGGACCTCAGGTAGCTCGCGAAGCCTGCGGCTTCGCTCGCTGGGGAGAGCGGTACTGCGCCGCCG
>CAZRTE010000015.1:0-40010 GCA_964602945.1 uncultured Gaiellales bacterium
GAGCATATCATGTCCGAGCCGAACACGCCGCCGCGCGAGTACCGGCTCACGCACGAGGGGTGCCGGCATCTCCTCTCCTGGCGCAGGCACCTCGAGACGCGCGAGCGGGCGTTCCGGACGGTGATCGAGGCGATCGACCGCCTACCCGCGGCGACGCCGGCCCGGACCGGCACCTGAGCGGCCGGATCGTCCGGTCACCGGCACAAGAAAAGGCCCTGTTTCCAGGGCCTTTCTCATAGCGGGGGCAGGATTTGAACCTGCGACCTCCGGGTTATGAGCCCGGCGAGCTACCTGACTGCTCCACCCCGCGTCGCGGCGCCGATTGTAGCACCCCCGTTACGATTTTCCGGATGTGGGACTGGGCGACCTGGGCCGCGCTCGCGGTGGCGGTGCTCGCGGGAGCGGCGGCACTCGGCCTCGCCGCGCTGCGCGCCCTCCAGGCGTGGCGGAGCGTCAAGGCGGTGCGGAGCGGGGTCGTGGCGCGCCTGGACGAGCTCGCCGCGGCCGGCGCGGACACGGCGGAGAAAGCGGCCGCGGCCGGAGAGACCGTCGAGCTGCAGGAGAGCATCGCGCGCCTGCACGTCTCCCTCGCCCGGCTCGCCGTCCTGCGCCGGGCCCTCGGCGAGGCGCAGGACGCGGCCGGCCGCGTCACGGCCGTCGTGCCGCGCAAGTGAGAGTCGCGGCCGTCGACCTGGGGACGAACACGACGCGCCTGCTCGTCGCGGCGGTCGAGGACGGCGGGATCGAGGAGCTGCACCGCGAGACGCGGATCACGCGCCTCGGCGAGGGCGTCGACGAGCGCGGCCGGCTCCTCCCCGTTCCGATCGCGCGCGTGCGCAACGTCCTCTCCGACTACCGCCGCACCGCCGAGTCCCTCGGAGCGGAGCGGACGCTGCTCGTGGCGACGAGCGCCGTCCGGGACGCGGACAACGGCGAGGCGTTCCTCGGCGAGATCGAGTGGAGCTACGGCTTCGACACGCGGCTGCTCTCGGGTCCCGACGAAGCCGCGCTGATGCGGCGCGGGCTCGGCCCGACCGAGCCGGGGACGCTGCTCGTGGACATCGGCGGCGGCTCGACCGAGCTCGTGCTCGACGACTTCGACACGAGCCTGCCGCTGGGGTCCGTCCGCTTCACCGAGCGGCACGGCGAGGACGTCGCCGTGCTCGAGAGCGCCGCGCGCGAGCTGCTGCCCGAGCTCGCTCCGGTCGGCGCCGTCGGTGTCGCGGGGACGATCACGACGCTCGCCGCGCTCGACCTCGGCCTCCCCGAGTACGACCGGAAGCGGGTGCACGGCCACGTGCTCACGCGGGAGGGCGCCGCGGCGCAGCTCGACCGGCTCGCCGCGCTACCGCTCGAGGAGCGGCGGCGCGTGCCGGCGCTCGAGCCCGAGCGGGCACCCGTGATCGTCGCGGGCGCGGCGATCCTCGTCGCCATTCTCGACCGCTACGACCTGGTGGGCATCCGCGTGAGCGAGCGCGGCCTCCTCCACGGAGCCGCGCTTGCGGCAGCCGAGCTGCCGGAGCCGGAGGAGGGCGCCGCTCCGCCGGGCGCCTACACCTGCTGCTAGCGACGGCCGGTGGCAGCCACCGGCCGTGTCGCAGGACCCGGTCGGGGCGCGAGCGCAGCTCGAGGCTAGAGGACGAGCGAGCCGGGGTCGGGCTCGCCCTCCGGCGGCTCGCCCTCCGGCGGCTCGTCCTCGGCCAGCCGCCGCTGCACGACCGCCCGCGACAGGACGCCGACGAGCCGCTCGCTCTCGACGACGGGCACCCGCTCGAGGTCGTGCTCCTCGAGGAAGCGGAAGGCGCTCTCGAGGCTCAAACCGGCGTCGAGCGTGAAGTTCGGCGGCTCGGCTATCTCGCGCAGGGTCGCCGCTCGCGGATCGAGTCCCGCCGCCACGACCTCCCGCACGAGCGTCTTGCGCGTGACGACGCCGAGCAGGCGGCCGGTGTCCTCGGTGACGAAGATCGCGCGCACGTCCCGGTCGGCCAAGCAGCGTCCCGCCTCCTGCGCACTCGCGCTCGCCGCGAGCGTCGTCGGCTCGGGAACCATCGCGTCGCGGACGGTCTCGGGACTCATCGTGTGCATTCTCACGGATAGATGCCGCGCGCTTCCAGGGCTCCGGCAACCTCCTGGATCGCGGCCACGAGCGCCGCCTGCCGCAGCGTGATCCCCTTGTCCTCCGCGACGGAGTAGACGCGGTCGAACGCGGTGCTCATCTTGTCCGAGAGCCGCTGCCGGATCTCGTCGCGGTCCCAGAACAGGCGGCCGAGGTCCTGCACCCACTCGAAGTACGAGACGGTCACGCCCCCGGCGTTCGCGAGGATGTCCGGGACGACCGGGATCCCACGCGCGGCGAAGATCTCGTCCGCCGCGATCGTGGTCGGCCCGTTCGCCCCCTCGACGATCAGCGACGTGCGCACGCGGTCGGCGTTCGCCTCCGTGAGCTGGTCCTCGCGGGCCGCGAGGACCAGGACGTCGCACTCGAGCTCGAGCAGCTGCTCGTTCGTGATCCGCTCGCAGAGGTCGTAGCCGGCGAGCGAGCCGTGCTCGTCGACGTACGCGTGCAGGGTCGGCACGTCGAGGCCGCGCTCGTCGTGGACGCCGCCGGAGACATCCGCGACCGCGACGACGCGCGCCCCGCGCTCGTGGAGCTCCGACGCGGCCACGCCGCCGACGTTGCCGAAGCCCTGGACGACGCAGGAGCGCCCCTCGAGGTCGTAACCCAGTCGCCGGCAGGCCTGTTCGGCGACCATGACCACGCCGGCGCCGGTTGCCTCCCTCCGGAAGACGGAGCCGCCGATCGAGATCGGCTTGCCGGTGACGATCTCCGGTACGGCATGGCCCCTCTGCATCGAGTACGTGTCCATCATCCAGGCCATCGTCTGCTCGTTGGTCGCCATGTCGGGCGCCGGAATGTCGGTCTGCGGACCGATCTCGCGGACGAGCTCCGACGTGAAGCGGCGGGTGAGCCGCTCGAGCTCGCGCGGCGAGAGGTCGCGGGGGTCGCAGCGGACCCCGCCCTTCGCGCCGCCGTACGGGAGCCGAAGGAGAGCACACTTCCACGTCATCCAGGTCGCGAGCGCGGCACATTCACCGAGCGAGACCTCCGAGTCGTAGCGGATGCCGCCCTTCGTCGGCCCGAGGACGGTCGAGTGCTGGACGCGGTAGCCGGGGAAGATCCCGACGGAGCCGTCGTCGCGGCGAAGCGGAACGCTGACGATGACCGCGCGCTCGGGGAAGCTGAGCCGCTCGGCCACGAGCTCGGACACGTCGGCATGCGGGAGAGCCTGCTCGTACTGGGCCCGCGCCATGAGGAAGAGCGGCGTGTCCCACTCGAGCACCGGTTCGGCCGGTGACGCTTCCACCTCGGTCACGGGCCGGAGTGTACGGACGCCCGCCCCATGGTCGTGCTCGGTTGGGGCCACCCCGCGCCTCCACCCACCTTCGAGCCTACTGCGACACGCGACACGTGTCCGTCACCGAATCGTCGCGAGACGGTCACTTCTCCGCCCGGGTCTGTCCGCCCGCGACCGGCGCGCCGAGCATGCTGTGCCCCTCCATCTCCGGCGGCACGGACTCGCCGAGGAGCTCGAGCAGCGTCGGGGCGACGTCGTGCAGGGCCCGCTCCGGCCCCGGACCGGCTGGCACCCCGGGCGCGACGAGCGCGTACAGCCCCTCGTGGGCATGGTTCGCGTCGTCCGGCCCCGTGTCGTTCTCGAACACGTGCACGGTGCCGGTGCCGACCTGGCCGACGCTGCGCCAGTAGAGGCCGCCGAAGTAGACGAGGAGGTCGGGCGCGATGCCCTGCGCCTCCGCGTACAGCTCCTCGGGCGTGTGCGCCACGGTGCCGATCGGCCGTCCCTGGTCGTCGCCGAGCGCCTCGAGCTTCTCCTTCAGCTCGCCCCGGACACGCGCATAGTCGGCGGCCGGCACGACGCCCTGCGGCTCCCGCCCCTCGACGTTGAGGAACAGCCGGCAGTAGTAGCCGCCCTCGCCCCAGGCGACCGTGCGCGCCCAGTCGACGAGGTCGGGCGTGAGCCGCGTCGGCTCGGTCGGCTCGGAGCGCAACACGAGATAGCCCTCGCGCCGCAGCCACTCGTTGACGCAGATGCCGCCGTCCATCCGCTTCGCGCCGTGGTCGGAGACGACGAGCACCGCCGTCTCGTCGTCCGCGAACCGCAGCAGGCGGGCGATCTTCTCGTCGAGCCGCCGGTAGTAGTCGAGCATCGCTCCCTCGTACGGGTTGCCGGGCTCGTAGAGGCGGTGCTCGGGGTCGGTGAAGCGCCAGAAGCCGTGGTGGATCCGGTCCGTGCCCATCTCGACCATGAAGAACAGGTCCCACGGGCGCGTCTCGAGCAGGTGCTCCGCGAGCCGGAACCGCTTCTCGGTCATCTCCTCGATCTGCTCGAGCAGGCGGTCCTTCTCCTCCGTGCGGAAGTTCTCCACGTCGACCATGTAGTGGCCGACGACCTGCTCGATCTCGTCCTTCAGCTCGGGCGGGTACGTGTAGCGGCTCGTCCGCGTGTCGGGGGTGAGGAAGCAGGAGACCATGGCCCCGTTGACCCGGCTCGGCGGATACGTCCCCGGGACGCCGAGCGCGACGACGTCGCGCCCTCGCGCCGAGAGGAGATCCCACACGCGCGGCACCCGCACCGCCCGCGAGTCGGCGAAGACGAGCTGGTCGTACGAGTGGTCGCGCCGGTTGCGGAAGCCGTAGATCCCGAGCGTGCCCGGGCTGCGCGACGAGGTCATCACCGACCACGCAGGCACGGTGATCGGCGGGTCGCAGGAGCGGAGGACGCCGAACGAGCCGCGCTCGGTGAGCGAGCGGATCGTCGGCAGCTCCGGCAGCCAGCGGTCGAAGACGAACTGCGGCGCGGCGCAGTCGAGCCCGATCACGAGCGCGCGCTTCGAGCTCCCGGCCATGGAGGTCAGGTTAGAGCTTCTGGCGGAACGGCCACGCGCGGACCGGGTGCGGCCGGGCGGCTCCTGCTCCGTCTCGCCAGGAGCTCCTCTCTCAGTCGCGGGGCAGCTCGAGCCGTTCCGCCGCCACGCCCGCGAGCTCGCCCGCCGACAGGCACACGCCCCCGCGCTCGTGCACGGCCTCCAGCAGCTCGAAGTAGAGGCGGTCCCAGTCGCGCGTGCCCTGACCGTCGAGCGGCTGCCAGAGGATCGCGAAGCCGCCGCCGTACTCGGCTGCCCGGTCGAGCAGCGCGAGCAGACGTGGCCGGGCGACCGCCGCCGGGTCCCGCTCGCGATCCTCCCCCGCGAGCGTCTCGTCCATCACCGCGAGCGGCAGCTCGACGAGGTCGGCGGGCCGCTCCCGCGCGGCGTCCCACGGCCGGAACGGATGAGCGATCCCCGCCCGGAACCCGAGCGCGTCCGGGAAGCCGAGCGTCGTGTCGTAGCGGAAGCCGAGCCGTGCCAGCGGCGCGAGGTTCCGGTGCGGGTCGACGCGGAGGCGGTGGTAGCGATGCCCGATCAGCGGGCCGTCGAGCTGCGCGAGGAGCGCGCGCTCGTGCGCCAGCCGGTCGAGGTCCTCCGCCGCCGGGTAGCTGCCGTGGAGCCCGACCTCGGCACCGGCCGCCGCGAGCGCCACCACCAGCTCCGGGTGGAGCCCGTCGTGACCGTCGGGCGCGGCCCCGTCGGCACGGTCGCCGTTGGCGGCCATCACGAAGAACGTCGAGCGGGCCCCGAGATCGCGCTCCTGCGCCACGAGCTCGGTGAGACGCCGGCCCGGATTCGCGGCGAGCGCCTCGGGAGGACCGACGTCGTGGGTCAGCGCGACGGCGAAGCGGGCACCGCGGTAGCGGGGCGGGGCCACGCCGAGCTCCCGCCGCAGCCGCTCGAGCGGCGGGTCGAGAGGATCGAGGCACGACGCCGCGGCGAGGAAGCGACCGTGCCTGTCTCGCGGCGCGGCGCGCTCCTCGATCCGCGCCAGATGGAAGAAGGCAGCGGCGAGCGCGTCGCCCTCGGGCCGCTCGCCCCGGTCGACGGCCTCCCACGCCTCCGGCCGGTAGGGCAGGTCGTCGCCGAGCCGGAGGTGCGACGCCCCGAGCGTGTCGAGGATCCAGCGGGCACGACGGTCGTCCTGCTCGGAGATGTGCCCGCCGCGCGGCATCGGAGCGAGTGTAGTGCCCCGCCCGGCGCCGCTCGCGCCTTCCGGGCACGTACCGGGCGCTGAGTACTATCGCGGCCGTGAAACCGGAGACGGAGCGGCAGCGCCCAACGCTCCGCGCGAGGATCGTGACGCGCCTGCGCAGACACCCGGACGCGAGCACCGCGGAGGACGGGAAGCCGCGCTCGCTCCTCTCACAGCTGCTCGAGCTCACCCGCCACTCGATCATCTACGGGCTCGGCGGGCTCCTCTCGCGCTTCCTCGCGGTCTTCATGCTCCCGCTGTACACGAGGTATCTCACCCCGGCGGACTACGGCGCGATCGAGACGCTCACCGCCGCGGCGGCGGTCGCGACGACACTGCTACGGACCGGCGCCGGCTACGGGTTCATCCGCTTCTACTTCCTCTACGAGGACACGGGCTACCGGCGCAGGCTGCTCCGCACGGTCTTCTGGTCCCAGATGGCGAACGCGACGCTCGGCCTCGTCGTCTGCGAGCTGTTCGCGCCGCAGATCGGCTCGTGGCTCCTGAGCTCGAGCTCCCAGCACCACCTGACCGCCCACGTCGCGACGAACCTCGTCCGCGCCACGGGAGTCCTCCTCTGGGTCAACGTCAACTACGCCCAGATGACGAACATCTTTCGCGTCGAGCAGCGCTCGGTCGCCTTCTCGGTGGCCACGATCGCGAACATCGCCATCACCGTCCCGCTCACCGTCGTCCTCGTCGTCGTCTACAAGCAGGGCCCGCTCGGCATCATCGTCGGCAACTTCAGCGGCACGCTCATCATGTACGCGATCCTGCTCGGGTACCGGCGCGAGCAGCTCGGCCTGCAGTTCGACCGGCAGGCGCTGCGCGACGTCAGCCGCTTCGGCCTGCCCCTGATCCCGGCCGCGCTCGCGATGTGGGTGACGAACTTCGGCGACCGCTTCATGCTCGTCAAGCTCTCCAACCTCTCCGAGGTCGGCCAGTACTCGATTGCCGTCCGGATCGGCTCGGTCATGGTGCTCGTCTTCACCGCCTTCCGCCAGGCCTGGCCCGCCTTCGCCTACTCGATCAAGGACGAGGGGGAGGCGAAGCGCGCCTATGCCTTCGTCCTCACGTACCTCATGCTCTTCGCCGCCTGGATGAGCCTCGCGCTCAGCCTCCTGGCACCGTGGATCGTCCACGTGCTCGCGCCGACGAACCCCGCCTTCTGGCCCGCGCAGAGGGCGGTGCCGGCCCTCGCCTTCGCGAGTGCCTTCTTCGCCGGCTACATCGTCGTCACGATCGGCGTCGGCCGCACGCGGCAGACGCAGTTCAACTGGATCGCCGCCACGCTCGCGGCCGTGCTCAACTTCGGCCTCAACATCTGGCTGATCCCGGCCTACGGGATGCTCGGCGCCGCCTACGCGACGCTCGCCGCCTACCTGCTCCTCATGGTCGTGCGGACGTGGAACGCCCAGCACGTCTACCCGGTCCCCTACCAGTGGCGGCGCGTCACGGTGGTGATCGTGGCCGCCGGCGCCCTCACGCTCGCCGGGGAGCTGCTGCCCCGCTCGCTGCCGCTCGCCTTCGGGCTCACGCTCGTCTACCCGCTCTCGCTCGCCCTCCTCGGCTTCTACCTGCCGGCCGAGCGGGCACGCCTCAGACGGCTGCTGCCGGCCCGGCTCGTCTCCATCGGTTCCTGAATGAGCCCCGGCGCACGGACGCTAACCTTGGGCCCCACGAGACCGCCGCAGCCCCCTCGAAAGGCCTCCCGTTGCCCCGCCTGATCCACTGCTCGTACCACAAATGCCTGACCCAGTACTTCAGGCGCGTGCTGACCGGGGCTCTTCGTTTCTCGGGCGAATATCGCCACTTCCAGAGCAATATCGAAGCCTTCTATTCCCACCTCGGGGACTACAAGGTCATTTCGGTCAACAATCACGCCCTCGATCTGGGCGCCCTCGGCGACTATCGCATCACCCGCTTCGTGCGCGACCCCCGCGACCTC
Organism: uncultured Gaiellales bacterium; assembly: GCA_964602945.1. Lineage (GTDB taxonomy): Bacteria > Actinomycetota > Thermoleophilia > Gaiellales > Gaiellaceae > Palsa-739. The sequence goes on from CAZRTE010000015.1 coordinate 8,091, forward strand.
GTCGTCTCGGGCTACCACTACCACCGGCGCGGCGCGGAGAAATGGACGCTGGTCGAGAACCCCACCACGGCCGACTGGATGATCGTGAACGGCCGCATCCCGAGCAGCCTGCGGGAGGGGGAGTCGTTCGCCGACTGCCTGCAACGGCTCGATCTCCGCGAGGGCCTGCTCGCGGAGATGGAGATGCGGGCGGGCCACTTCGAGTCGATGCGGCAGTGGCCCGAAGACGATCCGGGCATTCGCGTGTGGCGCTACGAGGACATCGTCGGCAACGAGGAGACGGTGTTCTCCGAGATCTTCGCGCACTACGGGTTCTCATGGCCGCTCCGGGCGCTCGGGCGCAGACAGGCTCGACGCACCAAGGCGGCGAACCTCCGCACCACGGCGCCGCACGTGCGCGACCCGAGGCCGGGCCAGTGGCGCGACGTGTTCCCCGCCGACGTACTCGAGACGTTCAACGAGCGCTACGGGGACGTTCTCGAGCGGTACGGCTATGAGTGAGCCCCGTGGCTGAGTCGCTGCGCATCCTCGGCATCGGGGACGCGAAGTCGCAGCACTTCTCCCGCTGGGCGACGCGGCTCGCCGAGCGCGGCCACGAGGTGCACATCGCCTCCGGGCGCGTCAACCCCCGCCCGGGAGAGCTCGACCTCGTCCGGGTCCACCAGCTCAAGGAGCTCGACCCGCTCCTGCGCGTCCCGTTCGTGCGCCGCTACCGGATGACGCCGCTGCTCGCCCGCCTCGGCAGGGAGATCCGTCCCGACATCGTCCACTCCCACTACCTCCTGCCGTACGGCTGGTGGACCGCGCTCGCAGGCCTCGAGCCGCTCGTCGTCAGCCCGTGGGGGAAGGACGCGATCGTCGACGCCTGGTCGTCGCCGGCGGCCGAGCGGCGCGCACGGATCGGGATCGCCCCCGGCAAGGCCCTCGCCTACGTCGTCAACTCGCAGGCGCTCGAGGACGCCTCGGTCCGGCTCGGTGCCGACCCCGCCCTCTTCCACCGCATCCTCTGGCACGCCCGCATCGACAGCTACTCGCCCGAGCTGGCGAGCCGCGACCGCTGGCGCGCGCTCGGCTGGCCGGACGACGCCGTCGTCTGCCTCTCGCTGCGCCACTTCCGCCCCTACACGAACCTCGACGTCCTGCTCAGGGCGTTCGCCCAGGCGCGGCAGGAGCTGCCCGAGCTGCGGCTCTTCTCGAGCTCCGGCGGCGGCTGGACGCGCAGCAAGTTCGACCGGCTCGCGTCGAAGCTCGGCCTCGAGCCGTACATGGCCGTGCAGGAGCTGCCGTTCACCGAGCTTCCCGCGATGACCGCCTCGGCCGACTTCGCGGTCACGCTCGCGGACGTCGACTCCTCCCCCGCCTCGCTGCTCGAGTCGATGGCGAGCGGCCTGCCCCTCGTCGTCGGCCGCGCACCGTCGATGGAGGAGTGGATCCAGCAGGGCTCCGGCGGCGAGCTCGTCGACCGCCACGGCGTGGACGAGGTGGCCGCCGCCATCCTGCGCCTCGCCCGCGACCCGGAGCTGCGGAGCCGCTACGGCGAGCGGAACCTCCGCGAGGTGCACGCCCGCTTCGGCGACCCGACGACGGAGCTCGAGCAGGTCTACCTCGACGTGCTCGGCCGCCGATGAGGGTCCTGGCCCTCGCGTTCGACGGGGGCGACTACGACCTCGTCCGGCGCTGGATGGCCGAGGGACGGCTGCCGACGATCTCGCGGCTCGCGCGCGAGGGCACGTTCGGGCCGCTCCGCTCGACGATCCCCGCCTACACGCCGACGGCCTGGTCGTCGTTCCTGACCGGGCTCAACCCGGGACGCCACGGCATCTTCAACTTCTCGACGAACCCGAACCGCGGCCGCCAGCGGCTCGAGAGCGCCGCGAGCAGGGCGGGGACGCCGCTCTGGCGGCTGCTCGGCTCGGCCGGCATCCGCTCCGCCTTCGTCGGCGTCCCGTTCACCTATCCCGCGGAGCCGGTCGAGGGGATCGTCGTGACCGGCTACGGCGGCCCGGAGCGGCCGCAGATCCTGCCGCAGAGTGCCGAGGAGCGGATCCTCGCCGCCTATCCCGACCTCGTCAGCGCGCACCATCCGATGGCCGAGCGCTGGTGGGAGGACTTCCCCGCCTACGCCGGGCGCCTGCTCGAGCATGCCGAGCAGATCGCGGGCGTCTGCAAGCTCGCATACGAGCTCGAGCCGGAGCTCGGCTTCCTCTGCGTCGACTTCATGAGCACCGACCACGTCGGCCACCTCGGCTACGCGCGGATCGACCCGGAGCATCCGGCGCACGCGGCGAGCGGCGCGGGCGACGAGCTGCTGCGCGTCTACGAGCGCGTGGACGCCCTCTGCGGCGAGCTGATCGACGAGGCGGCGGAGCGCTACGGCGAGGAGCCGACCGTCCTCCTCTTCTCCGACCACGGGATGCAGCCGATCTACTGGATGTTCCACCTCGACCGCTGGCTCGAGGAGCACGGCCACCTGCGCTTCCGCCGGCGGTCGCTGCAGCCGCTGCTCCGCACGCGGCTCGACTACGCCGCACGCGTCGACAACAAGCTCGGGCGGATGCTGCCGTGGTGGGGGCGCGCGCTCGACACGCTCCCCTTCCTGCCGCGCCCCGCCGCGGAGCGCAAGCTCGCGGACATCGACTTCGGCAGAACGCGCGCCTACGGCTTCGCCTCGGGCGGCCAGGTCTATCTCGGCGAGCTGACGGGCGCGCGCAACGACCCGGCCTATCTCGAGGCGCTCGCGGCGGAGCTCGCGGAGGTACCCCATCCCGAGACCGGCGAGCCCGCCTTCCAGGTGCTGCGCAAGGAGGAGCTCTACGCAGGGCCGTTCCTCGACAAGGCGCCCGAGCTCGTGCTCATCCCCCACGACGAGCGGATCGAGGTCGACCCGTCGCGCCGGCGCTTCGAGACCGCGTTCGAGCGGCGCGAGAGCCTCGACCCCGAGCACTCGTACGGCTACTCGGGCCATCACGGCGTGACCGGCATCCTCGCCGCCGCAGGCCCCGGGATCCAGCCCGCGGACGTGCCCGAAGGCGCGGAGATCGTGCAGCTGCCCGCGACGATCCTCCGCCTGCTGGGCCTCTCGGCGGAGGGCCTCGACGGCGAGCCGCTCGACGCGATCCTCGAGGAGGGGGCGCCGGCTGCGGGTGTCGCGCCGGCCGCGGCTCCGCGCGAGGCGACCGACGAGCCCGTCTACTCCGAGGAGGAGGAGCGCCGGATGGTCGACCGGCTCCGCGATCTCGGGTACGAATAGACGCCGACGATGGTGACGATGGAGGAGATCCGCTCGATCGCGGTCTTCGCGGACCTCGGGCCGGACGAATGCGAGCGGCTCTGCCGCGCGGCGGCGGACATCGACCTCCCGCCGGGCGAGTACGTGGCGCACGAGGGGGACCCACCGGCGCTCTTCGGCCTCCTCGAGGGCCGGGTCGAGGTGGTCAGGCTCGCCGACGGCATCGAGAGCGTGATCGGCGAGCGACGGCCCGGCGACGTGATCGGCGAGCTCTCGATCACGCTCGGGATGCCGCAACCCGGCGGGTACCGCGCGGTGGAGCCCTCCCGCGTCTTCCGGCTCGAGCCGGACGACTACCGCGCGATCGCCGCCGTCGCGCCCGCGGTCGAGAAGCGGGTCGACGCGCTGGCGCAGAACCGGCTCAGCGGCGCGAAAGGGCTGCGGGCCCGCCTCGCCGAGACGGCGCAGTTTCGCGCGACCGTGCTCGGGCACCGATGGGACGCCTCGTGCGCGGAGCTGAGACGCTTCCTCGACCGCAACCAGGTCCGGTTCCGCTGGCTCCAGCCGGACGTGGCCGCCGACGTGGAGGAATGGGGGGATGCGCTGCCGGCCGAGGACGACTACCCCGTCCTGCGCGTCGCGAACGGCAAGACGGTCGTGCGGCCACAGCTACGGCGCGTCGCGGAGCTCCTCGAGATCGCGACCGAGCCGGCGGCCGCCGAGTACGAGACGGTGATCGTCGGCGGCGGCCCGGCCGGCCTCGCCGCCGCCGTGTACGGCGCCTCGGAGGGCCTCCGGACGCTCGCGATCGAGTGCGAGGCGCCGGGCGGCCAGGCGGGTACGTCGTCGCGGATCGAGAACTACCTCGGCTTCCCGTCCGGCGTGTCGGGCGACGAGCTCTCGAGCCGGGCGCTCCGCCAGGCCCGCAGGCTCGGCGCCGAGATCGTCGTGACCCGGTCGGTGACCCGGATCGACGCCGCTGCGCACCGGATCCACCTGGACGGAGGCGACGTCCTGCAGGCGCGCACGATCATCCTCGCCTGCGGTGTCTCCTGGCGGCGGCTCGAGGTCGAGGGGTTCGACCGCCTCGCGGGCAAGGGGATCTTCTACGGCGCGGCGCGCAGCGAGGCGCCGAACACCCACGGCCTCGACGTCCACATCGTCGGGGCGGGAAACTCGGCCGGCCAGGCGGCGCTGTACTTCTCGTCGCACGCGCGCAGCGTGACCATCCTCTACCGCGGCACGACGCTCGACAAGGGCATGTCGCGCTACCTCGTCGACCAGCTCGCCGCCCGCAACAACATCCGCGTGCTCTTCCGGACGGAGGTGACGGCCGCGCACGGCGACGCCTCGCTCGAGGCGATCGACGTCCACGACAGCGCGACCGGCGAGACGACGCGACTCGAGTCGGGCGGGCTGTTCATCTTCATCGGCGCGGACGCCCAGACGTCGTGGCTCCCGCCCGAGATCGCGCTCGACGAGAAGGGCTACGTGCTCACCGGCCCCGACGTGCGCGCCGCGGGACGGTGGCCGCTCGACCGCGACCCCTACCTTCTCGAGACGAGCGTCCCCGGCATCTTCGCCTCCGGCGACGTCCGCTTCAGCCCTGTGAAGCGGGTCGCGGCGGCCGTCGGCGAGGGCAGCATGGCCATCGCCTTCGTCCACCAGTACCTCCGCGACAGCGAAGAGAGCCCGGACGCGACACCGTCTCCCGGGTGACGCGAGACGTCGAGGTCGCCGGATGCCGGGGGCGGGACTCGAACCCGCACGACCCGAAGGCCACCCGATTTTAAGTCGGGCGCGTCTGACCAGTTCCGCCACCCCGGCGCCCGGTACGGTACGCGCCCATGACGCGCGACGCGATCTACGCCTTCTCCGTGCTCGGCGTCGCCGGACAGGTGCTCGTCGTGCTGCTTCTCCTCGTCGGGCTGCTCGCGCTCGCAGGCGTGCGCGGGCCGCTGGACGGGATCCGGCGGCTGCTCTGGGGCTATGAGCTGTGGGCCGCGTTCGTCGTCGCGGCGATCGCCACCGGCGGCAGCCTCTTCTACTCCGAGATCGCCGGCTTCATCCCCTGTGAGCTGTGCTGGTACCAGCGGATCTGCATGTATCCGCTCGCGATCCTGACGCTCCTCGTCGCCGCGCGGGCCGACAACCGCGTGGCCCGCTACCTCCTCCCGCTCCCCGTCGTCGGCGCCGGCGTCTCCGTCTACCACATGCTGATCGCCTACCACGCGATCGTCGAGCCACAGGGCTGCTTCGTCTCCGCCCCGGGCGCCGGCTGCGGCACCAACTGGATCGAGCCCGAGTCCTTCGGCTACCTGCAGGTCCCGACCCTGGCGCTCACCGGCTTCCTCCTGCTCGTCGGGTTCTTGCTCCTCGCGAGCACCGGGACCACCGAGGAGGCCGCTACCCTTCCCGCGGATGCCGAGCGGTAAGAGGGCCAGACAGCAGCGGCGGCAAGCCGCCTCGACGCCGCCGCCGGTGCGCTCGAAGGGCGGAGGAATCCGGGCGCCGCGTCAGGCGTCGCCGCGCGTGCTCGCGATCGCGGCCGCGGTCGTCGTGCTCGCCGGCCTGGGCATCGGCCTCGCCGTCGCCTTCAGCGGCGGCAACGCGAGCGGCTCCGGCGCGCTCCAGGGCGTCACGGTCGGCGACGCGAGCTCCGCGGTCGCTCTGCCGGGCGCACCCGAGGCGAACAACCTCTTCAAGGGGATCCCGCAGAACGGGCTCGTCCTCGGCAGGCCGAGCGCGCCGGTCGAGATGGAGATGTTCATCGACGTCCAGTGCCCGGTCTGCCAGAACTACGAGGTCAACTACCTGCCGACGATCGTCAAGAAGTACATCCGCACCGGCAAGGTGCAGCTCCACCTGGAGCCGTGGGCGTTCATCGGGCCCCAGTCGGACACGGGGCGCCTCGGCCTCATCGCCGCCTCCTTCCAGAACAAGGGCTACGAGTACGCCAAGGTCCTGTACGACAACCAGCAGCAGGAGAACAGCGGCTGGCTGTCCGACGCGATGATGACCAAGATCGCCGCGAGCGTCACCGGCCTGAAGCTCAGCACGTGGCAGGCCGCGAAGAACGGGTCACGCGTGAAGGAGATCGCGAGCGCCGTCGACAAGCTCGCCAAGAAGGGGAAGGTCACCGGGACGCCCACCGTGTGGGTCGGCCCCGCCGGCGGCAAGCTCCACGACATCGTGCCGGCGGGCTACGCGCCGAACCTCCAGCAGACCGAGCAGGCGCTCGACAAGGCACTTCGCGGCGCGTAACGGCAGCCGCCGCAAAAGTGCGCAAAGAGCGCCGATTTTCTGCTTGACCCGAACGGCCGCCGGAGAGTAGGCTCTGCGAGCCGGTTCCGATGGACTCACGGGTTCGTCGGGGCCGGCGTTTTGGTGGTCCGGGGCGGTGCCGTCCGACGCGGTCACTAGGGTTTTGCGCCCCCCGTGATCGTGGTAGCCCTCATCGTCGGAGTCCTCCTCGGGGCCGCGGCAGCCTGGCTCGTCGCCCGCGCCCGCACCGGCGGAGAGACGGCTGCGCTCCGCATCGAGCTGGAGCACGAACGGGCTCGCACGACGGAGAAGGTGGCGGCGCTCGAGCAGGCGGAGCGCGGCTTCTCCGACCGCTTCGACGCGCTCGCGGCGGACGCGCTGCGCAAGAACACGGAGTCCTTCCTCGAGCTCGCATCCGGCCGGCTCGGACAGAAGGAGCAGGCAGTGGCGCAGCTCGTCCAGCCGGTTCGCGACGCGCTCACGTCCGTGCAGAAGGAGATCAACGAGCTGGAGCGGTCGCGCCGGCAGGACTACGGCGCGCTGCGAACCTCCGTGCAGAGCCTCGTGCAGACGAGTGACCAGGTGCGCGTCGAGACGGCGCGCCTCGCCACGGCGCTGCGGTCGTCGGAGGTGCGTGGAGCCTGGGGACAGATGCAGCTCCGGAACGCCGTCGAGACGGCGGGCATGCTCGCCTACTGCGACTTCGAGGAGGAGGTCCACACCGTCGCCGACGGCCGGGCCTACCGCCCCGATCTCGTCGTCCGGCTGCCCGGGGGACGCCGGATCGTCGTCGACGCGAAGGCGCCGTTGAAGGCGCTGCTCGACTCGGTGAACGCCCCCGAGGAGGAGCGGCCGGCGCTCCTCGCCGACTACGCACGCCACGTGCGCGAGCACGTGAAGCAGCTGAGCTCGAAGTCGTACTGGAACCAGCTCGAGGGCAGCCCCGAGTACGTCGTCATGTTCCTCCCCGGCGAGGGGTTCTTCCGCACGGCCGTCGAGGCCGATCCGTCGCTGCTCGGCAGCGGAGGCAACGACCGCGTGATCCTCGCCAGCCCGATGATGCTGATCGCGCTGCTGCGCACCGTCGGGGCCGTCTGGAACGACGAGAAGGTCGCGGAGAGCGCCCGGGAGGTCAACCGGCTCGGCCAGGAGCTCTACGAGCGGCTGACCACGATGACGGAGCACCTCGTCGGGCTCGGCAAGCGGCTCGACGGCGCCGTGCAGGCGTACAACCAGTCGGTCGGCTCGCTCGAGCGGCGCGTCCTGCCGAAGGCCCGTGAGCTCACCGAGCACGGCGTCCGGCCGAAGAAGGACCTGCCCGAGCTCGAGGGCGTCGACCGCGCGGCGCAACCGCCGCAGACGGTCGAGATCGCAGGACGGCAGGCGGACGATCGCGCGCTGCCGCCCGCCGCCGACGCCGCCTGAGAGCCCGCGAGCGCCCGTGAGCGCCCGCTCCGCCGGGCGCAGCGGCGCACGCCGCACCGTTGCCCGGGATTCCGCTCCGGCCGGGTCCGGGGAACGCCGATCCGACCCGGGTCGTTTAATAGAGGGTGATACTTCTGCGAGAAAGGAACCGATGAGCGACGTACGCGAGTTGATCGTGATCGGCGGCGGCCCCGCCGGCTATACCGCAGCCCTCTACGCAGCGCGGGCGAATCTGAGCCCGCTCGTGATCGAGGGCTTCAGCTGGGGCGGCCAGCTGATGCTCACGAGCGACGTCGAGAACTACCCCGGCTACGCGGACGGCATCCTCGGCCCCGAGATGATGGCGGACTTCCGCCGCCAGGCCGAGCGCTTCGGCACCGAGTTCGTGACCGACGACGTGAGCCGGGTCGACTTCTCGGAGCGGCCGTTCCGCGTCTGGACGGAGGACGAGGAGTACCAGGCCCGCGCCGTGGTCGTGGCGACCGGGGCGAGCGCCCGCTGGCTCGGCCTCGAGAACGAGCAGCGGCTCCAGGGGCACGGCGTCTCCGCCTGCGCCACCTGCGACGGCGCCTTCTTCCGCGACAAGCACATCTACGTCGTGGGCGGCGGCGACTCGGCCCTCGAGGAGGCGCTCTTCCTGACGCGCTTCGGCTACAAGGTGACCATCGTGCACCGGCGCGACGAGTTCCGCGCCTCGCAGATCATGGTCGACCGAGCCCAGGCGCACGAGAAGGTCGAGTTCAAGACGCCGTACGTCGTGGAGGACGTGCTCGGCGACGATTCGATCAGCGGTCTGCTCCTCCGCAACGTCGAGACGGGAGAGACCGAGGAGGTCGAGGCGGGCGCCCTGTTCATCGCCATCGGCCATGACCCGAACACGGAGCTGTTCGTCGAACAGCTCGACCACGACGAGGCCGGCTATCTCGTCACGACGCCCGGCACGACGGCGACGAACATCCCGGGAGTCTTCGCGGCCGGGGACGTCCAGGATCACACCTACCGCCAGGCGATCACCGCCGCCGGCAGCGGCTGCATGGCGGCGCTCGACGCCGAGCGGTTCCTCGCCGCCGACGAGGGCCACGCGGGCACTGCCTCGACCGCACCACGGCCGGAAGCCGAGCCGACGCACGCCACCTGACGCCGGGGCCGGCTTGACCGGAACTCGATGCGGTTGAGAGGATTCCCCGAACAGCCAACGGGAGGGTGCGGCCCCCTCCGAAAGGGGGATCCAGATGATTCGTCTCGGACGTAGGCCGTCCCCGGCTCTCGTCATCTCGCTGATCGCGCTCTTCGTTGCGCTCGGCGGGACGTCGCTGGCCGCCACGACACTCATCAACGGGAAGCACATCAAGCGACACACGATCGCCACGAACCGGCTCACGAAGAAGGCGATCAGGCAGCTGAGGGGCCATCGCGGGCCTGCCGGGCCTGCAGGGCCCGCTGGACCGGCCGGCGCTACCGGCGCGACCGGGCCTGCCGGATCGGCCCTTGCCTACGCGCACATCAACGCGGGCGGGACGCTCGACACCGCGCACTCGAAGAACGTGTCGGCGTCGAGTCTCGTCAGCCCCGGCGTCTACTGCGCGACGGTCACCGTGACCGTGTCGAACGTGACCGCAACCGTCGACGCCGGGAACAACGGCGGCAACGCCGGCATCGCGAGCGCCATTCTCGCGGGCCAGGATCCGGTCAACTACATCGGCACGCTCTGCCCGGCCGGCAGCAACGTCATCATCTACGTCGTCGACGGCTCCGGGGCCAACGCGGACTATCCCACCTGGTCCGCCTTCAACTGAGCCCGGAGACGAGGGGCGCCGCGGCCGGCGCCCCTTCCACTCCCCTGATCCGGACGCAGGTGTAGCGGTCGCCGCGGCGAATCCGCGCGGGGGTGGCCGCCACCTGGACAGACCTGCTCGACCCGAGCCCCGACGAGCTGCGCGCGCAGGCGCCGCGCGAGCTCGACCGGACCACGCTGGAGCGGTTGCTCGCGCCTGCGGAGCACGAGGACGAGCCGCGCCCCACCCTCGTCGGGCACGGCGACTACGTGTTCGGGATCTTCCTCGTGGCGGTGGTCGATCCGCAGGACGACAGCGTCTACTACCAGGAGCTCGACGTCGTCCTCACGCCCGACATGCTCCTCACCGTCCGCAAGACGCCGCCCGGTGGCAGGCCGCCGTGCGAGCTCAGCCCGCTGAGCAAGGTGCAGAAGGCGGACGAGCCCGCAGGGATGCTCGCCTACCGGCTCGTGGACGAGATCGCGGAGCGCTACCTCGACCTCGTCGACGCACTCGACGACGAGATCGACGGGCTCGAGGACCGGGTGGAGGCGCAGCCGGCGGAGCTGACGCGCGCCCGCATCTCGACGCTTCGCCACGACCTCCTCCACATTCGCCGCACGCTCGGGCCGATGCGCGACGCGGTGCGACGCGTGATCGACGGCACGGTCGAGGTCGAGGAGGGGCCCCAGGTGTTCCCGCACGAGGTCGAGATCGCCTTCAACGCCGCCTACGACAAGCTCCAGCGCGCGGCGGACGGGCTCGAGCTCGCCCGCGACCTCCTCGCCGGCGTCCGCGACTACCACCAGGCGAAGATCGCGAACGACCAGAACGAGGTCATGAAGCGGCTGACCGTGGTCGCGTCGCTCCTGCTCGTCCCCACCTTCATCGTCGGCGTCTACGGCCAGAACTTCCACGACATGCCGGAGCTGCGGTGGTCGTTCGGCTACGGCTACGTCTGGGCGGTGATCGTCGTCACCACGCTCGCGCAGCTCTGGTGGTTCCGCCGCAAGAGGTGGTTCTGAGCCTCCCGGCCGGCCCACTGCCCCCGGCTACCCTGAACGTCGTGCCGCACTTCATCTGTCCGAACTGCAAGGAGCGCTCGGTCGACACCGACGGCAAGGAAGGGCTGTTCGACAAGGCCGTCGCCTGCCACCGCTGCGGCTTCGGCTTCCTCTTCGAGTTGATGGACGACTACTACCCCGCGCCGACGACGGGCTTCGTCACGTGCGACCAGGAGGGGCGGATCCTCGCGCTCGGCCGCGGCATCTTCGAGCTGAGCGGCTGGAGCGAGGCGGACGTGATCGGCAGCGACGTCGTCAGCGCCTTCGACCTGCAGGGCTTCGAGGAGGAGAAGAACCCCGTCAAGCTCTCGCTCGAATGGGGCGTGCGCCGCCTGGACGAGGAGCTCGAGCTCCGCACCCGCGCCGGCCATCTCAAGCGCGTCGTCGGCGACTTCTTCCCCGCCCTCGACGACGACGGCGGGCTGCTCGTCGCGCTCAGGCCGGCCACCGGCTGAGCCGTCGGCGCTGATAGAACCGGCGCGTGGAGCCGGACGACCAGCCCCGTCGCTGGCTGACGCCGGGCGTCGGCGGCGTCGGGCTCGCGAGCTTCTTCAGCGACTCCGGACACGAGATCGCGACGTCGCTCCTCCCGACGTTCGTCACGGTCACCCTGCGCTCGACCGCCGGCGCGCTCGGAGTCATCGAGGGCATCGCCGACGCCCTCACAGGCGTCGCGAAGCTCGTCGGCGGTCCGCTCGCGAACGACGAGTCCCGCCGGCAGGGCATGGCGTCGGGCGGCTACCTCGTCACGGCCGCGGCAACCGGCGCGATCGGCCTCTCGGGCGCCGTCTGGCAGGCGGGGCTCGCGCGCGCGGGCGCCTGGCTCGCACGCGGCATCCGCTCACCTGCGCGCGACGCGCTGCTCGCCTCGCTCGCGCCGCCCGAGGCGTACGGCCGCGCCTTCGGACTCGAGCGCGCCGGCGACAACCTCGGCGCCGTCGCCGGCCCGCTGCTCGCGGCCGGCCTCGTCGCCACGCTCGGGATCAGGCACACCCTCTACCTCTCGGCCGTACCGGGACTGTTCGCCGCCCTCGCCATCACCTTCGCCGCAACCGAGGCGCGCCGTCACCGAGCCGCCTCACCGGAGCGGCGGCGCGCACGGCTCGAGCTCGGCGGCCTGCGCGAGGCGGGCCTGCTGCGGCCACTCGTCCCCATCGCGGCGTTCGAGCTCGGCAACGTCGCGACGACGCTCCTCATCCTCCGCGCGACGACGCTGCTCCATCACGGCGGGCGCTCGGCCACCGCCGCGACCTCGCTCGCCGTCTTCATCTATGCCGGCCACAACCTCTTCGGCTCGTTCGTCGCCTACGGCGGCGGGCACTGGCTCGACCGGGTGGGCCCACGCCTCGTCTTCGCCTCCGGCGCCACGCTCTACATCGCCGCGTACGCGCTCTTCGCGCTGCCGTTCCACTCCTGGCCGATCCTCGTCGGTGCCTTCCTGCTCGCGGGCAGCGGCATCGGCCTGGCCGAGACGGCGGAGTCGGCGCTCGTCGCCGGGTTGCTGCCGGACCGGCTCCGCGGCAGCGGCTTCGGTCTGCTCGGCGGCGTCCAGTCGTGCGGCGACTTCGCCTCCTCGGCGGCCGTGGGACTGCTCTGGACCGCGGTGTCGCCGACCGTCGGCTTCCTCTACGCCGCCGGCTGGATGGCCGTGTCGACGCTCACCGCGTTCGGCGCTCTCTCCTCGTCGGCGCGCACTCAGTAGGTGTAGATGAGGTAGGCGACGATCACGACGAGAAGCACGTAGAGGAGGTAGAGGTTGACGTCGCCGGACTGGATCGGCCGGACGACGTCGGCGAGCCATTCGACCGCTCGCACGACCGGCCGGTAGAGAAAGCGCTCGAAGATCGGCAGCACCTGGAACCGGTAGTGGACGGGCCCCGATCGGCCCGCCGGGTCGTCCGAGGCTCGCTCGAGGTGGAACTCGGGCCGATAGAGCGCCTCGAAGGTGACGCGCGTCGGGTTGGCATACGTGGTCGCCGTGTACTGCATCGTGCCCCGGAAGTCGAGGATGCCGCCGTCCCAGACGGGCACGACGCGACGAGCGCCGCGCGGTCGACCGGCGAGGTAGATGAGCAGTGGCACCGCCGCGACGCAGAGCAGGAAGACGGCGAGGTAGGTCGGCGAGAACGCGGCGAAGTCGGTGTGCGCCGGGATCACGGTGAGCTGGGGCAGGAGCAGGCGAGAATGGATCTCGATCCCGCTCGTCGCCCGGGCGACCCGGTCGAGCACCGTGAGTGCCAGCGGCGCCCCGACCCCGAGCGCGACGCAGACCGCAGCCAGCAGACCTGGGCCGGCGAGGGGCTGCCCCCGCTCCGAGGCCTCCGCGGCAGCACGCGAGCGAGGCATGCCGAGGAACGGGATGCCGAAGGCACGCGCGAAGCCCATGATCGCCAGTCCCCCCGTGAGTGCGAGGCTCGCTCCGGCGACGACGATCAGGATCCCGATCAGGTTGCTGCCGATCCGGAAACCCTGGAAGAGGCCCTGGAAGATCAGCCACTCGCTCACGAAGCCGTTGAACGGCGGCAGAGCCGCGATGCCGAGCGTTCCGACGAGCGAGATCACGGAGCTCGCAGGCAGGCGGTGAATCAGGCCTCCGAGCCGGTCCATGTCTCGCGTTCCGGTCGCGTGCTCCACGACACCCGCCTCGAGGAAGAGGAGCGTCTTGTACACGCCGTGGTTGACGACGTGGTACAGGGCGGCGAGCAGGAGGAAGGCGCCGATCGCCCGCTGCCCGTAGGCGCTGAAGACCATGCCGCCGCCGAGCGCTGTCAGGATCACGCCGATGTTCTCGATGCTCGAGTAGGCGAGGAAGCGCTTCAGATCGCGCTCCATCAGGGCGTAGAGGATCCCGAGCACCGCCGACAGGGCGCCGAGCCCCATCGTCAGCAGCCCCCACCAGGCGGGGCCGCCTCGCTCGAGCTCGAAGCCGAAGAGCGCGATCCCGAACACCCCGAGCTTGAGCACGAGGCCCGAGAGGAACGCCGAGCCGTCCGCCGGTGCGGCCGGGTGAGCCTCGGGGAGCCAGATGTGGAGCGGTACGAGGCCGGCCTTGAAGCCGAAGCCGAAGAGCGCGAGCACGAAGGCTGCGTCGCGCCAGCCCGCCGAGACGGCGCCGCTACGGGCGGCGATGCCCGCGAGGTCGAGTGTCCCCGTCTGGGTCGCGAGGATCGCGAACGCCGCGACGATGAGCGCGAATCCTGCCTCTCCCAGCGCCAGGAACAGGAACGCGGCTCGTCCGACGCCCGGCCGCCGGTGGTGGCGGAGGACGACGAGGTAGGAGAAGAGCGTCATCGACTCCCACGCGACGAGGAAGACGACCGCGTTGCCCGCCACGAGCACGACGAGCGAGGCGAAGAACGCGAGGGCGAGAGCCGGCAGATAGTAGGCGCTGCCGGCGCCCGGCTCGTGGTAGCGGGGCACGTAGAGCCCGAGCGCGAGCGCGACGAGCCCCAGGACGGCGACGAAGACAGCGGCGAGCGGGTCGAGTCGCAGCGTGACCGTCCCGACGAGGTTTCCCGCGCCGACCGTGTGGACGGCGCCGCTGCCGTGGACGGCGACGAGGGTCCCTCCTGCCGCGACCGCGGCGCCGCCGAGGGCAGACGCCCCTGCCGTGACGAGCAGCCCGGCGCGCTCGCGCGCGAGCGTGCCGAGCAGTGCTGCACCGAGCCAGAGGCCGCCGCCGACGACGAGCAGGACCGCCGCTGCGTGGATCACGCGACCGCCTCCCGCCGCAGGTCGAAGCTGAGCGCCTGCACCTTCTCCTCGAGGCGCCCGGTCGCGACGAGCAGCCCGTGCAACAGCGCGAGCGGGCTCGGCGGGCAGCCGGGGATGTAGACGTCGACCGGCACGACGTCGTCGACGCGTCCGTGCACGAGCTCGTCCTCCTCGAACACACCGCCCAGCGCGCAGGCTCCGACGGCGACGACCAGCCGGGGCTCGGGAATCGCCTCGAGCGTCTTCCGCAGCGCGGCGTCGGCCGCCCGCACGGCGGCGCCGGTGACGAGGAGCAGGTCGGCGTGGCGCGGCGCGGGCGTGAAGAAGAGGCCGAGCCGGTGCAGGTCGTAGTACGGCGAGGAGAGCAGCCTCAGCTCCGATTCGCAGACGGCGCACGAGCCGCTGTCGAAGGTGCGGATGTGCAGGCTGCGTCCGAACAGCCCGTCGATCCGCTCGCGCAGCTCGCCCGCCAGCCTGAGCTCGTCGTTCACCCTGCGCCTCCGAGCGGGATCCGCTTGACGAGCGCCTCGCGGTCGCGACTCGCGAGCTCGAACTCGCCGCTCCGGTACACGGCCTCGCCGCCGAGCCTGACGCAGTCGCCGCAACCGCCGCAGGAGCCGAGATCGAGGACGAGCTCATCTCCCTCCAGCCGCAGCGCTCCCGAGTGGCACGCGTCCACCAGCCGGCCGGCCAGGGTCGGCGTGAGGAGATCGGAGCGGAAGGCCGGCGGCGACGGGAGGCCGTCCGTCCAGGCGTCCCTCTCCCGCGGATAGCGGGTCGTGACCACGCCCTTCCGGAGGCCGCGCAGGAACCAGAGCATCAGCGTGCGAACCCCGCGACGGTCTGCCAGAAGCTCGCCTCGATGATCGGGATGTCGGTGAAGACGTTGCGGGCGCGGGCCGCGTCGTCGAAGGCGCGCCAGTTCCGCACCGGCGCCGGCCGCAGCCGCACGCGCGCGAGCCGGCCGCCCTCGTCGAGAGAGACGTACGCCAGGGTCTCCCCGCGAGGGGACTCCGCCCAGCCGAGCCCCGTCCCCGGGCCGCGCGGGATGTCGACGGTGCCGGCACCTGCGGCCGGCAGCTGCTCCAGCACGAGCCTCTGCGCCTCCTCGACCTCGGCGACCATCACCTCCATGCGGGCCAGCGCGTCTCCCCCGTCGCGAACAGCCACCTCCGGAGCAGCCTCGTGCCACCCCGGCCACGGGTGGTCGCGCCGCGCGTCGAGATCGATCGCGGACGCTCTGGCGACCGGACCGACCAGCCCGAGCCTCCGCGCCGTCTCCCCTGGGACGGTGCCGCACGCCTCGAGCCGGTCGACGTGCGAGTTCGTGCGCAACAGGGCCTGCACGGCGCGCCGCAGCTCGTCGACGGCGGCCGGGAGGAGTCGCCGGATCGCGTCGGCCTCCGGACCGCGCCGAACGCCGCCGAGCGCTGCGACGCCGAACAGGTAGCGGTGTCCGAAGGCGGCGAGGTTGACGCGCAGCAGTTGCTCGAGCGCGATCTCGGCCTGGGCCTGCCCGACCGAGAGGCCCGTCGTCTGGCAGAGCAGCGCGACCGACTGCGCATGGTTGTAGATCCGCTCGAGCTCGAGGGCGACGATCCTCGTCGAGGCCGCCGGCCGAGGAGGTTCGACACCCCCGGCGACCTCGATCGCCCGGCAGTAGGCGAGACTCAGAGCCACTGCCGAGAGCCCGTCCGTCCGCTCGACGAGGAAGAGCCCGCGCTCCGGCTGAAGCCCTTGCAGGCGACGTTCGACCCCCCGGTGCTTGTGCCAGTGGAAGAGATAGAGGTCGAGCACCTCCTCGCCCGTCGTCACGAGCCCCATGTAGAGGGACTCCCAGCCGGCGACGCGCACCGGGCCGAAGGGAAACTCGAACGCCTCGCCGCGGACGTGATGCGGGGCGTGCAGCTCGCGCGGGACGGCGCTGCGCGACCCACCGCCCAGCAGTGGGAACGCGTGCTCGGCGTGCGGCGGCATGAGGATCCGGTTGAGCGGCCTGTCGCCGCTCGGCCGGATTCCGACCTGCTCGAACAGCTCGCACTCCTCGACGAACGCGGCCGGCTCGAGATCCGAGATCGGCGGATGCCCTCGATCGGCGAGCGGCGTCTCGACGACGAGGTAGCGCTGCTCGTCGTCGAGCCCGTAGACGAGCCGCCCGGTGACGCCGCCGTCCTCGGGCGTCCCGAACAGGTCGGCGAAGCGCGCTCCGTGCTCGCCGAGCCCGGCGACCACCGATTCGAGCTCCGTCTCCGCGATGCGCGCGACGAGCGTCCCGTCCACGGCCTCCGTGGCGCGTACGAGATCTCGGACGGTGCTCAGGTGATCGCTCCGATCGAGTGCATGATCAGGCTGTTCAGCCCGCCGGGAATCCAGACGCCGAGCAGCAGGAGGGCGGCCAGACCCGCGACGAGCGGCAGCGCGGCCACGACGGATTGCCGCTCGGCGTTTGCGTCCACGGGAGCGGGCTCGCCGGTGGCCATGTCCGCGGTCGTCCGAGCGAAGCCGACGAAGGCGAGCACGAGCAGCGCGAGCAGGAGGAACGCGAGCCAGCTCGAGCCGCGGAAGCCGGCCCGGACGATCGTGAACTCGCTCAGGAAGAGCCCGAACGGCGGTGAGCCGAGGATCGCGAGCGAGCCGAGCAGCAGGATGCCGCCGACGAGCGGCGCCCGCGTGAGCACACCGGCGACACGACCCGCGTCCCGCGTCCGCCAGCGCTGCACGACCTCGCCGCTCGTCAGGAAGAGGACGCTCTTGCCGATCGCATGGTTCAGCGTGTGCAGGAGCGCGCCGTAGACGCCGAGCACCCCGCCGAAGCCGAGCGCGACGGAGATGATCCCCATGTGCTCGACCGACGAGTACGCGAAGAGCCGCTTGAAGTTGCCGCGCCGGACCATGAAGAGCGCCCCGATCGCGATCGAGGCGAAGCCGAAGACGAGTAGCACGTGGTTCGTGTACCGGCCGAGCTCCGGCGTCGCGACCGCCTGGAAGCGCACGATCGCGTACATCCCCGTGTTGAGGAGAGCCGCCGAGAGCATGGCGCTCGCCGGGCTCGGGGCCTCGGAGTGGGCATCCGGTAGCCAGGTGTGCATCGGCGCCAGACCGACCTTCGTCCCGTAGCCGATCACCCCGAGCAGGAAGGCGAGGCGCAGGCTGTCGTGCTGCAGCGCCCCCGCGTGGAGGAAGAGCGCCGGCCAGGTGAGCCGCTGGTTCGGGCTGAGCGAGAGCGGGCTCGAGGCGTAGTAGAGGAAGAGGGTCGCGACGAGAGCCATCGTCACGCCGAACGAGCTGACGATGATGTACTTCCACGCCGCCTCGAGCGAGCTCGCCTTGCCCTCGAGCCCGACGAGTACCGCGCTCGCGAGGGTCGAGGCCTCGATCAGCACCCAGAGCAAGCCGAGATTGCCGGTCTCGAGCGAGGCGAGCATGAGCCCGCCGAAGAGCGCGAAGCCGGCCGCGTAGAGGCGCAGCTGGAGCAGATTCAGCCCATCGTGCTGCTCCTCGTGCCGCAGGTAGGCGATCGAGCCGACGCTCGCCAGAACGACGACGAGCGCCACGGTGAGCATGAAGAACGAGCTGAGGGAGTCGACGTAGATGAAGCCGGAGCCGGTCTCGAAGGTGCCGTGGCCGGCGACGTGTACCGCGGCTGCCACGGCGCAGGCGAATCCGCCCAGGCCGCCCGCCGCGAGCACGAGGCCGAGCCCGCGCGCACGGAGCGGCGTGAGCGGCGCGAGGGCGCCCAGCAGCGGCAGCACCGGCACGAGCACGACGAGAGTCGTCAATGCCTCAGCTCCCTCAGCTCGGGCGCGGTGGCGGTCGCGAGCCGGTGCGCGAGCCCGGAGACGAACGTGATCATGATCAGCACGGCGGCGACGAGGTCGAGGAAGATGCCGGCCTCGACGATGAACGGGAAGGTCGCCGTGAGGGTGATCGCGCCGAGGAAGACGCCGTTCTCGAGGATCAACCAGCCGATCAGCTGCGCGATCGTGTGGCGGCGGACGACCATCGTCAGCCCGCCGAGCAGGATGATCGCGGTCGAGAGCGGCACGACGGCAGACGCGACCAGGGCGTGCGGCAGCGTGTGCGGCCGGATCGCGAGATACGCGAACGCGGTCAGGAAGGCGCCGATGATGAGCGAGGTCGAGAGGCCGGTCGAGATCGCGACGTCGCGATGGAGCTCGAGCCGGTCGAGCAGGAAGCGCCTCGTCGCAAACGGGATCGCGACCCCCTTGATCAGGAAGGTGAGCACCGCGAGCGCCCACAGGTCCGGCTGGTGCAGGGCAAAGGCGACGACACCCGCCGCGAACGAGAGGACGATCGACTGCAGCGCGTAGTAGGCGACGTAGCGGTCGAACAGCTTCGAGCCGAGGCAGGCGAACGCGGCCAGGAGCATGACGACGGCGCTCAGGTCGAGCAGGGCGCCCGAGGTCGAGGCGGCGGAGAGGCTCTCGGCGGCGAGCGGCAGGCTCATTTGCGGATCACGTAGGAGGTGGCGATCCCGATCAGGGCGAGCAGGAAGGAGGCGCCGAGGAACTCGGCGATCCGGAAGAAGCGGAGCTTCGCGAACGAGCTGTCGATCACGACGATGGCCAGGCCGCAGACGGCGAGCTTCCCCAGCAACGTGGCGAGCCCGAGGAAGCCGCCCGCGATCGTGTCCGCGTGTCCGAGGCCCCACGGGATCACGAACACGTTCATGAAGATCGCGGAGAGGAGGAACAGCTTCATCCAGCTCGCCCACTTGACGAGCGCGTACTCGCGGCCCGAGTACTCGAGCACACGGCTCTCCTCGATCATCGAGATCTCGATCGTCCCGCTCGGGTTGTCGATCGGGATCCGCCCGTTCTCGGCGAGGACGAGCATGAAGAAGGCGACCGCGCCGAGCAGGTGCGTCGGGAGGACGTACGCGGCGCCCGAGTGGGCGATCGCATGGTTCTCGAGGTAGGGGTTGTCGGACTGCGAGAGAGCGGCGACCGTGAAGAAGACGAGGATCAGGGCCGGCTCGGCGAGGCTGCCGAGCCACGTCGTCCGGCTCGAGCCGAGGCCGCCGTAGGGGCTCGCCGTGTCGAGCGCGGCGAGCGAGACGGCGAAGCTCGCGAGAGCGAGGACGAACGCGCCTCCGATCAGATCGGCGAGGAAGGCGAGCGGAAGCGGCTCGTCGGTGACGATCGGGACGATCGTCGAGACGGTGAGGTAGCAGGCGAAGGCGACGAACGGGGCGCCGCGGAAGATCCACGAAGCGTGCTCGGAGACGGTGCTTCCCTTCCGCAGCAGCTTGGCGAGGTCCCAGTACGGCTGGAGCACGCCCGGCCCGCGCTTCGACTGGACGATCGCCTCGGCCCGCGTCAGGACGCCCGCGTACAGCGGTGCGAGAACCAGCACGACCGCGCTCTGGAGTATCTGCAGTCCGTCGCCTGTGGACATGGGCTTCTACCTCGGTTGGTAGAAGCCATTAGCCGCGTCCGGGCGTTCCGGTCGGGCGTTACGCGAGCTTCATCGCGTGACGCTGTTCGGGTCGCCGATGGTACACGCGGCACCGGACGAACGCGTCACCCGCGCTCGAGCGCGACGGCTGCGGCGTTGCGGACGGCGGCGTCGTCGTCCCCGTGGAGAAACCGCAGCGCCCCGCGTGCAGCCGAGGATGGGTCGCCCGCCAGAGCGTGCGCGACCGCGATGCGCACGTCCGGCGACGGGTCGCCGACGTGGCGCAGGATCGCGGACGTGCGGGCACGCCGGCCGAGCAGCCCGACGAGCGTCCGCCGGAGCACGTCGTCCGCCGTGGGGAGCGCGGACTCGAGCACCCGGTCGAGCCGCTCTCCGCAGAGGTTCTCGAGGGCAACGACCGCGCGGCCGCGCACCTCGAGACGCGGGTCGACGAGGGCGGAGACGAGAGCCGCCTCCGCCTCCTCCCCACCTGCCGCAGCGACCGCGTCGCAGGCGGCACGGCGCACGTGCGGGCTCTCGTCCCGCAGCCGCTCGAGGAGCGCGCGCTCCGGCACCGCGTCCGGGCAACCGGCGAGCGCAGCGAGCGCAGCCACCCGCACGTCGGCGTCGGCGTCGTCGAGCACTCTCTCCGCCGTCTCCGGGTCGAGCACACAGGCGACCGAGGCGAGTGCGGCCCGCACCGAGCCGGCCGGATCCGCGGCGAGGGGACGCAGCGACTCGTGCGCGGCCGGATCGGCTGCAGCCAGCACGCGTACCGCCGCTGCCCGCACCGAGTGGTCCCGATCCGCCAGCGCGCGGCGGCAGGCGACAAGCGACTCCGGTTCGGCCCGCAGCCGGCCGAGCGCCTCGACGGCGAGTCGCCGGACCGGCGCCGTGGGGTCGCCGAGCGCCCGGACCAGCACGGGGCGAGAGGACGGAGCGCGGAGCTCCCGCAACGCGAGCGCGGCCTTCTGGCGGCGTGCCGGAGAGCGCGCCCCCAGGCCGACCGCGGCGGTCCGTGGCGCCTCCTCGTCGCCGAGCTCGCGCAGGGCGGCCGCAAGGTCGGGAACGAGGCCGATGTCGAGCTCGAGCAGGAGCGCGCGCAGCGCGGCCGTCTCCGCCGGGCCGGCGAGAGGCACGAGCCGCCGCAGCGCCGCGCGGGCCACGTCGAGCGAGACGTCCTGGACCGCGGCCAGCAGGGCCGGCACCGCACTCGGCTCCCGGGGCAGCGCGAGGACGGTCCGCAGCCGGGCCGTGGGATCGCTCAACGGCGCCGCTCCTGCTCGAGGAAGGCACGCGCGCCGGCGAGCGCCTCCGGCCCGAGCCAGACCGCGAAGCCGGCGATCAGGCCGCACTCCGCGAGCGCGACCGTGAGGTCGATCCACCAGGGCCAGCCGCTGAAGGCGAGCAGCACCGGCATCGCGACCAGGAACAGGAGCATGACCGGCGCGAGCGGGCCGTAGCTCGCCAGGAACAGGATCAGGAAGCGTCCGAGAACGCGCGTGGCGTCACCTCCCCGGGCACCGTAGCCGGTACGGTTGCCGGCGGCGACGGCCGATGCTGACCTACTACTGCTGGCACTGCTACGGCAAGAACCGGCGCGCGTCGGGCCGCTGCGGGAGCTGTGGCGCGGAGATCGCGGCCCCGCCGGGGACCTCGTTCGAGGAGCAGCTGCTCTGGGCGCTCGGGCATCCGCTCGCGGAACGCCGGCTGGGCGCGGTGCAGGCGCTCGGCAAGCGCCGGGTCGCAGCGGCGAGCGGGCGTCTGCGGGAGCTCGTCTCCGACCAGGATCCGTACCTCGCCGCCGCCGCGCTCGAGGCGCTCGTCCGCATCGACGGCGCCGAGCGGCACCGCGCACTGCTCGAGGAGCTGCGGCTGAGCGCGCCGCCCGCGGTGCGTGCGGTCGCGCGCTCCCTGTGACGCACTCAGCCCGGGCCGACGTAGAAGCCGATCACGTCCGTCCACGACTGCTCGTCGCTCTCCGTCCGCTCGGCGGCGAAGCGGTGGTCGCGCTTGCGGTCGTACTCGGCGAGACGGTGCCGCAGCTCGGCCAGCCGCCGCCGCCAGTCCTCGAGCACGTAGCGGACGAGCTGCTCGCGCTTCCCCGCCTCGGCGAGGAGTACGAGCAGGTGGGCCCGGCAGACGCCGGCCGAGCGCTCGTAGCGTGACCGGCCCGATTCCGTGCCGAGCAGCTCGAGGAAGAACTCCGCCTTGCGCGGCAGTGCCTCCGTCTCCTCCGCACAGGCGAAGCACGGCGCGGGAGGCTCGAGCGCCGAGACCGGCTCGCCCCGGCGGGACCGCCTGCCCTCGAGCAGGCGGTCGAGCGCGGCGAGATCCTGCTCGGCGAGACGCCCGTAGAGGTCGGCGATCGCCGCGGCCGAGGCGCCGCCGCGGCTGACGAGCTCGTGCAGCTGCCAGGCGTGGCGGTGACAGAAGCCGCCGCCCGCGTAGAAGCGCTTGCGCGCCTCCGGAACCTGCCGTCCCTCGCGCCAGAACGCGTCGAGCCAGCGGTGCATGTGCCGGGCGAGCGAGAAGCAGATGGGGCACTCGCCGGCCGCGAGCCCGTCCTCGAGGTCGAAGGCGAAGAGGTCAGTCACGTCATGGCCGCAGCGTGGCGGCCAGCACCAGGGGCTCGCGCAGGAGATCGAGCGCGACGAGGATCGAGCCGCAGACGACGTCGGCTGCCGCGACGGTGACGCCCGCGGCTCCCTCCGGGCCGACGACGGCGATCCCGAGCGCGACCTCCCCGAGCATGAGTGCGTCGTTCGCCCCGTTGCCGATCGCGGCGCAGCGCTCCGCGCCGAGCTCGCGCACCACCCCGAGCTTCTCGTCGCCGGTCTGCACGCGCTGCGCCTTCGCGCCGAGGCGGGAGGCGACCTCGCCGAGGGTGTCGAACGTGTCCGCGGACAGGAGCCTCGTCTCGAGCTGCCCGCCGAGAGCCGCGAGGCGCTCCTCGACGCCCGCGATCAGGTCTCCGCGGTCGCCGAGCGTCCCGTTGAGGTCGAGGAGCAGGAAGTCGAGCTCGAGAGCGGCCCGGCCGGGGACCTCGACGCGCAGCGTCACGCCGCCCGCTCCTGGGCACGGAAGCACGGGCACGGCTCGAGCCCGGACGGGTCGCGGTCCTGCAGCACGAAGAGCTCCGTCGCGATCCGCGGATGCCGGCACAGCCCGACGATCTCGTAGCCCGCGTCGTCGCGGACGGGCGGCTCGAGCCGCTCGAAGCAGCGGCAGCGGGGGCACTCCTCGGGACCGTACGGCCAGCTCATCCGACTACGACGAGGCTACACGCGCCGGTGGCTACACTCAGCGGCAGGAAGGCGATGAAGCCCGCCTGAAATTGCCTCCGCGGCTGATGGCTTCTACCGAGCAAGCACAATCGGTGGAAGTCATGAGCCCAGACGACCGTTCGAGACACGACGGCAGCTTCGCGAGCATCCTCTTTCCGGATGGTGCCCGCGACGCCGAGCTCGAGGCGCGGCCCGAGCCGGACTTCTTCGCCGACCTCAACCTCGACCAGGTGCTGGCGACGCTCACGGCGACGCGCCAGGAGTATCGCCTCGAGCCGCTCTTCTATCTCGCGCTCCGCGACGTCGACGCGGTCCGCTACCGGCAGGCGATCGCCCGCGAGCTCGAGCGGGACGACGTGCGCGGGCCGGTCGAGACGTTCGCCCGGGCGATGCGGCGGGTGCGCGACCACCTCGCGCAGGTCGAGCAGCTCCGCCACCGGCTGCAGAAGCAGGCCTGGTTCCTCGACGCCGTCGCGATCCACTGCTCCGCGGCCGAGACGCTGGCGACGGAGCTCGCACACGTCGAGCTCGAGGCGGACGGGCTGCGCCGGCTGCGCGACTACGTGGCCGGCTACGTCGGCTCGGAGGAATTCGCCGTCCTCGCCGGCGAGACGCGCGCGCTCGAGCAGGCGCTCGGGTCGATCGAGTACGCCGTCCACCTCGACGGGCCGCGTGTCACGGTCGAGCCGCCGCAGGAGCAGCCCGACTTCACGAGCGAGATCGAGGCGACGTTCGCCCGGTTCGCGCACGCCGCGGCGAGGAGCTATCGAGCCGAGATCGGCGACTCCCCGCACCTGAACCACGTCGAGGAGCGGATCGTCGAGCTCGTCGAGCAGCTCCACCGCGAGACGTTCAGGGAGCTCGCCCGCTACTGCGAGGCCCGCCGCGACTTCCTCGACCCGACGCTCCGGAGGTTCGACCGCGAGGTGCAGCTCTACCTCGGCTACCTCGAGCTCGCCCGCCGCCTCGGCGGCGCAGGCCTCCACTTCTGCTATCCGGAGGTCTCGACCGAGTCGAAGGAGAGCGCGGCCGCCGACACGTTCGACCTCGCCCTCGCGCTCAAGCTCGGCGACGCCGGCGAGCGCGTGGTCACGAACGACCTCGAGCTCCGCGGAGCCGAGCGCGTCTTCGTCGTCACCGGTCCGAACAACGGCGGCAAGACGACGTTCGCCCGCATGTTCGGACAGCTCCACCATCTCGCCGCGCTCGGCTTGCCCGTACCCGGCCGCCACGCCCGCCTCTTTCTCCCCGACCGCGTCTTCAGCCACTTCGAGCGGGAGGAGGACATCGAGACGCTGCGCAGCAGGTTCGAGGACGAGCTCGTGCGGGTGCGCGAGATCCTCGAGCAGGCGAGCGCGAGCAGCGTGATCGTGATGAACGAGAGCTTCGCGTCGACGACGCTCGAGGACGCGCGCGCGGTCGGCGCGGCCGTGCTGCGCAGGGTGATCGAGCTCGACGCGCTCGGCGTGTACGTGACCTTCGTCGACGAGCTCGCCTCGCTCGGAGAGGCGACGGTGAGCGCCGTGAGCCAGGTGGTGCCGGACAACCCGGCCGAGCGGACGTTCAAGGTCGTGCGGATGCCGGCGAACGGGCTCGCCTACGCCTGGGCGATCGCCGAGAAGTACGGGCTCACCTACGAGCGCCTCCTGGGGACGATCCCGGCGTGAAGGTCTTCCTCCTCCAGCGCGACCGCGATCTCACGGTCGAGCCCGAGCTGCAGGACGAGGTCTATGCGGCCATGGTGGAGAGCAGCGCGAACCCGTTCGCCGTCGAGCACGCGAAGCGGAACCGTGAGCGCGAGCGGGCGCGGCACCCGGAGCGCGAGGTCGAGCGGGCCACGCCGCTCGGGCTGCTCGCCGAGGACCTCGAGCTCGAGACGCTCTGGCAGGCGATGGCGAACGGCGACGAGTACCTGTTCGAGGCGGCCAGGCGCGTCCTCCTCTCGAGCCTGCGCGACCCCGAGACGATCGTCTACCGGCAGGAGGTGCTCGTCGACTGCCTCGAGCACGCCGAGGCCGTACGCGGGATCTACGCGCTCGCGCTGGAGGGGCTCGAGATCGAGCGGAAGGTCGGCTCGCTCTGGAGCGGCGCGCGGCCGGGCCAGATCCTGCGCCGCTCCGCCAACGCGGTGCGGTTGCAGCTCGACGTCCTGCGGCGGTTGCGGAGCGTCGCCGCAGAGCAGAGGGACGCCTTCCGCTCCGACGGCTTCCGGCGCTTCTTCGCGATGCTCTCCGAGGAGCTCTCCGACGACTACCTCGCCACCGTGGAGGAGCACCTCGAGGAGCTCGAGTTCAAGCGCGGCCTGCTCGAGACCGCCGTGCTCGGCAAGGGCCTCAAGGGCCGCTCCTACGTCGTGCGGCGGGAGCGTGGGCGCAGCCTCGGGGAGCGGCTCGTCCGCACGCGGCGCACGGCCGGCCACAGCTTCCAGATCCACCCGCGCGACGAGTCCGGCGCCCGCGCCCTCGAGGAGCTGCGGGCCCGCGGCCTGAACGACGTCGCCAACGCCGTCGCCCAGTCCGCCGACCACGTGAAGTCGTTCTTCACCACGCTCAAGCTCGAGCTCGCCTTCTACCTCGGCTGCCTCAACCTCCACGCGCGGCTCGTGGACAGGGGCGAGCCCGTCTGCTTCCCCCAGCCGCTGGCCGCCGGCGAGACGTCGCTCGTCGCGGCAGAGCTCTACGACGTGGCGCTCTCGCTCCACCTCGCCGAGCGGCCGGTCGGCAACGACGTCGGCGCCGCCGGCAAGGCGCTCGTCTTCCTCACGGGCGCGAACCAGGGTGGGAAGTCGACGCTGCTGCGAGCGGTGGGGCTCGCGCAGCTGATGCTGCAGGCCGGGATGTTCGTCGGCGCCCGCTCGTTCCGCGCGACCGTCTGCGACGGGATCTTCACGCACTTCAAGCGCGAGGAGGACGAGACGATGGAGAGCGGCAAGCTCGACGAGGAGCTACGCCGGATGAGCGAGCTCGCGCGCCACTTCGTCCCCGGCTCCCTGCTCCTCTGCAACGAGTCCTTCGCCTCGACGAACGAGGCCGAGGGTTCCGAGATCGCCGAGCAGATCGTCCGCGCCCTGGTCGAGCGGCGGGTCAAGGTCTTCTTCGTCACGCACATGTACGAGCTCGCGCACCGCTTCCACGCCGAGGGACGGGACGATGCGCTCTTCCTCCGCGCGGAGCGGTTGCCCGACGGGAGCCGCACGTTCAGGCTGCCGGAGGGAGAGCCGCTGCCGACGAGCTACGGAGCCGACTCGTACCGGCGTGTCTTCTCGACCGACGTCCCCGGAACGGTCGCGAGACCGGGATGAGCGAGGCGACCGCAACGCTGGGCGAGCTCGTCGGCGAGCTGCTCGACGCGGTCGACGGGATCGTGCCGGCCGCCGCACGCCACGACCTCGAGCAGGCGTGTCACCGGCTGGAGGAAGAGCGGCTCAACCTCGTGGTGCTCGGCGAGTTCAAGCGGGGCAAGAGCACCCTCGTGAACGCGCTCCTGGGCAGCGACGTCGTCCCGACCGGCGTGCTGCCGCTCACCGCGGCCGTGATCGTCGTCCGGCACGGCGAGGCGCCGCGGCTCGTCGTCGACTTCGAGAACGGCGGCCGCTACGAGTCCTCGCCCTCCGAGGTGGCGGACTATGCGACCGAGGCGGGGAATCCCGAGAACCGCCGCGGCGTGAGGCTCGTGACGATCGAGCTTCCCTCGCCGCTCCTCGCGGAGGGGATCCAGCTCGTCGACACACCCGGGATCGGCTCGGTCTTCGCGCACAACACCGAGACGGCGCTCGGCTTCCTCGGCCAGGTCGACGCGGGCCTCTTCGTCCTCGCCGCCGACCAGCCGCTGTCGGCAGCCGAGGAGGAGCTGGTCCGGGAAGCGGCGGAGCGGCTGCCGCGCGTCTTCTTCGCCCTGAACAAGATCGACCGCGTCGACGCGGCCGAGCACGAAGAGGCGGCCGCGTTCGTGCGGCGGCGCCTCGCCGACGTGCTCGGCGGGATACCGGACCTGTACGGCGTCAGTGCCGTCACCGGCGAGGGGCTCGACGCGCTCGGCGCACGGCTCGCGGAGCTCGCCGCCGCGGAGCGCCAGCACGTGCTGACCGGCTCCGTCAGGTCGCTCGCCGCGGCCTTCGCCGCCGAGGCGCTCCAGGCCGTCCGCTTCGAGGCGCACGCGATCGAGCTGCCGGTCGCCGAGCTCGAGCGCCGGCTCGCGGAGTTCCGGGAGCGGGGCGCAGAGCTCGAGCGGACGCGGGAGGAGGCGGCCGAGCTGCTCCTCCAGGCCGCGACGCGACTCGTGCGCGAGCAGGTCGACGAGCCGCTGCTCTCGCTCGCGCGCCGCGAGGGCGGCGATCTCGTCCACGAGCTCCGGGACGCTGCGCGCGAGCGAGGCTCCGTCGCGCCGGGCCGGCTCGCCACGGCTCTCGAGGACTGGATGCGGCAGAGGATCAGGGAGCGGTTCGAGGGCCTCGTCGTCGAGTACGAGGAGACGCTGGCGCGGGAGCTCGCAGACCTGCACGAGCGCTACGTGGAGCGCGTCGAGCGGATCATGCGCGAGCTCGACGATGCCGCGGCCGAGATCTTCGGCGAGCGCATCGGGACGCTCGTCCAGCCGGTCTCGCTCCGGCGGCCCTCGCGGTTCACGTTCAAGCTCCACGAGGTGGAGCGCGAGATGCTCGACCAGCTCGCGTCCGCCGCCGCCGCGTCCGTACCGGGTGCGCTCGGGCGGCGCCTCGTCGTGCGGCAGGCGGAAGAGCGGCTTCGGCTGTTGCTCGACCGGCACGCCGGACGGCTCCGCTCCGACCTCGCCGCCCGCGTGCAGGAGAGCGTGCAAGAGCACGCGCGGGAGCTCGCCTCGGCGGTGCGGGACGCCGTCGCGGCGGTGGAGACGGCGGTCGAGCGGGCTGCCCACGACCAGCAGAGCGGCCGGGCCCGGGTGGCGGAGCGCACGACCGAGCTGCAGGCGGTCGAGCGCCGGGTGACCGCGCTCGCCGCGGCGGTCTCTGCCGGAGCCGGCGCATGAGCGCGGCGCAGCACGAGTTCGTGAGCGTCCTCTTCCCGGACGGGAGGGAGACAGAGGCCGCCGAGCCCCCGCCCTGCTTCCGCGACCTCAACTTCGACGCGATCGTCGAGGCGGTCGCCTCCCGGCGGCAGGGGTACCCGCTCGAGCCCTTCTTCTGGGTGCCGCTGCGCACGGTGGACGAGATCGCGTACCGGCACGAGGTGTTCCGGGATCTCGAGGACGAGGCGCTCCGCTCGGCCCTCGTCGAGTTCTCCGAGCAGGAGCTGCGCGTGCGCCGCTACCTCGAGCTGGCGCACAAGCAGGAGTTCCGCCTCGCGAAGCAGCACACCTTCCACGACGCCGCCGTGCGCTACACGGGCGCGATCGCCGGGCTCGCCGAGGCGCTCGGCCGGGCCGGAGCCCGCTCGCGCGGCCTCTCGCGCCTGCGCGACTTCCTCTCCGGCTACACGGCGTCGCCGGAGTTCCGGCAGCTGGCCGAGGACACGCAGGACGTCCTCGAGCGCCTCGACCGGGTCGCCTACACCGTGCGGATCAAGGGCAACCGGGTCACCGTCGACCGCTTCGAGGACCAGCCGGACTACACCGCCGAGATCGAGGAGACGTTCGCCCGTTTCCGGCACGAGCCGGTGGAGGACCATCTCGCGATTCCGCCGGACACCGGCACGATGGACCTCGTCGAGGCCGAGATCGCCCGCCGCGTCGCGAAGCTCCATCCGCAGGAGTTCGCTGCGCTCGACGCCTTCTGGCACCGGCACCGCGACTTCGTCCATCCCCTCGTCGCGCGCTTCGAGCAGGAGGTGCAGTTCTATCTCGCCTGGCAGGAGCAGGTCGAGGCGCTGCGCGGGGCCGGCCTCGACTGCTGCCTGCCGGAGGTCTCGTCCGAGTCGAAGGAGACCGAGGCCGAGGCGGCGTTCGACCTGGCGCTCGCGCTGAAGCGCGGAGCGGACAGCCCCGAGGTCGTCCCGAACGACTTCGAGCTCCACGGCCCGGAGCGGATCCTCGTCGTCTCCGGACCGAACCAGGGCGGCAAGACGACCTTCGCGCGCGCGTTCGGCCAGCTCCACCAGCTCGCGCGGCTCGGCGTGCCCGTCCCGGCCCGCCGCGCGCGGCTGTTCCTCGCCGACGAGATCTACACCCACTTCGAGCGCGAGGAGGACGTCGCGAGCCTGCGGGGGAAGCTCGACGACGAGCTCCTCCGTGTGCAGCGGATTCTCGGGGAGGCGAGCGGCGACAGCGTCGCGATCCTGAACGAGATCTTCTCCGCGACGACGCTGGCCGACGCGGTCGTGCTCGGAACCGAGGTGCTGTCGCGCCTGATCGAGCTCGACTGTCTCGGCGTCTGCGTGACCTTCGTCGACGAGCTCGCCACGCTGAGCGAGGCGACGGTGAGCATGGTCGCGACCGTCGACCCCGCGGACCCGGCGATCCGGACGTTCGAGATCGTGCGCCGCCGGGCCGACGGTCGCGCCTACGCGTCGGCGCTGGCCGAGAAGTACGGCCTCTCGTACGAGCGGCTGCGGGAGCGCTCGGTCTCATGAGGGTGCGCCTCATGCATCGCGACCGTGACGTCGACCTCGAGACGCCGCTGCCGCCGAACGCCGCGGCACTCACCCGGGATCTCGACCTCGACGCCGTGCTCTCCGCGATGGGCGGCGGCGACGGCCGGGTGCTGGAGCTCGCCCGGCACGCGCTGCTGACGGGGCTGGAGACGCCCGACGAGATCCGGTACCGGCAGGGGGTGCTCGCCGACTTCCTCGCCCGCCCGGAGCTCGTCCGCGACCTCTATCGGCTCGCGAGCGAAGGGGTCGAGACGCCGAGGAAGGCGCGCTTCCTCTGGTTCCGCGACAGCGCCGACACGCAGCGGCAGAAGGCGCTGCGCATGCTCGAGCTGCTCGTCGGCCTCCTCAGACAGCTGCGCGCGGCGGCGGACGAGCACGCCGGCAGCGTCCAGTCCGAGGGCCTGCGCGAGTTCTTCGCCTCGCTGCGGCACGAGCTCGACGACGCCTACCTCGCAGTGCTCGACGAGCACCTCCGAGAGCTCGAGTTCAAGGACGGCGCCCTGATCAGCGCCGAGCTCGGCCCCGCGAGCCGGGGCCGGAACTACGCCCTGCGCAAGCAGCGGGGCCGCAGCCTGCTCGGCCGGCTCACGCCCGACGTCGGGAGCATGAGCTTCTCGGTCTCGCCGCGTGACGAGTTCTCGATGCGGGCGCTCGCCGAGCTCCGGGACCGCGGCATCGCCCACGTCGCCAACGCGCTCGCCCAGTCCACCGACCACATCCTCTCGTTCTTCCGCACCCTCCAGGCGGAGCTGGGCTTCTACGTCGCGTGCGTCAACCTCGCGGAGCGGCTCGAGGAGCTCGAGGTGAGGGTCGTCCTGCCGGAGGTCGCCGGGCGCGAGGAGCAGGCGCTCACCGGCCGCGGTCTCGTCGACACGCCGCTCGCGCTGCACGCCGAGCCGGGAGTCGTCGGCAGCGACGTGGACGCCGACGGCAGGCGGCTGATCGTCGTCACCGGCGCGAACGAGGGCGGCAAGTCGACCTTCCTGCGCAGCCTCGGCGTCGCCCAGCTGCTGCTCGAAGCGGGGATCTTCGTCACGGCGGAGTCGTTCCGGGCGAGCGTGTCGAGCGGCGTCTTCACGCACTTCAAGCGCGAGGAGGACGCGAGCATGCGCAGCGGCAAGCTCGACGAGGAGCTGCGCCGGATGAGCGAGATCGCCGACCTGATCCGGCCGTACGGCCTGCTCCTCTGCAACGAGTCGTTCGCCTCGACGAACGAGGCGGAGGGCTCGGAGATCGGCCGCCAGGTCGTGCACGCCCTCGTCGCCGACGACATCCGGGTCGCCTACGTCACGCACATGTACGACCTCGCGCGCGGCTTCCACGGCGAGGCGCTGGAGACGGCGCTGTTCCTCCGCGCCGAGCGGCGTGCGGACGGCACCCGCACCTTCCGCATGATCCCCGGCGAGCCCGAGCCGACCAGCTACGGCGCCGACTCGTACCGGCGGATCTTCGGCCGCGCCCCGCAGGCGCAGCCGGAGCGGGTCGAGGCCGGACCCTCCGAGCCGGTGCCGCGAGGGTCGCAAGCCCAGGCGTGACGACTCCTGCCGCTCCACCCGTCCCCGACCGTCGCCGGGCGTCCTCCACCCGCCGTCCGCGCTTCGGCGATCCGGCGGTACTCGCGGCCGTGTTCGCCGGCGGGGTCGCGGGAGCGCTCCTCCGTGGAGCCGTCACCGAGCTCGTGCCCGTGGCGAGCGGGAGCTTCCCCTTCCCCGACCTCGGGCTCAACGTCGGCGGAGCCGTCCTGCTCGCGTACGCGGCGACGCGGCTGCAGGAGCGCCTGCCGCCGTCGACCTACCGCCGGCCGCTCGTCGGCACCGGCTTCTGCGGGGCGCTGACGACCTTCTCGACGTTCCAGGTCCAGGCGCTCGACCTCGCCCGCGGCGGCCGGTCCGGTCTCGCCGTCCTCTACATCGCGGTCTCGGTGGTAGCCGGACTGTGCGCGGTCGTCGTGACCACGGCCGCCACGCGCAAGGCTCGACTGCGGTGAGCGCCGGAGGGTGGATCGGCGCCGCCCTGCTCGGCGGCTGCGGTGCGGTTCTCCGTTTCGGCCTCGACTCGCTGATCGAGCGCCGGGCCTCCTCGACGTTCCCGCTCGGCACGCTCGCGATCAACCTGAGCGGCGCCTTCGCCCTCGGCGCCCTCAGCGCCGCCGGACTCGGAGCGACGGGGTTGTTCGTCGTC
>CAZRTE010000016.1:0-2800 GCA_964602945.1 uncultured Gaiellales bacterium
GCTGTCAGGCGGCGAAGACGTGCCCGGCGCTCTCGAGCGCGTCGGCGGCGCGGGCGAGGTCGGTCGAGCGGACGAGGACGTAGTCGGACTCGAAGGTCGAGATGACGAAGATCGGCATCTGCTCCTCCGCGAGCGGTGCGACGAGCGAGGCGACCACGCCGCTGAGCGAGAAGTCGAGCGGCCCCGCCACCTCGAGCACCGTCCAGCCGCGGTCGACGCTCTCGCCGTCCGGCACGTCGTAGTCGCGGCAGACGACGGAGACCTCGTGCTCGGTGCGGGTGACCGAGCGGAACGGGCCCTTGTCCACCCACTCGGGCAGCTCGGCCCCGGGATGGAGACGGACGACGGCGTAACTGTCGGGGAGGGTCCGGAGCTGCACGCGGAGACGCTAGCGCGGATCGCATCAAGGGCGCGCCGGTTGCGGGAGATCCGTCTCCGTTCGGCCGCTCGTCCGTGGCGAGACGCAGCCGGCAGAATCGCAGACCCGGGGCCGCGTGTACTAACGTCGCGGCCGTGCCGATTCCGGAGTTGCTCGAGCGCCTGCTGACGACGCCCGGCCCGTCCGGGCACGAACGGGCCGCCGCCGCGGTGTGGCGGGAAGCGGCCGCGTCCGTCGGCGAGGTCTCCGGCGACGTCCTCGGCAGCTCGTGGGTGAGGGTGCCCGGGACCGGCGGCGGGCCGACGCTCGCGCTCGTGGGACACATCGACGAGATCGGGTTCGTCGTCACGCATCTCGGCGACGACGGGCTCGCCGCAGTGCGCCCGCTCGGCGGCTTCGACGCCGGCGTGATGCTGGGCCAGCGCGTCCACGTCCTCGCGCGCGAGGGTGCCGTCCCCGGAGTGATCGGCGCGCGGCGCGTGAAGCGGAAGCGCGGGGAAGAGCGGAAGCCGCCGGAGCACGACGATCTCTTCCTCGACGTCGGCGCGAAGGACGGCGACGAGCTGGGGAAGCTGTTGCGGCCGGGCGACGCCGGCGTCTGGCACGGCGCGCCGCTCGAGCTGCGCGGCGAGCGAGTCGCCTCGCGCTCCTTCGACAACCGCGTCGGCTGCTACGTCGCGCTCGAAGCGGCCCGCAGGGTGGCCGAGCAGGGAGGCGCACCGGGCGACGTGATCGCGGTCGCGGCGGTGCAGGAGGAGGTCGGCGACTTCGCCGGCTCGCGGACGACCGCCTTCGTGACGGAGCCGGACGTCGCGCTCGCGATCGACGTGACGTACGCGACCGACATCCGCGGCGGTGATCCCGAGGAGGACGGGAAGGTCCTGCTCGGCGGCGGTCCGGCGCTCACCCGCGGCCCGTCGATGCATCCGGACGTCTTCGAGCTCCTGCACGAGACCGCCGAGGCGGAGGGGATCCCGTTCAGTGTCGAGGTCGCGCGGGGCTCGACGTACACCGACGCGGACGCCGTCTACCTCAGCCGGCGGGGAGTCGCAACGGGGCTCGTCTCGGTGCCGCTCCGCTACATGCACTCGCCGATCGAGACGGCCGACCTCGGGGATGTCGAGCAGGCGGTGCGCCTCATCGTCGCCTTCGCGCTGCGGCTGGGCGAGGCCGAGCTTCACGGGCTAACGTGAGCTTGTGAGCCGCTCCGTCATCGTCTCGGCCGTCCGCACGCCGTTCGGGAGGCTGAACGGGGGCCTGGCCGGCTACTCCGCGACCGAGCTCGGCGCGATCGCCGTCCGCGCGGGGCTCGAGCGCGTCGGGCTGGAGGGCGGCGAGGCCGACTACGTGATCATGGGGCAGGTCCTGCAGGCGGGGGCCGGGCAGGCGCCGGCCCGGCAGGCGGCCGTCGGGGCGGGGATCCCGATCGAGATCCCGTCCGACACGGTCAACAAGGTCTGCGCCTCCTCGATCCGGGCGGTCGAGATCGCCGACTCGATGATCCGGGCGGGCGACGCCGAGCTCGTCGTCACCGGCGGGATGGAGTCGATGACGAACGCGCCCTACGCGCTTCCGAAGGCCCGGCAGGGCTACCGGCTCGGCGACGGGACGCTCGTCGACCTCATGGTCTGGGACGGCCTGCGCTCGACGTTCGACGGACTCCACATGGTGCAGCAGGCGGCGAAGGTCGGCCGCGAGCTCGGCATCTCGCGCGAGGAGCAGGACGCCTGGGCGCTGCGCTCCCACGAGCGGGCGGCCGCGGCCCAGGACGCGAGCCGCTTCGACGACGAGCTCGTTCCCGTCGACGACGTCACGGCCGACGAGTCGGTGCGGCGCGACACGACGCTCGAGAAGCTCGCCTCCCTGAAGCCGGTCATGGACCCGGAGGGGACCGTGACCGCCGGCAACGCCCCCGGTGTCAACGACGGAGCCTCCTGTGTGATCGTCTGCTCGGAGGAGTTCGCCCGGCGCCGCGGGCTCGAGCCGCTGGCGACGATCGTCTCCCAGGGCTACGTCGCGGACGAGTTCGCGTGGCTCGCGCGCACGCCGGCGAACGCCGGCGCGCAGGCGCTCGAGAAGGCGGGGAAGAAGATCGGCGACGTCAAGCGGGTCGAGGTGAACGAGGCGTTCTGCTCGGTGGCGCTCAACTCGCTCGCCATGCTCGGCGCCGACCCGGAGACCGCGAACGTCAACGGCGGCGCGGTCGCGCTCGGGCATCCGATCGGCGCGAGCGGCGGCCGGATCCTCGGCACGATGGTGCACGAGCTACGCCGCGAGGGCGGCGGTCTCGGCCTCGCCGCGATCTGCTCCGGCGGTGGCCAGGGCGACGCGCTGCTGATCGACGTGTAGCCCTCGACGGGCTACACGTCGATGGTGCCTGGCTCCGCAGGTGCCAGGCACCGGCCTTTCGTCTCGCGTTGC
>CAZRTE010000016.1:2900-37528 GCA_964602945.1 uncultured Gaiellales bacterium
GTCGATGGTGCCTGGCTCCGCAGGTGCCAGGCACCGGCCTTTCGTCTCGCGTTGCCTTTCGTCTCGCGCCGGCCTTTCGTCTCGCGTCGCGGTAGCCTCCACGTCGATGGACTTCGA
Source organism: uncultured Gaiellales bacterium (assembly GCA_964602945.1). Taxonomy (GTDB): domain Bacteria; phylum Actinomycetota; class Thermoleophilia; order Gaiellales; family Gaiellaceae; genus Palsa-739. The sequence continues at coordinate 3,018 of CAZRTE010000016.1, forward strand.
GCACGTTCTCGTCGTGGGCGCGGGGCAGATGGGCGGCGGCATCGCCCAGGTCGTCGCCGCCTCGGGGAGGCGCGTCTCGCTCCACGACGCCGCGCCCGGTGCGGTCGAGCGTGGCCTCGAGACGATGCGCCGGAGCCTTGCGAAGCTCGCGGAGAAGGGAGGCGCCGACCCGGACGAGGTGCTCGCGCGGGTCGAGCCGGTCGACGACCTCGTGGCGGCCGACCTGATGGTCGAGGCGGTGATCGAGGACTTCGGCGTCAAGCAGGACGTCTTCCGCCGGGCCGACGAGCTCCTGCCGGCCGGCGCCGTCCTCGCCTCGAACACGTCCTCGATCCCGATCACCTCCCTGGCCGCCGTCACCTCGCGGCCCGACCGCGTGATCGGGATGCACTTCTTCAACCCGGTGCCGGTGCTGAAGCTCGTCGAGGTCGTGCGGGGGCTCGAGACCTCCGACGAGACCGCCGCCGCGATCGTCGCCCTCGCGGAGGAGCTCGGTAAGACGCCGGCCGAGGCGCGCGACCTGCCGGGCTTCGTCTCGAACCGGATCCTCATGCCGTTCGTCAACGAGGCCGCGTATGCGCTCCTCGAGGGTGTCGCGGAGCCGGAGGCGATCGACACGATCGCGAAGCTCGGCTTCGCCCATCCGATGGGACCGCTCGCGCTCGCCGACCTGATCGGCCTCGACACGTGCGTCGCGATCATGGAGGTGCTGCACGAGGGGCTGGGCGACCCGAAGTACGCGCCGTGCCCGCTCCTGCGCCAGTACGTCCAGGCGGGCCGGCTGGGCCGCAAGTCGGGCCGCGGCTTCTACGACTACGCGTGATGGACTTCGAGCTGTCCTCCGAGCAGAAGGAGATCCAGGCGCTCACGCGGGAGTTCGTCGGGGCGGAGATCGAGCCGCATGCCGCCGAGTGGGACCGCGAGCACCACTTCCCGCGCGAGCTGTACGGCAAGCTCGCGGAGCTCGGGCTGATGGGCGTGTGCGTGCCGGAGGAGTACGGCGGCGCCGGCGCCGACTTCCTCTCGTACGTGCTCGTGCTCGAGGAGCTCTCGCGCGGGGACGCCGGCGTCGGTGTCACGGTCGCCGTCCACACGAGCGCGGTCACGCTGCCGCTGCTCCGCTTCGGCACGGAGGAGCAGCGCGCCCGCTTCGTGCCGCCGCTCGCGCGCGGCGAGGCGATCGGGGCCTTCGCCTTGACGGAGGCGGAGGCCGGCTCGGACGCCGGCGCGCTGCGGACGTCCGCGACGCGCGAGGACGGCGGCTGGCGCATCTCCGGGGCGAAGCAGTTCATCTCGACGGCGGAGCACGCCGGCACGTTCCTCCTCTTCGCCCGCACCGATCCGGACTCGCCCGGAGCGAGCGGCATCTCCGCCTTCGTGCTCGACGCGGGCCACGTCCGCGTCACCGGCCGGGAGGAGAAGCTCGGCCTCAACTCGTCCACGACGAACTCGCTCGCGGTGGACGCGGTCGTCGAGGCCGACCGGCTGCTGCACGAGGAGGGGAAGGGCTTCCCCGTCGCGATGGCGACGCTCGACGGCGGCCGGATCGGGATCGCCGCGCAGGCGGTCGGGATCGCGCAGGCGGCCTACGACGTCGCACGCGAGTACGCGAAGGAGCGCCGGGCCTTCGGGCGCCCGATCGCCGAGTTCCAGGCGATCCAGCAGAAGCTCGCGGACATGGCGACGGAGATCGACGCCGCGCGCCTGCTCACGCACCGGGCGGCCTGGTTGAAGCAGAACGACCTCCCGCACACGGAGGCCGGGGCGAAAGCGAAGCTCTACGCCTCCGAGATGGCGCGGCGCCAGACGGGCGAGGCGATCCAGATCCTCGGCGGCTACGGCTACACGAGGGAGTTCCCGGTCGAGCGCTACTACCGCGACGCGAAGGTGACCGAGATCTACGAAGGGACGAGCGAGATCCAGCGCCTCGTCATCGCCCGCTCGATCCTGGGGCTCCAGGAGCGCGCCGCCGCCACGTGAGCCGCAAGCGCGACGAGCCCGTCCGCCTGACGCGCATCTACACGCGCGGCGGAGACAGCGGTGAGACGAGCCTCGGCGACGGCTCGCGCGTCTCGAAGCGCGATCCGCGCGTGGTCGCGATGGGGGGCGTGGACGAGCTGAACTCGCTGCTCGGCTGGGCGGGCGGTCTGGAGCGCGTCCAGAACGAGCTCTTCGATCTCGGCGCCGACCTCTCGGTTCCGTATGCGGCCGGCGACGACCGCCTGCGGGTGACGCAGGACGCGGTCGACCGTCTGGAGGGGGAGATCGACGAGGCGAACGCGGCGCTGCCGGAGCTGAGGAGCTTCGTGCTCCCCGGCGGGAGCGAGCGCGCCGTGCGGCTCTTCCTCGCGCGGGCCGTCTGCCGCCGCGCCGAACGCGCGGTTCTGGCGGTGCCGGACACGAATCCGCTGGCCGCCGTCTACCTGAACCGGCTCTCCGATCTCCTGTTCGTGATCGCCCGGGCGGCCAACCTCGCGGCGGGGATCGCCGAGCCGCTCTGGCGGCCCGGCGGGAGCGACTAGGACGCCGCTCTAGACTTCGGCGCGATGGCGGCCACGGACCGGGAGAAAGGGGTCGGCAACGCCGGCTGGCGCGCGGGGTACGAGGCGAAGCCGCGGCGGGAGGGCGAGCTCTTCTCGACCATCTCCGGCGTCGAGAACGAGGCGCTCTACTCGCCCGAGGACGTCGATCTCGACTACGAGCGCGACCTCGGCTGGCCCGGCTCCTATCCGTTCACCCGCGGCGTGTACCCGTCGATGTACCGCGGCCGGATCTGGACGATGCGCCAGTTCGCCGGCTTCGGCACCGCGGCGGAGACGAACGCGCGCTTCCGCTACCTGCTCGCACACGGCCAGACGGGCCTCTCGACCGCCTTCGACATGCCGACGCTGATGGGCTACGACTCGGACCATCCGCGCTCGCTCGGCGAGGTCGGGCGCGAGGGCGTGGCGATCGACTCCCTCGCCGACATGGAGACGCTCTTCGCCGGGATCCCGCTCGGCGAGGTCTCGACCTCGATGACGATCAACGGGCCGGCGGCGATCCTCCTCGCCTTCTACGTCGCCGTCGGCGAGCAGCAGGGCGTGCCGCTCGAGCAGCTGAGCGGGACCGTCCAGACGGACATCCTCAAGGAGTACATCGCGCAGAAGGAATGGATCTTCCCGCCCGGGCCGTCGATGCGGCTCGTCGTGGACATGATCGAGTGGTGCGCGAAGCGGCTGCCGCGGATGCACCCCGTCTCGATCTCCGGCTACCACATCCGTGAGGCGGGGTCGACGGCCGCGCAGGAGCTCGCGTTCACGCTCGCCGACGGCTTCGCCTACGTGGAGGCATGCCTGGAGCGCGGCCTCGACGTCGACTCCTTCGCGCCGCGCCTGTCCTTCTTCTTCAACGCGCACCTCGACTTCTTCGAGGAGATCGCGAAGTACCGCGCGGCGCGCCGCATCTGGGCGCGGCAGATGCGGGAGCGATACGGCGCGCAGGACCCGCGCTCGTGGCTGATGCGCTTCCACACGCAGACGGCGGGCGTCTCGCTCACGGCGCAGCAGCCCCAGGTGAACCTGATCCGCACCGCGATCGAGGCGCTGGCGGCGGTGCTCGGCGGGACGCAGTCGCTGCACACGAACTCCTTCGACGAGGCGCTCGCGCTGCCGACCGAGGACGCGGTGCGGCTCGCGCTGCGCACGCAGCAGGTGATCGCGCACGAGACGGGCGTCGTGAACACGATCGACCCGCTCGGCGGCTCCTACTACCTCGAGCACCTGACGAGCGAGCTCGAGCGGCAGGCGTACGAGTACTTCTCCGCGATCGAGGCGCTCGGTGGCGTCGTGGCGGCGATCGAGCAGAACTTCCAGCAGCGCGAGATCGCGGAGGCGAGCTTCCGCTACCAGGCCGAGGTCGAGCGGCGGGAGCGGATCGTCGTCGGCGTCAACCGCTACCAGGTCGAGGAGGAGCAGCCCATCGAGATCCTCCGCATCGACCCGGCCCTCGAACGCCAGCAGGTCGAGCGGGTGCGCGCGGTGCGCGAGGGGCGCGACGCGGCGGCGGCCGAGGCTGCGCTCGCGCGGCTGCGCGAGGACGCGGCCCGGGACGACCGCAACCTGATGGAGCCGATCCTGGCCGCCGCGCAGGCGTACGTCACGATGGGGGAGATGTGCGACGCGCTGCGCGAGGTGTGGGGCACGTGGCGCGAGACGCCCGTGTTCTGAGGAGGTAGCCTCCGGCCGATGGGAGGGAAGATCCGGGTCGTCGTCGCGAAGCCGGGGCTCGACGGTCACGATCGCGGCGCCAAGATCATCGCTCGCGCGCTCAGGGACGCGGGCATGGAGGTCATCTACACCGGCCTCCACCAGACGCCCGAGCAGATCGTCGAGACCGCGATCCAGGAGGACGCGGACGCCGTCGGCATCTCGATCCTCTCCGGCGCCCACATGACGCTCGTGCCGCGCATCCTCGAGCTCCTGCGCGAGAACGGCGTCGAGGACGTCGTCGTCGTGGTCGGAGGCACGATTCCGGAGGACGACGCCGTGGCGCTGCGCAAGCTCGGGGTCGCCGGCGTGTTCGGGCCTGGCGCGCCGACGGGCGAGATCGTCGACTTCGTCCGCGGCGCGGTGCCTGCGGCATGAGCGTCCTCGTCGCACGCGAGGGGGCCGTCGCCGTCGTCACGATCGACCGGCAGGACGCGCTGAACGCGCTCGACGTCGAGACGCTCACGGAGCTGCGCGACCGGCTGCACGAGCTCGCGGAGGACGAGTCGGCGCGCGTCGTGGTCGTCACGGGAGCCGGCGAGCGTGCCTTCGTCGCAGGCGCCGACATCAAGTACATGGGCGGCCTCGGCCCGGACGGGGCGAAGGAGTGGGGCGCACTCGGACACGAGGCGGCCCGGCTGCTCGAGCAGATGCCGAAGCCGACCATCGCCGCGATCAACGGCTTCGCCCTCGGCGGCGGCTGCGAGCTCGCGCTCGCGTGCGACCTCCGCTACGCCTCGAGCCGCGCGCGGCTCGGCCAGCCCGAGATCGACCTCGGCATCGTCCCCGGCTGGGGCGGCACGCAGCGGCTGGCGCGGATCTGCGGCCTCGGCTCCGCGAAGGAGCTGATCCTCACCGGCCGACCCGTGGATGCCGAGGAGGCTCTGCGGCTCGGCCTCGTGAACGCGGTCGTCGATCCCGTCCTCGAGCACGCGCTCGAGGTGGCCGCGGGTCTCGCGCAGAAGAGCCCGCTGGCGCTGCGCGTTGCGAAGCGGCTGCTCAATCTCTCCCCGGATGCGCTCGAGCGGGAAGCGGAGGAGTTCGGCGACCTCTTCGCGAGCGAGGACGCGAAGGAGGGGCTCGCCGCCTTCGCCGAGAAGCGCCCACCGCGCTTCGTCGGCCGCTAGAGCCACCGCGCAGCGACCGGCACGGAGGAGTCGGCGCTCCCGGCTCGTAGTCGGCGAGGGCCAATGCGCCTCCGCCTCCTCCTCGCAGGAGCGGTCGCGGTCGTCGCCGCCGCAGCGGCGCCGGACGCGCTCGCAGCGCCGCGGAACCCGCAGACGGCGGGCCTGCAGGTCGCCTTACGCGCCCAGGGCCTCTACCACGGTGCCATCGACGCGATCGCGGGGCCGCAGACGGTCGCGGCGGTTCGCGCGTTTCAGCGGATCCATCACCTGCGCGTCACGGGCGTCGCCGGCGCTCGCACACGCAGCCAACTCGGACCCCTCGGACGGCCGTTCTTCGGGAAGCGGACGCTGCGGCGCGGGGACTTCGGCTGGGACGTGGCGGTGCTCCAGTACCTGCTCGTCCGCGCCGGGATCGGCGTCCCGGTCAACGCGTACTTCGACGAGCCGACGCTCGCCGGCGTCCGGCGGCTGCAGCGACGGCTCGGCCTGAAGCACGACGGCGTCGTCGGCCCCGCGACGCTCGCCGCCCTGCGGGGGCAGCCGGCCCAGTCCACGCGCACGAGCACGCACACGACCGCCCTGCGCGTACACGTCGTGCAGAAGGGGGAGTCGCTCTGGAGCCTCGCCAGGCGCTTCCACACGACGATCGCGAAGCTCGCGCGGCTGAACCGTCTCGACCCGGCGCAGCCGCTCCTGATCGGGACGAAGCTCCGCATCCCGGCCGGCGCCCACGTGGTCACCGTGACCCCGGTCTCCGACCGGATCGTGGGCGTCGCCGCCGTCCGCAGCCTCCTCGACAAGTGGGCGAGGCACTACGGCGTCGGCGTGCACCTCGTCCGCGCGGTCGCGTGGATGGAGTCCGGCTACGACAACTCCGTCGTCTCGTCGGCGGGCGCGCGGGGGATCATGCAGATCCTGCCGTCGACGTGGCGCTACGTCGAGGAGGTCCTGATCGGGCACCGGGTTCGCCATACGGCCGGCGGCAACATCCACGTCGGCGTCGCCTACCTGACGCACCTCCTGCACGACTTCCACGGCGACAAGCGGCTCGCTCTCGCCGCCTGGTACCAGGGCGAGGGCGGCGTACGGCAGAACGGCGTGCTGGACGTGAGCCGCCGCTTCGTCGCGGACGTGCTCGCCCTCGAGCAGCGGGTGTGAGGCCGTCCGGCCGGGGATCCGGCCGACACCGTTCGGCGGGCCACGTCACCGGCCACATCACTAGAGTCTCCACGGCATGAGGATCGCCGTCTGCGTCAAGCACGTGCCCGAGGGAACGAGCCGGATCGACCCCGAGACGAAGCGCCTCGACCGCTCGGGTGAGGGTGCGCTCAACCAGTTCGACACGAACGCCGTCGAGGCGGCGCTGCGCCTGAAGGACGACGCCGGTGCCGAGGTCGTCGTCGTCTCGCTCGGGCCGCAGCAGGCGCTCGACTCGCTCCGCAAGGCACTCGCCATGGGCGCCGACCGCGCCGTGCTCGTCTCGGACGACGCGGCTGCGGGCTCGGACCTCGTCGCGACGAGCCGGCTGCTCGCCGCCGCCCTCGGGCGCGAGGAGGCGGATCTCGTCCTCTTCGGGCAGCAGGCCGCCGACGCCGACGGCGCCGTGCTCTGGGCCGCCGTCGCGGATCGTCTCGGCCGGCCGGTCGTCTCCCAGGCCATGGAGCTGTCGGCCGGGGAAGGCTCCGTGCAGGTGAAGCGGCAGACCGAGTTCGGCTACGACACGATCGAGGCGCCCCTGCCGGCGGTCGTCGCGGTGAGCGATGCGCTCAACGAGCCGCGCTACCCGTCCCTGAAGGGGATCATGGGCGCGAAGAAGAAGCCGCAGGACGTCCTCTCGCTCGCGGAGCTCGGGATCGACGCCGCCGAGGCCGGCGAGGCCGGCTCCCGCACGACGGTGCTCGGGCTCGGCGACCCGCCGCCGCGGGGCGACGCGCGCAAGATCGAGGACGACGGCAACGCGGCGGAGGCGATCGCCGACTTTCTCGCCGAGAAGAGGCTGCTATGACGACCGGTGGCAGCCACCTTCACAGAACCATCACGGCGCGTTCGGCTGTCCGCCGCGCCTTCACGCCCCTTCGTCACGGAGCGGCGACGCGCTGTCACACTCGCGTATCGGTGGCTGCCACCGGCCGGGGGCTCCGTTGAGGGTTCTCGTCTTCCTCGAGCACCGGGGCGGCGAGCTGCAGAAGAGCTCGCTCGGTGTCCTCGCGAAGGCGGCCTCGCTCGGCGACGGCGACGTCGCGGCGGTCCTGGCCGGGGAGGGCGCGAAGGCGCTCGCTGCCGAGGCCGGGGGCTTCGGCGCAGCGAAGGTCTGGGTCTGCGAGGACGAGTCCGTCGCCCAGCCCCTGCCGCAGCCGCGCGTCGACGTGCTCGCGCACGTGATCGAGGAAGGCGGGTACGACACCGTGCTCTTCGCCAACTCGGTCCTCGCCGCCGACGTCGCCGCAGGCCTCGCCGCGCGCCTCGACGCCGGTCTCAACTGGGACCTCGTCGACGTCGAGCTCCGTGACGGCGAGCTCGTCGGCAAGCGGCCCGCGCTCCAGGACTCGGTCCAGGTCGACGTCGGCTGGAAGGAGACGCCGCGACTCGCGCTCTTCCGCGCAGGCTCGTTCGACGCGACGCCCGCCGCTGCAGGCGGGGAGCCGGAGGTCGCCGAGGTCTCGCCTGCGTACGCGGAGCACTCCACGCTGGCTCGCCTCGTCGCGCAGGACGTCGAGGAGTCGACCGGGCCGTCGATCGAGGACGCCGACGTGATCGTCGCGGGCGGCCGCGGTCTCGGGGCCCCGGAGGGCTTCGGTCTCGCGGAGGAGCTCGCGCAGGCGCTCGGCGGCGCCGTCGGGGCGACCCGCGCGGTCGTCGACGCGGGCTGGTATCCGTACTCGGCCCAGATCGGCCAGACGGGGAAGATGGTCTCGCCGAAGCTCTACGTCGCGCTCGGGATCTCGGGCGCCATCCAGCACAAGGTGGGGATGCAGGGCTCCGGCACGATCGTCTCGATCAACAAGGATCCGAACGCGCCGATCTTCGAGTTCAGCGACCTCGGCGTCGTCGGCGACGTGCACGAGATCGCGCCGAAGCTGACCGAGCTGATCCGCCAGCGGAAGTCTTGAGCCGGCCCTCGAACTTCCCCCCGCCGTTCGACGCGAACGACTTCGTCGCGGAGCCGAGCGACCCGGCGGAGGAGCGGATCGAGGTCGGGGTGCTGATCGTCGGCGCCGGCCCCGCCGGCCTCGCGTGCGCGATCCGCCTCGGCCAGCTGCTCGAGGAGAGCCCGGAGGTCGCGGAGGCGCTCGGCGACGTTCCGGTCGCGCTGCTCGAGAAGGGCAAGCAGCCGGGCTCGCACCTCCTCTCCGGCGCGGTCGTGAACCCCCGCGGGCTGCAGCGCCTCTTCGGCGAGCGCCTGCGGCTCGACGACATCCCCTCGTACGGCGCGGTTCCGGGCGAGGCCGTCTACCTCCTCACGCGGCGCGCCGCGCTGCGGATCCCGCCGCCGCCGCCGATGCGCAACCACGGCAACCGGATCTTCTCGCTCTCCCAGCTCGGCCGCTTCCTCGCCGAGCGCGCCGAGGAGGGCGGGACGATGATCCTCCCGGAGACGAGCGCCGAGAAGCTCCTCGTCTCCCACGGCCGCGTGGTGGGCGTCCGCACCGGCGACAAGGGACGCGGCCGCGAGGGGCAGGAGCTCGGCAACTTCGAGCCCGGCTCCGACCTCGTCGCGAAGGTGACGGTGCTCGCCGAGGGGACGCAGGGGCATCTCACGGGCGTCGCCATGAGCCGCTTCGGGCTGCGCGGCGAGGAGCCGCAGGTCTGGGAGCTCGGCGTGAAGGAGGTCTGGAAGGTCGCCCGGCCGCTCGACCGCGTGGTGCACACGATGGGCTGGCCGCTCCGCGCGGGCGCGCGCTACCGCGAGTTCGGGGGCTCCTTCGTCTACCCGATGGGCGAGGAGATGCTCACGATCGGCATGGTCGTCGGCCTCGACTACCGCGACGCCGAGCTCTCCGCGCACGACCTCCTGCAGGAGCTGAAGACCCATCCGAAGATCCGCCGGATGCTCGAGGGTGGCGAGCGCGTCCAGTGGGGCGCGAAGACGATCCCGGGCGGCGGCTTCCATGCGCTGCCGCGGCGGCTGCACGCTCCCGGGCTGCTGCTGTGCGGCGACGGCGCCGGCCTGGTGAACATCCCGCGCCTGAAGGGCGTCCACTACGCCATCGAGTCGGGCAGGCTCGCCGCGGAGGCGGCCTTTCGGGCGCTGCAGCGGGGCCAGACGCCGGCGACGGCGCTCTCCTCCTACGACGAGGCGCTCCGCGAGAGCTTCATCTGGCGCGACCTGTACGAGGTGCGCAACCTGCGCCAGGTGTTCGGGCGCGGCTTCGTCGTGGGCGGCGCCCTCGCGGGCGCGATGACGCTCTCGAAGGGGCGCGTCGAGCTCGGCAGGATGCGGGCCGAGCCGGACGCGGACCAGCCGCTGCTGGAGACCGGCCGCGCCGCGGCCTACCCGGCGGCCGACGGGACGCTCACGTTCGACAAGCTCTCCTCGGTCTTCGCCTCGGGGAACAAGACGCGCGACGACCAGCCGGACCACATCCGGATCGAGCGCCGCGTGCCGCGGGAGGTGGCCGAGCTCTGGGCGCACATGTGCCCGGCGCAGGTGTACGAGCTCGGCGCCGAGCATCCGGACGGGACGGTCACCGTCGAGCTGGCGCCGTCGAACTGCGTCCAGTGCGGCGCGATCACCGCCAAGGGCGGCCGCCTCACGCCGCCGGAGGGCGGCTCGGGACCCGAGTACACGCTGACGTAGGACTCCTCGGCGGCGAGCCCTCGTTTTACAGGGCCCTTACGCCAACGGGCCTCGGAGGGGTGACAATGGAAGCCATGGGTCGCAGGCGCTTCGCCCTCCTCGCGGGCATCCTCGTGATGCTCAATCTGGTGCTCTGGCTCGCGCCGCAGGGTCTCGCGCTGCGCAAGGCGGCGATCACGAAGCTCTTCGGGCCGAAGCTCGTGCGGGCGGAGATCATCGACCGGGCCGGCGGGGGAACGATGATCGACTGGCGACTCGACCGCGGGATCATCCTCTCGGTGACGCCGACCGAGCTCACCCTGAGCGAGGCGGACGGACGCCAGCAGACGATCGGGCTGGACGACGCGACGCAGGTCGTCGTCCACGGCCGTCACCTCCCCCTGCTCAAGCTCTCGCCGGGCTGGCGCGTCCTCGTCACCTGGCAGTCGACCGGCACGGACGGCCTGGCGGACACGGTGAAGATCGAGTCGCGGCACAAGGTCAAGGTGAAGGTCAAGAATGCGCCCAAGGGCGGCGCGTCGGACCTGCACCCGCCGGGTTTCCACCTATCCTGAGGGTGTGACGGCAACCGCCACCGGGGGCGTCCTCCTGCTCGTCGAGGACGACGACTCGATCGGGCGCCTCGTGAAGCAGTACCTCGAGCAGCAGGACGGCTGGCGTGTCGTCTGGCTGCGCACGGGAGAGGAGGCGCTCGCCGGTCTCCGGTCGCATGCGGTGCGCCTCGTCGTGCTCGACATCGGTCTGCCCGGAGTCGACGGGTTCGAGGTCTGCCGCCGCATCCGGGCCGGCTCCAAGGTGCCGATCGTGATGCTCACGGCACGCGACGAGGAACCCGACCGGGTCGCCGGTCTCGAGCTCGGGGCCGACGACTACGTCTCGAAGCCGTTCTCGCCCCGCGAGCTGTCCGCCCGGATCAAGGCGATCCTGCGCCGGGCGGAGGCGCGCACCGATGCCGAGGTGCTCTCGGCGCGGGAGATCGTCCTCCGCCGCGACTCGCGGGAGGTGACCGTCGCCGGGACGCAGGTCGAGCTGACGAGCAAGGAGTTCGAGCTCCTCGCGTGCTTCCTCGAGCATCCGGGGATCGTCCTGTCCCGCGAGCGCCTGCTCGACCTCGTCTGGGGCATGACCTATCCCGGCGGCACGCGCACCGTCGACGTGCACGTCGCCCAGCTCCGCCGCAAGATCGGTGATGCAGAGGGGATCCGGACGGTGCGCGGCGCGGGCTACAAGCTCGACGCGGCTCGCCGATGAGACGGCGCCGACCCGACGCGGCCGCACGCAGTGGGCTCCGGTCGCGGCTGTTCTGGGCGATCGGCGTCGTCGTCCTGCTCTGCGTCGCGCTCACGATCGGGCTCGGGCTCGTCCTCACGCGGCGCGCGGTGGCGAGCGCGACGCTGAAGGATCTCGCGCACCAGGCTGACCTGATCGCCGGCACGCAGCGAACCGGGGTCTCGGGGCTCGCGAACCTCCCGAAGCTGCGGCCCTACTTCCGCCAGCAGAACGAGATCGCGAAGACGAACCCGCGGATCCTGCCGCCCGAGGCGCAGAAGCGGCTCGCGCAGGGCCTGCCGGCGCAGGGGACCCTCACGTACCAGGGCGTCTCCGAGTACTTCGCCGCCCGCTCGGTCAACCCGGGAACCCTCATCCTGCTCCGGCCGCAGAGCATCGCAGGCTCGCGCTCGTCGCCGTACGTCTGGGCGCTGCTCGTGGCGGCGGCAGCCGGCGGCGTGCTCGCCGCGATCGCGGCCTTCCTGCTCGCCCGCCGCATCTCGCGTCCGGTCGGGCAGGTCGCCGGCGCGGCCCGCAGCCTCACGATGGGGACGCATCCGGAGCCGGTGCCCGTGGAGGGTGCAGCCGAGATCGCGACGCTGGCCGTCGCCTTCAACGATCTCGCGCGACAGCTCCGCCGGGCGCAGGAGGCCGAGCGCGACTTCCTCCTCTCGGTCAGCCACGAGCTCAAGACCCCCCTGACCGCGATCCGGGGCTATGCGGAGGCCGTCGAGGACGGTGCGGTCGACCCGCGCGAGGCGGCAGCGACCGTCACCTTCGAGGCGCGACGGCTCGAGCGGCTCGTCCACGACCTGCTCGACCTCGCGCGGCTGCACCGCACGGATTTCAGCGTGCACGGGGAGGAGATCGACCTCGGGGAGGTGGCCGAGGACGTCGTGCGCCGCTACCAGCAGCAGGCCGAGTCGTTCGCCGTCTCGCTCCAGTCGTTCGCCGACGAGCCCGCCGCGGCGGTCGCCGACGCCGACCGCGTGCTCCAGGTCGTGTCGAACCTCGTGGAGAACGCGCTGCGGCTGACCCCCGCGGGCGGCGAGGTGCGCGTCGTCGCCGCGCCCGGGCTGCTCCGCGTCGAGGACACCGGGCCCGGGATCGCCGAGGCGGATCGCGAGCACGCGTTCGAGCGCTTCTACCTCCACGAGCGCTACGGGCGGGAGCGTCCGGTCGGCACCGGTCTCGGACTGGCGATCGTGAAGGAGCTGACGCTGGCGATGGGCGGCAGCGTCGAGGTCGAGAGCCACCCGGGCACGCTGACCGTCTTCACGGTGCGATTCCCGGTCCCGGTCGTGGCGCGCCAGACCCTGCCGGCGTGAGCGCGGATGCGCCGACGCGCGAGGACGTCGAGCAGGCCCGCGAGCTCCTCACCGGCCGCATCCACCGCACGCCGACCTTCTCCTCCGCGGCCCTCGGCGTCTCGCTCAAGGCCGAGCTGTTCCAGAAGACCGGCTCGTTCAAGGTGCGCGGCGCGCTCAACCGGCTCGCGGCGCTCACGCCGGAGGAGCGCGGGCGCGGCGTCGTCACCTGGTCGGCCGGGAACCACGCGCAGGCCGTCGCGTGGGCGGCAGCCGAGGAAGGGGTCGACTGCCTCGTCGAGATGTGGGACGGCGCGAGCGCGCTCAAGGTCGAGGCCACCCGGGGCTACGGCGCCACCGTCGACCTGGCGCCGCCCGATGCCGCGGTCGCCTACGAGAGGGCGCTCGAGGTCGAGCGGGAGGAGGGGCGCGTCTTCGTCCACCCGCACTCGGATCCTCGCATCGTCGCCGGCCACGGCACGCTCGCCCTCGAGCTGCTCGAGGAGGTGCCCGGGCTCGAGACCGTGGTCGTCGGCGTCGGCGGCGGCGGGCTCGTCTCCGGCATCCTCGTCGCGCTCGACGGCCGCGCCCGCGTCGTCGCGGTCGAGCCGGAACGGGCGGCCGCCTTCAGCGCCGGGCTCGCCGCCGGGCACAGCGTCCGCGTCGAGACCGACACGATCGCCGACGGGCTGGCGCCGCCGTTCGCCGGCGAGCTCCCCCTCGAGCTCTGCCGCGGCCGGGTCGAGACCGTGCTCGTGAGCGAGGAGGAGATCGCGGCCGGGATGCGGTTCCTCTACGCGCGCGCGAAGCTCGCCTGCGAGCCGGCCGGCGCCGCGGCCGCTGCCGCCGTCCTCGCCGGCAAGGTCGAGGCCGGTCCCGGGATCGCCGTCGTGGTCTCGGGAGGCAACGTGGATCCCCGTGAGGCCGCTGCTACCCTGCTCTCGCCATGAAAGCCGGAATTCATCCCGAGTACGTCCTCACGACCGTGACGTGCTCCTGCGGCAACACGTTCCAGACCCGCTCGACGAAGCCGGAGCTGCACGTCGAGATCTGCTCGCAGTGCCACCCGTTCTACACGGGCAAGCAGAAGCTCATGGACACGGGCGGCCGCGTCGAGCGCTTCCAGCGGCGGCTGGAGCGTGCCCAGGGCGGCCGGCGGGCACAGGGCGGCCGGCAGGCACAGGACGCCCGCCGCGCCGACTAGCGGGACACAATGGCCAGCGTCGGCGGACAGGCGGTCCTCGAGGGCGTGATGATGCGCGGCCCGGGCAACTGGGCCGTCGCCGTCCGGACGCCCTCCGGCGAGATCGCGCAAGTCTCGCGGCCGATCCGCTCGGCGATGGCGCGACACGTCTTCTTCCGGCTCCCCGTCGTGCGGGGGGTGATGGCTCTCGGCGAGTCGCTCGCGATCGGCTTCCGGGCCCTCGCCATCTCCGCCAACTACGCCGCGCAGGAGGAGAACGAGGACGGCGAGGTCGAGACGGAGCTCTCGCGCGGCGCCCTCATCTTCGCCTTCGCGATCGCGATCGGCTTCGCCGTGATGGTGTTCAAGATCGGACCGGCCCTCATCACCGACGTCCTGCCGATCCGCAGCGGCGGCTGGTTCGTGATCGTCGAGGGACTGATCCGCGTCTCGATGTTCATCGCCTACCTCGGACTCGTCTCCCTGCTGCCCGACCTGCGCCGGGTCTTCCAGTACCACGCCGCCGAGCACAAGGCGATCAACGCCTACGAGGCCGGTGAGCCGCTCGAGCCGGAGGTCGTGCAGGGCTACTCGCTCATCCACCCGCGCTGCGGGACGGCCTTCCTGCTCTGGGTGATGGTGGTGGCGGTGTTCGTGTTCGCCTTCTTCGGCCGGCCGGCCTGGTACTGGCTGATCGCGACGAGGGTCCTGCTCCTGCCGGTCATCGCGGGACTCGCCTACGAGCTCATCCGCTTCGCGGGCAAGCACCAGGGGAACCGGGTGCTGATGACGCTGCTCGCGCCCGGGCTGTGGTTGCAGCGCCTGACGACGCGCGAGCCGTCGCTCGACCAGCTCGAGGTCTCGATCCGGGCTCTCCGCGAGGTGCTCGACCTCGAGGCGGCCGGGGCACCCGACGCGCAGCGTGTCGAAGTAATGGCCTAATACCCTCGTAGTCGACGCGAGGAGGAATCGATGGCAACGGACAGGCGCGCGGAGGTGCGGTGGCAGGGGAGCCTCATGGAGGGCTCCGGCACGATCGTCTCCACGACGAGCGGGGCGATCGGCGAGCAGGCGGTGAGCTGGCCGAACCGGGCGGAAGACAACCCGACAGCGACGAGTCCCGAGGAGCTGATCGCCGCCGCGCACGCGGCCTGCTTCTCGATGGCCCTCTCCAACGGGCTCGCGAAGGACGGCACTCCGCCGGACGAGCTCCGCACGTCGGCGATCGTCACCTTCCAGCCCGGCGAGGGGATCACGCGCGTCGCCCTCACGGTCGAGGCGAGCGTGCCAGGCCTCGGCGCCGAGGCGTTCCAGGCGGCCGCGCAGACGGCGAAGGAGAACTGCCCCGTCTCGAAGGCGCTCGCCGCCGTCCCGGAGATCAGCCTGGAGGCGCGGCTCTCGAGCTGACGCAACTACGCTGACCGTCGCCATGGCGACGGACTTCGAGGCACTCGTCTCCGAGCTGGAGCGCTCGTACGAGGAGCTCCAGACACGCATGGCCGATCCGGCCGTGTACAACGACCACCGCGAGGCGGCCGAGGTCGGGCGGCGCCTGAAGGAGCTCGAGGCGGCCCACAAGCTCGCCCAGGAGTGGCGTGGCGCAAGCGACGACCTCGTCGCGGCCCGCGAGGACGCCGACCTGCGCGAGCTCGTCCCCGAGCTCGAGGAGCGCACCGGCCGGCTCGAGGAGGAGCTGCGCCTCGCGCTCGTCCCGACCGATCCCGCCGACCGCAAGGACGTGATCGTCGAGGTGCGCCAGGGCGTCGGCGGCGACGAGGCGGCGCTCTGGGCCGGCGACGTCTACCGGATGCTGGCGCGCTACGCGGAGCGCCGGGGCTTCCGGGTCGAGGAGCTCGGGACGAGCCCGAGCGACGGCGGCGGCTACAAGGAGGCCACCTTCGCCGTCAAGGGCGAGGGCGCCTACTCCGTCTTCAAGTGGGAGGGAGGCACGCACCGCGTCCAGCGCGTCCCCGAGACCGAGAGCGCGGGCCGGATCCACACCTCGACGGCGACTGTCGCCGTCATGCCCGAGGCGGAGGAGGTCGAGGTGGAGATCGACCCGAACGACCTCAAGATCGACGTCTACCGCTCGACGGGGCCGGGCGGCCAGTCCGTCAACACGACCGACTCCGCAGTGCGGATCACGCACCTGCCCACCGGCGTCGTCGTCTCGATGCAGGACGAGAAGTCGCAGCTCCAGAACCGGGAGAAGGCGATGCGCGTCCTCCGTGCGCGCCTGTACGAGCGCGAGCTCGAGCGGCAGCGGGCCGAGCTCGACGCGACCCGGCGCTCGCAGATCGGCGGCGGCGAGCGGGCGGAGAAGATCCGCACGTACAACTTCCCCGAGAACCGGCTCACCGACCACCGCGTCAAGCTGACCGTCCACCAGCTCGACCGGATCCTGCAGGGCGAGCTCGACGAGTTCACCGAGGCGCTGACGACCGACGAACGGCGCCGCGCCCTCGGCGAATGACCGCTCGGGAGGCGCTGGTCGAGGCCGAGCGGCGGCTCGCCGCGGCCGGCGTGGACACGCCGCGGGTCGACGCGGAATGGCTCGTCGCGCACCTGCTCGGGGCGACGCGCTCGGGGATCGCCGCGCGGCTCGACGACGACGTCGAGGGTCTCGAACCCCTGCTCGCACGCCGGGAGTCGCGGGAACCGCTCGCCTACGTCCTCGGCGAGTGGGGCTTCCGGCGCCTGACCCTGAGAACCGACGCGCGCGCGCTCGTGCCGCGGCCCGAGACAGAGGTGCTCGTCGAGCGGGCACTCGCGCTCGCGGAGGAGATCGAGCGGCCGCGCATCCTCGACGTCGGCGTCGGCTCGGGCGCGATCGCGCTCGCGCTCAAGGACGAGCGGCCGGACGCGGAGGTCACGGGAGTCGACGTCTCCGCCGCCGCGCTCGCGCTCGCGCGCGAGAACGCCGGGCGGCTCGGCCTCGCGGTCGAGCTGCGGCAGGGGGACGGCGTCGTCGCGGCCGCCGAGGGGTGGGATCTCGTCGTGGCGAACCCGCCCTACGTCGAGAGCCTCGACGGACTCCAGCCGGAGTTGCGCTGGGAGCCCGAGGTGGCGCTCGTCGGCAGCGGCGAGCACGAGCGGCTCGCACGCGCCGCACGGACGCGCTTTCTCGTCTTCGAGGTCGGCGACGGGCAGGCGCACGAGGTGGCGGCGCTGCTCGAGTCCCTCGGCTGCCTGGACGTCGCGACCACCTCCGACCTCGCCGGCAGCGATAGGGTCGTCGAGGCCAGGCTGCCGTGACGGAGACGTTCACCACACCCGACGGACTGACCCTCTCGTACGAGCGGCGAGGGCGTGGGCCGCTGCTCGTCTGCCATCCCGGCGGGCCCGGCGGCTCGGCCGCCGAGTTCCGCGACTTCGCGGGCCTCGACGACACGTTCGAGCTCGTCCTGCTGAGCCCGCGCGGCTCGGCCGGATCGGACGCGGCCGGCGACTACCGCCTCGCCGGGTACGTCGCGGACGTGGAGGCGCTGCGCACGCACCTCGGCGTCGAGCGGCTCGACCTGCTCGGCTTCTCGCACGGCGGGATGGTCGCGATCGCCTACGCCGCGGCGTTCGGCGCCCACGTCGACCGGCTCGTGCTCGTGGACACCATGGCGGTCTGGGGCGATGAGGCAGTCGCGGCGATGGAGCGGGCGATCGAGGCCCGCCGTGTGGAGCCGTGGTTCGCGGAGGCGGCGCAGGCGATCGAGGAGGAGCAGGCGGGCGCGTTCGCCTCCGCCGACGACCTCGTCGCCAACGTGCAGCGGCAGATCCCGCTCTACTTCCACCGCTGGGAGGGCTTCGAGCAGACGGGGCGCGAGCTCGCCGCCGACTTCGCGCAGATGGAGCCGCTCCACCAGTTCAACACCGGCGAGTTCCCGACGCTCGACCTGCGCGCCGAGCTGCGCGCGATCACCGCTCCGACCCTCGTCGTCGTCGGCGACGACGACATGATCTGCGGTCCGGTCTGCGCGCAGGCGATGGTCCGCGAGCTGGCCGACGTGAAGCTCGTCACGATCCCGGACTCGGGACACTTCGTCTACGTCGAGCAGCCCGCCGCGTTCCGCGCGGCTCTGTCCGGCTTCCTCCTGTGAGGGAGGACGCGGTCGCGGCGCTCCGTGCGGGGCGGGCCGTGATCCTGCCGACCGACACGGTCTACGGCCTCTGCGTGCTGCCCGGGCACGAGGACGTCCTCTACGAGCTGAAGGGCCGCGACCGCTGGAAGCCGGTCGCCCTGCTCGCCGCCGACGTCGACTCGCTCCTCGCCGCCGTCCCCACGCTCGACCGGTCGCTCCTCGAGCGCTACCTGCCGGGGCCGTACACGCTCGTCTTCGGGACGGTCGGCGTCCGCGTGCCCGACCTGCCGCCGGGAGCAGCCGAGGTCGTCCGCGCGGTCGGCGTCGTCGCGGCGACGAGCGCGAACGCGGCCGGCGGCCCGGATCCGCGCCGCGTCGAGGACGTGCCGGAGGAGATCCGTGCCGCCTGCGGCGCGATCGTCGACGCGGGCGAGCTTCCCGGCACGCCGTCGACGGTGCTCGACCTGACGGGCGGCGAGCCACGCGTCCTCAGGCAGGGCGCCGGCTCCCCGCCGTAGCGCGTCTCGAAGCGGCCGGTGGCAGGCACCTCTACGTCTTCGTAACGGAGTCCGGCGCTCGATCACGTGCCGCGTAACGCTGTTGCGATGGTTTCGTGACGGTGGCTGCCACCGGCCTTTTCGCGTGCCGTCGCTGCGCTGTCGTAGCATCTGGGTGTGGCGACGACCCAGGCGACCTTCGAGCAGCTGACGCACGCCGGCCTCGGCGCGGTCGATCCCGAGATCGCGGCGCTGCTCGCCAGGGAGCTCGAGCGGCAGCGCGGCCAGATCGAGCTGATCGCGTCCGAGAACTTCACCTGGCCGGCCGTGCTCGAGGCGGTCGGGTCGGTGGCGACGAACAAGTACGCGGAGGGCTACCCGGGCCGGCGCTACTACGGCGGCTGCGAGGTGATCGACGAGATCGAGCAGCTCGCGATCGACCGGGCGAAGGAGCTGTTCGGAGCGGAGCACGCGAACGTCCAGCCGCACGCGGGGGCGCAGACGAACATGGCCGTCTACGCGGCGGCGATGGAGCCGGGCGACACGCTGATGGCGCTACGGCTCGACCAGGGCGGCCACCTCACCCACGGCCACAAGGTCAACTTCTCCGGCCGCCTCTACAGCGTCGTCCACTACGGCGTCTCGGCCGACACGATGACCGTGGACTACGACGACGTGCTCGCCCGGGCGAAGGAGGCGCGGCCGAAGGTGATCGTCTGCGGCGGCTCCGCGTACCCGCGCACCGTCGAGACGGACCGCTTCCGCGCCATCGCCGACGAGGTCGGGGCGCTGCTCCTCTGCGACATGGCCCACTTCGCCGGCCTCGTCGCCGCCGGGCTCCACCCGAACCCCGTCGAGCACTGCGACTTCGTCACCTCGACGACGCACAAGACGCTCGCGGGGCCGCGCGCCGGCTTCATCCTCTGCCGCGAGGAGCACGCGAAGGCCGTCGACTCGGCGGTCATGCCGGGGATGCAGGGCGGGCCGCTCGAGCACACGATCGCGGCGAAGGCGACGTGCTTCCGCGTCGCGATGACCGAGTCCTTCCGCACCTACCAGGCGCAGATCCGCCGCAACGCCGACGCGCTCGCCGAGTCGCTGCTCGCGGGCGGGCTCGCGCTCGTCACCGGCGGCACCGACACGCATCTCCTGCTCGTCGACCTGAGCGGGTCGGAGTGGACCGGGAAGGCCGCGGAGGAGCGGCTGCACGAGATCGACGTCACCGTCAACCGCAACACGATCCCGTTCGACGAGCGGTCGCCGTTCGTCACCTCGGGCATCCGGCTCGGCTCGCCCGCGATGACCATGCGCGGCTTCGACGAGGACGACTTCCGCGAGGTCGGCCGGATCATCTGCGAGGCGCTGACCGAGGCGCCGGACCTCGCCGGCCTCCGTGCGCGCGTCGCCGCGCTGTGCGCCGACCATCCGCTCTACCCGGGCTTCCGCGGCCACACGACCTACGTCGCTTGAGCGAGCCGCGGCTCACCGTCGTCGAGCACCCGCTGATCCAGCACAAGCTCGGGTACCTCCGCGACAAGGAGACGCCGACCGTCCACTTCCGCAAGCTCGCGAACGAGATCACGCTCCTGCTCACGTACGAGGCGACGAAGGACATGCCGACCGAGACGGTGGAGGTCGAGACGCCGCTCGAGCGGACGGCCGTGCCGCGCATCTCGGGGAAGAAGGTCGCCGTCTGCCCGGTGCTGCGGGCCGGGATGGGGATGCTCGACGGTGTCCTCTCGCTCGTCCCGAGCGCGCGCGTCGGCTTCATCGGCCTCTACCGCGACGAGGAGAGCCTCGAGGCGGTGCGCTACTTCGTCAAGCTGCCCGTCGACCTGAGCGAGCGGAACGCGATCGTGATCGACCCGATGCTCGCCACCGGCCACTCGAGCTGCGCGGCGATCGACGTCGTGAAGGACGCCGGTGCGCAGTCGGTCACCCTGCTCTGCATCGTCGCGGCGCCGGAGGGGATCGAGGAGGTGCAGCGCCTGCATCCCGACGTCCACATCGTCTGCGCCGCCGTCGACCGCGGCCTGAACGAGCGCGGCTTCATCCTCCCCGGCCTCGGGGACGCGGGCGACCGCCTGTACGGCACGAAATAGCCGCGCTGAGTACGGAGCCTCGCTAGGCGATCTCCCGGATGCGCCCGGACGGGGCCGCACGCAGGATCGAGGAGACCGAAGGAGCGTGCATGCACGAGATGCTGTTGGTCGGCCGTGGAGGAGAGGGCGTGGTGGCCGCGTCCCAGATCCTCGCGGACACGTTCGCGCGCGCCGGCTACTGGGTGCAGAGCTTCCCCGAGTTCAAGGCGGAACGGCGGGGCGCGCCGATCTCGGCCTTCCTGCGCTGGGACGAGTCGGAGCCCGTCCACCGCCGCTACAAGCTGCGCGAATGCGACATCCTCGTCTCGGTCACGCCCGCGCCGCCCGCGCCGGAGCTGCTCGCCCGGGTGCGGCCCGGAGGGCTCGTCGTCCTCAACCTCGAAGACCGCTTCCCGAACACGGGCGACTACCACGTCGCACGGGTGCCCGCGTCCCGGATCGCGCGCAGGCACGGCGTCCTCTCCGCCGAGGGCCGGCCGATGGGGAACGTCGCGCTGCTCGGCGCCTCCGTGCGGCTGCTGCTCCCGGACGGTCTCGAGCTGCTCGAGCAGGCCGTCGCCGCCCGGTTCGGCAAGCTGGGGGAGGCGAACGTGGCCGCGGCGCGCGACGGCTACCGGGCCGTGCAGCGGCAGCGCCGTCTCGCCGCCGACACGAGCGGCGCCGCGGAGACAGAGGCGGAGGCCGCAGCGCCCGTCGACCCGCTCCGCTTCCCGATCAGCCGCACCACCTCGCTCGCCGCCGACACGGGCTCCTGGTCGCTCGAGCGTCCGGTGATCCTCGATCCCTGCACCGCCTGCGGCGTCTGCGCGCTCTTCTGCCCCGAGGGCGCCATGGAGCGCAGCGACGGGACGATGACGATCGACTACTTCCACTGCAAGGGCTGCGGCATCTGCGAGGTCGTCTGTCCCGTCCGCGGCGCGATCGCGCTCGAGGAGGTCGCGGCGTGAGCGGCGCGCCGGCCGCCGGCCGGACGGTCATGACCGCCAACGAGGCGGCGGCCGTCGGGGTGCTGCTCTCGCGCGTCCAGGCCATCGCCTGCTACCCGATCACCCCGCAGACGCTGATCGTCGAGCGCCTCGCCGAGCTCTACGCGGGGCGCGACGACGCCGAGTTCGCGAATCTCGAGAGCGAGCACTCGATGTTCGGCTACGCGGTCGCGGCGGCACGCACCGGCGTCCGCGCCTTCACGGCGACGTCGTCGCAGGGCCTGCTCTACGCCCACGAGCAGCTGCACCGTGCCTCCCGCGAGCGCGTCCCGCTCGTCGCGGTCAACGTCAACCGCTCGATCTTCGCCCCCTGGAGCCTCGAGCCCGACCTCTCCGACTCGCTCTCCCAGCGCGACACCGGCTGGATCCAGGTCTACTGCACGAGCGCGCAGGAGATGCTCGACAGCATCCTCTGCGCCTACCGGCTCGCCGAGAGCGTCCTGCTGCCCGTGCTCGTCAACGCGGAGGGCTTCCTGCTCTCACACACCTCCGAGGTCGTGGACGTGCCGGCCCAGGCCGACGTCGATCGCTTCCTGCCCCCGTTCCGCCCGCCGGCGGAGTGGCTGCTCGACCCGGCCGCGCCGCGCGTCTTCTCCGGCCTGCCGCAGCCGCTCCAGTACGACGAGTTCCAGCGCAACGTCGCCGCCGCGCTCGCCGAGGCGGAGGAGCAGGTCGCCGTGGTCGCCGCGGAGTTCGAGGCGACCTTCGGCCGGCGCAAGGTGGGCGCCCTCGAGCTGAGCGGGAATCCCGCCGCCGGGACGGCGCTCGTGACCATGGGGACGATCGGCGACACGGCGCAGGAGCTGCTCGAGGACGACGACGACCTCCGGCTCGTCCGCATCCACGTCTACCGCCCGTTCCCGGGGCGGCAGCTCGCCGCCGCGCTCGCCGGGGTGAAGCACGTCGTCGTCGTCGATCGCGCTGCGCCGTTCGGTGCACTCGCGCCACTCGGTGCGGACGTCCGCGGGCTCGGCTTCGACGCGACCGACGTCGTCTGCGGCGTCGGCGGTACCGACGTCACGCCCGACACGCTGCGCCGCGCGATCGCGGAGGCGAAGGGCGTTCGCTCGCGGGCGGAGCCCGTCTGGCTCGGAGAGGGGGCCTGAGATGCCCGCCTGGCTCGACGAGGCGCTCGCCGAGAAGCGGCTGCTGCTGCCCGGCCACGCGGCGTGCGCCGGCTGCGGGCCCGCCGTCAACGTACGGCACCTGCTCGGAGGCCTGGCCGCTGCCGCGCCCGAGCGGCCGCTCGTGCTCGTGATCCCCGCCTCCTGCTGGACGATCGTCGCCGGGATCTGGCCGGTCAACGCCTTCGACGTGACCGTCTACCTCACGCCCTTCGCCTCCTCCGCGGCCGAGGCCTCCGGCATCGCGGCCGGGATCCGGCTGCGCGGCGGCGCCGACGCCCAGGTCGTCGTCTGGGCGGGCGACGGCGCCACCTCCGACATCGGCTTCTCCGGCGTCTCGGCGGCGGCCGAGCGCGGGGAGGACCTGATCTACGTCCTCAACGACAACGAGGCGTACATGAACACCGGCGTGCAGAAGTCGGGCGCGACCCCGGAGGGGGCGTGGACGACGACGACGCCCGTCGGGGCGCCGCGGCGCGGGATCAAGAAGGACATCGACCGGATCATGGCCGCCCACCGGATCCCGTACGTCGCGACGCTCGCCGCCGGCTCGGTGCCGATGCTGAAGGACTTCCGGGCCAAGGTGGCGCGGGCCGCGGAGGTTCGCGGCTTCCGCTTCCTCCACGTGCTCGGAGCCTGCCCGCCGGGGTGGCGGCATCCGACCTCGCAGACGACGGAGGTGACCCGGCTCGCGGTCGAGTCGCACTACTTCCCGCTCCTCGAGGTGGACGACGGGGCCTGGCGGATCACGTACCGGCCGAAGCACCCCGTCCCGGTCGAGGAGTTCCTCGGGGCGCAGGGCCGCTTCGCGCACCTCACGGCCGCCGAGACCGCGGAGATCCAGCGGCATCTCGACGAGCGCTGGGAGCTCCTCGGCGGGCTCGAGGCGGGCGCGAAGTCCGCCGTTTCCTGAGGCGGGCCGGTAGCGGCGTTACGCTGCCACCGTGCTCGCGTCGAGCAGTCCGCATCTCAGCGTCCTCGACCAGCTCGGAGACAATCTCGACGTCGTCTGGGGCGCGCTCGTCGCGCTCGTGATCGTGATCATCCTCACGCCGGCCGTGGGAGGCATGGCCCGGCGGCTCGGCGTCGTCGACCTCCCGGGCGGCAGGCGCGTCAACCCGCTGCCCGTGCCGAGGCTCGGCGGCCTCGCGCTCTTCCTCGGCCTGCTCGTGCCGGCGCTCGCCTTCCTCCATACCGGACGCGAGAACCGCGGCCTGATCCTCGGTGCGGCGGTCGCCGTCACCGTCGGCCTCGTCGACGACATCCGCGGCCTCGACTGGTACGTGAAGCTCGGTGGGCAGGTCGCCGCGGCGGCCGTCCCCACCGCTTTCGGCGTCTGGATCGACCGCTTCACGCTGCCGTTCATCGGCATCCACACGCTGCCCGAGCCGGCCGGGATCGCGCTCACGATCGTCTGGATCGTGGCGATCATGAACATGGTCAACTTCCTCGACGGGCTCGACGGGCTCGCGGCCGGCGTCGCCGCCATAGCCGGCCTCACGTTCAGCG
The DNA here is from genome assembly GCA_964602945.1 of uncultured Gaiellales bacterium. Taxonomy (GTDB): domain Bacteria; phylum Actinomycetota; class Thermoleophilia; order Gaiellales; family Gaiellaceae; genus Palsa-739. Next base: position 27,240 of record CAZRTE010000016.1, read on the forward strand.
TGATCGCGCTCTCGCTCGGGAAGGTCGACGCCGCGGTCCTCTCGGCCATCGTCTTCGGCGCGTGCCTCGGCTTCCTCCGCCACAACTTCTATCCGGCGCGGGTGATCATGGGCGACTCGGGTGCGCTGCTGCTCGGGTACGTCCTCGCCGCGGTCTCCGTGCAGGGCCTCCTGAAGACGGCGGCGACCGTCGCCCTGTTCTTCCCGCTGCTCGTGCTCGCCGTGCCGATCGTGGACACGACCTTCGTCGTCGTGCGGCGCCTCAAGCACGGGGAGAAGGTGTTCGAGGGCGACCAGGCGCACCTGCACCACCGCTTCCTGCGCCGCGGCTTTTCGCAGCGGCGGGCAGCGCTCACGATCTGGGGCTGGTGCGCCTCCCTGGCGGCGGCCGCCTTCGCGACCCGCTTCGTGCCCTTCCGCGCCCACGGGGTCTGGCACCCGTGGTGGACGCTCGTCGCCGCCGCGATCGGCCTCGTCGCGCTCCTCTTCTCCGTCTACGTCGTCTACGTGCTCGAGATCGTGAAGCTCGGCAACCGGATCCAGAAGCGGCGCCGCTCGGACGATCCGCTCCGCAAGATCGCCTGAACCGCGGCGCCTGCCTCGCGCCACGGACATGTCCGCTGCTCCCATGTCCCGGTGCCAGGCACCGAGCCATGGCCGAAAAGGACAGTTGCGGCGGAAACCACCACGGATGCAGGGACGTCGCTCCGCTTGAGGCGGACGGGACATGTCTCGGTGCCTGGCACCGGGACATGGCCCTTCTAGAGAGGTGCGGCGCGCGCGACGAAGGCGGCGAGCAGGTCGTTGAACGGCCCGCCGAGCCGCTGCACGGAGTGCCCGGCGCCCGGCAGCACGGCGCGCTCCGCTCCGATGCCCTCCGCGAGGACGTCGCAGACCGCCTCGAACGCCCCGTCGTGGCCACCGGAGACGACGAGCTTCGGGAACGGCGCCCGCGCGAGCTCGTCCAGGGGGATCTCGGCCTCGGCCGGCGAGCGCTCGACCATCAGCATGCGCGCGCCCTGGATGAGCTCCGGCGTGAAGGTGCCCGGCGGGATCGAGGAGCCGACGAGCGCGAGGAAGCCGCGCAGGAACTCGCTCGGGTCGCGCGGGCCCTCGGTCCAGTGGCGCTCCATCCGGACGACGAGATCCTCAACCGCCGGCACGCCGCGCGCGACGGAGAAGGCGGGAGGCTCGACGACGGTGAGCGAGCCCACGAGCTCGGGCCGCCGGGCCGCGGCGAGCAGCGCGATCACGCCGCCGTACGAGTGGCCGACGAGATGCGACCTGCCAAGTTGCAACTTGCAACTTGGCGGCGGCTCGAGGAACTGCTCGAGCCAGAGAGCCTCGTCCTCGAAGTCCACGCGCTCGACGTCGGGCCCGGGCGGGAAGCCGCGCCGGTTGGGCGCGACGACCTCGAAACGGCCGGAGAGCGGGGCCTGGGCTCTCCAGGTGAGCTCCGCGTTGACGACGGAGCCGTGCACGAAGACAAGGCGAGGATGGCTGTTCATGCGGGATTCGGCTGTCACAAAGTAGGCGTTCGCAGGCTGCTATTCTCGCGCCCGAATGCAGGGGAATCCTCGCTCGTCCTTCCAGCCCGCGGAAGCCGGTGCAGTGCTCGCTGGCGCCGTGAGCGCCTGCGGCGGCGCGGGCGCGCTCGTCGGCTGGGCTGCCGGCAACGCCGGCTACGGCGCGCTCGCCGGCGTCGTGGTCGGGCTCCCCGCCGGCGTCTTCGCCGTCTACCGCAGGTTCAAGGGCTACTTCTCGTGATGAACGGACTGCTGTCCACGCCGCGGCCGGTCCCCGGCCGCCGGGCTCCCGCGCTCGCGGGGGCCGCGGTCGTCGTGCTCGCGCTGCCCGTCTTCCTCGTCGCCGGCTTCCCGCTCGGCGGCTGGGGGCTCGCGGCGGTGCTCTGGCTCGCCGGCGAAGCGCTCGCGCTCTGGCTCGCGCGCCTGCCGCTCGGGGCCGACCACCTGGGCTTCTCCGGCTTCGTCGCGCTCGCGCACTCGTTCCGCGGCATCGGCGTGATCGTCGTGCTGCTCGCCGTCACCATCGCCGCCCGCGACGTCGGGATCGCCGCGCTCGCCGTCTACGCACTCGCGTACACCCTCTCGCTGGCGGTCTCGCTCCTCGAGTACTTCGGCGGGGAGAAGATCGGATGACACACCTCCTCGCGGCCACCTTCAACCCGGCGGACGAGTTCGAGCTGAAGCAGTGGGTCTCGCTCCATCTCGGCCCGCTCGACATGTCGATCAACAAGGCCGTCGTCTACCTCGCGCTCTCCGCGCTGCTCACGATCCTGCTCGGGATCTTCACGATGCGGAGCCGCCTCGCCCTCCTGCCCGGCAAGCGCCAGACGATCGGGGAGGCGATCTACGAGCTCGCGCAGACCCAGATCGCGGAGCAGGGGCTGCCGACGCAGGCGATCGGCCGCTGGTTCCCGTACGTCGCGTCGCTCTTCCTCTTCATCTTCAGCATCAACATGGTCAGCTTCGTGCCCCTGCCCCTGACGGGAGACACGTGGCACGGCGTGCCGGTGTGGGGGATCTACGCCGCGACCTCACAGCTGTCGGTCACGCTGATCCTCGCGCTCCTCAGCGTCGTCTTCAGCCACATCGAGGGCTTCCGCTGGGGCGGCTGGGCCTACGCGCGCTCGTTCAAGCCGGCCGGGCTCCCGCCCATGACGGCGAAGACCGCCGTCCCGATCGCGCTGATGGTCGTGCTCGAGCTCATCTCCCACGTCTTCCGCGTGATCAGCCTCAGCGTCCGGCTCTACGCGAACATGCTCGCCGGGCACATCCTGATCCTCGTCTCGATCGGCCTGCTCTTCATCGTCGGCGGGCTCACCGCGTACATCGTCGTCCCGATCTCGTTCCTGATCGGGCTAGCGTTCTACGTGTTCGAGGTCGTGATCGTCGTCACCATCCAGGCGTTCATCTTCGCCGCTCTGACCGCCATCTACATCGGCTCGGCCATCGAGCCGGCCCACTAAGGAGGAAACCGTGCTCCACCTGCTCGCTGCAACGTCAGACACCATCAAGGCCGCGCAGGCGCTCGGCTTCGGCCTGGGCATGGGCCTCGGCTCGCTCGGCGCCGGTATCGGCATCGGCACGGTGTTCGCCTCGATGATCCAGTCGGTCGCCCGCCAGCCCGAGCTGCGCGGCGAGCTGCAGGGGATCATGTGGCTCGGCTTCGCGCTCACCGAGGCCGTCGTCTTCTACGGCCTCGTCGGCGGCTTCCTCGGCTTCGTCCTCGTCAAGTAGATGCTCGTCGCCGCCTCCAGCCCACTCACCCGGATCATTCCGGGGCTGATGATCTGGACGATCGTCTTCTTCCTGATCGTCGTCTTCGTCCTGCGGCGGTACGCGTTCGGGCCGATCCAGAACATGATCGACGAGCGGCGGGAGTCGATCCGGCGCGCGATCGAGGCGGCCGACGACGCGCGCGACGAGGCGCAGCGGCTGCTGGAAGAGCACAAGAAGCTGATCGGGGAGGCGCGCGGCGAGGCCGAGTCGATCCTCGCCGAGGCGCGCAAGACGCGCGAGTCGATGGAGCAGCGGATGCGCGAGGAGACCGAGACCGAGCGCCAGCGGCGGCTCGAGGAGACGCGCAAGGAGATCGCCGCCGAGACGGCGCGCGCCCTCGAGCGGATCCGCTCCGAGGTCGCCGACCTCACGCTCGAGGCCGCGTCCCGCGTCGTCGGCCGCACCCTCGACGCCGAGCGCGACCGCGCCCTGATCGAGGAGGCCATCTCCGGCCTCGACTTCTCTGCCCTCGAGGAGTCGGCATAGCCGTCGCGCACCGGATCTACGCCGAGGCCCTCTTCGGCGCCGCGAAGGACGCGGGGCGGCTCGCGCAGGTGCACGAGGCGCTCGGCGACTTTGCGACCGCGGCGACCGAGTCGCCCGAGCTGCACGCGGTCCTCCGCAACCCGCAGCTCGAGTCGAGCGCGAAGGCCTCGATCCTGGCCGACCTCGCGGGCGAGGAGGAGCCGCTGTTCACGCACTTCCTGCAGCTCGTGGCGGAGAAGGGGCGCGCCGGCGAGCTCGAGGAGATCGCGAAGGAGTTCGAGCGGCTGATGGCGCGCGAGGAGCGGCGCCTGACGGTCGAGCTGACGACGGCGCGCGAGCTGACCGACGCCGAGGCGGACGCGATCCTGAAGCAGATCGAGGAGGCGGCCGGCCGCACGGTCGAGGCGACGCGCAAGGTCGATCCCGGCCTCGTCGGCGGCATCGTCCTCCAGGCGGGCTCGCTCCGCGTCGACGCGAGCGTGCGCGGAAGGTTGGAACGACTGAGACACGAACTGGCACGCGCCTGAGCGGCGCGCGCCGAGGAGACGAAAGGCGGAGATGAAGCTCAGGCCAGAAGAGATCACGTCGATCCTCAGACAGCGGATCGAGCAGTACGACGTCGAGACCGACCTCGCCGAGGTCGGCAACGTGCTCGCCATCGGTGACGGCATCGCGCAGGTCTACGGCCTCGAGAACGCCGTCGCGATGGAGATGCTCGAGTTCGAGCACGGCGTCGTCGGCCTCGCCTTCAACCTCGAGGAGGACGTCGTCGGCACGGCGCTGTTCGGCGACTGGGAGCAGGTGAGCGAGGGCGAGAGCGTGCGCCGCACCGGGCGCGTCGCGAGCGTCCCCGTCGGCGAGCCGCTGCTCGGCCGCGTCGTCGACCCGCTCGGCAACCCGCTCGACGGGCGCGGCCCGATCGAGTCGGAGCACACCCGCCCGCTCGAGTTCAAGGCGCCCGGCGTGATCGCTCGGCAGCCGGTGAAGGAGCCGCTCCAGACCGGGATCAAGGCGATCGACGCGATGACGAACGTCGGCCGCGGCCAGCGCGAGCTGATCATCGGCGACCGCTCGACGGGCAAGACGGCGATCCTCATCGACACGATCCTCAACCAGCGGGACACCGACGTGCACTGCATCTACGTCGCGATCGGCCAGAAGGAGTCCACCGTCGCCGGCATCTACGAGCGGCTGCGCGAGGCGGGCGCGATGGACTACACGACGATCGTCACCGCGGCCGCGAGCGAGGCGGCTCCGATCAAGTGGATGGCTCCGTTCGCGGGTTGCGCGATGGGCGAGTACTTCCTCTACCAGGGCAAGCACGCGCTCGTGATGTACGACGACCTCTCGAAGCACGCAGACGGCTACCGGCAGCTCTCGCTGCTCCTGCGCCGCCCGCCGGGCCGCGAGGCCTTCCCCGGCGACGTCTTCTATCTCCACTCGCGGCTGCTCGAGCGCGCGTGCAAGCTCTCCGACGAGAACGGCGGCGGCTCGCTCACCGCGCTCCCGATCATCGAGACGCAGGCGGGCGACGTGTCGGCCTACATCCCGACGAACGTGATCTCGATCACCGACGGGCAGATCTACCTCCAGTCGGAGCTCTTCTTCTCCGGCATCCGCCCGGCGGTGAACGTCGGCATCTCCGTCTCGCGCGTCGGCGCCTCGGCGCAGACGAAGGCGATGAAGAAGGTCGCCGGCCGTTTGCGGCTCGACCTCGCCCAGTACCGGGAGCTCGAGGCCTTCGCCCAGTTCGGCTCCGAGCTCGACCGGGCGACGCAGCAGGCGCTGACGCGCGGCGAGAGGATGGTCGCTTCGCTCAACCAGCCGCAGTACGAGCCGTGGCCGATGGAGGAGCAGGTCGCCTCGATCTACGCCGGCAACCAGGGCTACCTCGACGACATCCCGACGCCGCAGGTGCCGCGCTTCCAGGACGAGCTGCGCGAGCACCTTCGTGCCGAGGAGACGATCTACAAGGAGATCCGCGAGACGGGCGAGCTGCCGGACGAGCTCGCCGAGCGGCTGAACGGCGAGATCGAGAAGTTCAAGCACTCCTTCAACGTCCAGGAAGAGTCGCTCGTCTAGAGCTCGATGGCCTCCCTCCAGGATCTCCGGCGGCGGATCTCCTCCGTCCGCAACACGCGCAAGATCACGAAGGCGATGGAGCTCGTCGCCGGCGCCCGCCTGCGGCGCGCCCAGATACGGATCGAGGAGATGCGCCCGTACGCCGACCGGATGCAGGAGCTGATGGCCGGCACTGCGCGCGCCGCCTCGTCCATCCGGAACCTCGCGCTCCTGCAGCGGCGGGACGAGGTGCGGACGGTCGCGATCGTCGTCGTCACCGGCGACCGCGGCCTCGCGGGGCCGTTCAACGGCCAGGTGCTGCGCCGGGCGTTCGAGCTCGAGCGCCAGACGCGGGCCGAGGGGGCGGACGTGCGCTGGCTCGTCTCCGGGCGGAAGGGCGCCTCGACGCTCCGCTTCCGTCGCTACGAGCTGACCGCCCAGTGGGCGGGGTTCGCGGATCAGCCCACCTACCACGACGCGCAGGCGATCGGCCACCGGATCGCGGAGCTGTACGAGGCGGAGGAGGTCGACCGCGTCTTCCTCGTCTACAACCGCTTCGAGTCGGCGCTCGTGCAGCGGGTGACGACGACCGAGCTCTTGCCGATCGGCGAGGACGTGCTCGCCGGCGCAGAGGCGACCGAGGAGGAGCAGAAAGGGCCGAGCGGCGACTTCATCTACGAGCCGGATCCCGAGGAGATCCTCGAGCGCCTGCTGCCCGTCTACCTCGAGACCGAGATCTACCGCGCCCTGCTCGAGTCGGCCGCCGCCTTCCTCGCCTCGCAGATGACCGCGATGCGGAACGCGTCGAAGAACGCCGACGACCTCGTCGACCGGTTGACGCTCTCGCTCAACCGCGCCCGCCAGGCGGAGATCACGCAGGAGATCCTCGAGGTCGTCGCAGGCGCGGACGCCCTGACCGGGTAGCTCGCGACCGCTGCGCGGTCGCTCGCTGGGGGAAGGAACTCCGGCGCGGAAGAGCGCGGTCTTCCGCGCCTCCGTGCTGTAGAGCTCGTCGGCGTCGATTCGAGCTGTCACGGGCGCTCGCGGACGTGCGCGCCGCGCGCGCAGATCCGCAGTCGCTCGTTCGGCGCGGTCGTAAGCCGCCTGCGGCGGGCCTTACGCCCGCGCCCCGCGCGGGTGGTCGCCGATACGGATTCGAGCGTGAGGACGCTGGCCCAGTCGAATGCCCGGCGCACTACCGGGGCACCGGTGAAAGCGTCGAGCGGTACGGCGCGACGGTCTGGGCGCCGCCGCGCGCGGAGTGGCGGCGACGTCCCGAGCCGCCCACGACGATCGAGCTGTCTCGCGGCACCGAGGCGATCGAGCTTGTCGACGAGGCCGACCGCAAGCCGCTGCTCGCCTCGCTCGAGCGGATCGCGGAGCTACCGGTCGAGCGCGTCATCGTCCCGCACCGCGAGAGCTCCGTCTTGCTCGACGGCTCCCATCACATCCGGGCGGCCGTGGCTCAGCAGTGATCGCGCACCGCCGGTCCAGCTGGCAGTACGACGGCAGGGCTCGGCGCTACAGCGGCCTTCAGAAGGATGCGCGGGCTTCCGCCGACGGAGTAGCTTCTGGTCGACACCACCTGCCGGATCACGAGAGAGGAGCGTGAGATGAGCGACAGCGTCTACCGCGTCACCGAAGTGATCGGGACGAGCCCCGATTCCTGGGAGGCGGCCGCCCGCAGCGCCGTGGAGACCGCGGCCGAGACGGTGCGCGACCTGCGGGTTGCGGAGGCGACCCGCTTCGACGTGACGATCGAGAACGGGAAGGTCGCGAGCTATCGCGTGCGGCTCGGCATCTCCTTCAAGTACGAATCCGGCGACTGAGCCGGTTCCCGTAGCGGCACGCAAGAGCACGCCGCGCGCCGGCTGCGGGCTCGCGCGCATCGTATTCCGGTCATGATTGGCCGTGGGGATCGCTGCCGGGACGCGCCTTGGGTCGAGGTGCCGCCGGCATGCCTTCTCGAGAAGCCGCGATACGGGGGGACGGAGGTCGAGATGGAGGATCGGGAGTCGCAGGACAGCGGAATCTCGAGGCGGGAGCTGCTCAGGCGCGGCGCGCTGGCCGGTGCCGGGCTCGTGGCCGGGCCCGGCCTGCTCGGCTACGCGACCGCGTGCGGTGCGACGAGCAGCCCGGTCACGCTCGGGTTCGTCAGCTTCGGTGGTGCGTACCAGCGCGCGCAGGCGCGTGCCTGGCTCGATCCCTTCATGCGGGCGCATCCGAACATCGAGATCGTGCAGCACGAGCCGATCGACTACGCGAAGCTCGAGGCGCAGGTTCACGCGGGCAATGTGACCTGGGACGTGGCCGACGTCAGCAACGACTTCGGGCTCGCCCGGAACAAGGACATCCTCACGCCGATCGACCCGAAGATCGTGAAGAACGCGGGCAATGCGCTACCCGGCGTGCTCCAGAGCCCCTGGCGTGTCGCCGACATCGTCTACGCCTCCGTGTTGGCGTACCGGAAGGACGAGATGCCGCAGGGCCGCGTGCCGCAGGGCTGGCGCGACTTCTTCGACCTGAAGGCCTTCCCCGGCAAGCGCGGCCTGCGGAAGTTCGCCAGCGCCGGCGCGCTCGAGTTCGCGCTCGTCGCGGACGGCGTCGACCCGCACCGGCTCTACCCGCTCGACGTCGAGCGGGCACTGAAGAAGCTCGACACGATCAAGAGCGAGATCGTCTGGTGGGACACCGGAGCGCAGTCGGCCCGACTCCTCGCCGACGGCGAGGTCACGATCGGCCACAGCTGGAACGGACGCGTCTACGACATCCAGCAGCAGGGCGCACCCGTGCAGATCCAGTGGAACCAGGCCTTCCAGACGCAGGACTTCCTCGTCGTGCCCAAGGGGACGAAGCACCCGCACGAGGCGATGCAGCTCGTCGACTACATCACCTCCTGCGCGCACGCCGCGAGGCTTTCCTACTACATCCCCTACGCGCCCCCGTATGCGTGCGCGCTGGGCAGCGTCGACCCGAAGATCGAGCGGGACCTGCCCACGACCTACAACGGGGAGGCCCTGCACTTCGACGACCGCTGGTGGGACGCACACTTCGCGGCCGTCGACGCGCAGTTCCAGAGCTGGCTCCAGGCGTAGCGCGCGCGGCCGTCGCGGGTGGCTCGAAGTTGTGGAGCGTCCTGATGTTCCGGCACATGCGCCGGACGTTGTCGGCTGCGCGGCGGGCGGTCACGTCGAGGGAGTCTGGCCTGACCTAGCCGGCGTCCCCGGTGGCGCCGACGCGCTCGCGGGCCCGGGCGGCCTTCACCGCCGCCGACAGCGTCGCGATGTCGTAGGCGCCGTAGTGGCGCAGGCCGTTGACGAAGAACGTCGGCGTGCCCGAGACGCCGGAGAGGTCGGCGGAGTCGACGTCCGCCGCAATCCTTCCGGCACCGGCGCGCGTGCGGAGATCCTCCTCGAACCGCTCCACGTCGAGGCCGAGCTCCCCCGCGTAGCCGACGAGGTCCGCGAACGCGAGCGCCTCCTGCCGTTCGAGCAGGAGATCGTGCATCTCCCAGAAGGCGCCCTGCGCTGCGGCGGCCTCGGCCGCCTCGGCGGCCTGCTGTGCGTTCACGTGGACGTCGTTGAGCGGCACGTGGCGCCAGACGTATGCGACGTCGCCGAAGTCGCGCAGCAGCTCCCGCAGCACGGGCTCCGCCCGCCCGCAGTAGGGACACTCGAAGTCGCCGTACTCGAGCACGGTGACGGGCGCGTCGACCGGCCCCCGGATGTGGTCGCGCTCGGGGTCGACGGACTCGGCGAGGTCGACGATCAGGTCGGGCGTGCCGAACAGCGCCCGGATCCGCAGCCGCCGCGGCAGCCGCGCCGTGGCGCCGAACACCAGCGAGGTGAGCGCAGCCGCGAGCACGCCGGCGGCGAGGACGCCGACCTTAGCCTCCCGCAGCTCGACGCCGTGGAAGGCGAGCTGGGCGATGAGGAGCGAGACCGTGAAGCCGATCCCGGCGATCGTGCCGCTGCCGGCGACGGAGGCCCAGCCGACCGGCGGACGGAGGCGTCCTCGCGTCACGCGCGCGGCCAGCCAGGTGGAGCCCACGATTCCGATCGGCTTGCCGAGCACGTAGCCGACCAGGATCCCGAGCGTCACCCGCGAGGTGAAGGCGCGCGAGAGAAAGCCGCCGCTCAGCGGGACGCCGGCGTTCGCGAGCGCGAACAGGGGCACGATCGCGTAGCTCGACCACGGGTGCCAGAGCGTCTGGAGCCGCTCGTTCGGCGAGACGGCGCCCTGCACCGCGGCGCGGGCCGAGCGCGCGAGGCCGCCGGTCGGCTGCTCCCGGAAGAGGCGGAAGAGGTCGGTCGCGCGCTCGAGATCGCTGCGCTGGGCCGGGTAGGCGAGGGCGATGACCCCGCCGAGCAGTCCGCTGACGACGGGGTCGATTCCTCCCTTGAAGAAGGCGACCCAGACGCACAGGCCGAGCAGGAAGTAG
>CAZRTE010000017.1:0-3893 GCA_964602945.1 uncultured Gaiellales bacterium
GAGTCCCGTCGCTCCCGTCTCGCTGAGGCCGCTGTCCAGGCGGCCTCGCGCGTTTCTCCGGCCGATCGCCGGCTGTGCGGCTACTGGACGCTGACGGTGCCGACTTCCTGTGATCCGTCGGGGCGGAGCGCGCGCAGGTGGAGCGTGCCTCGCTGGGTGATCGGGATACTCGCGGCCCAGGTGCCGTTGTCGACGATGGCGCTGGCGAGCGTCTGCCAGGTGGTGCCGTCGTAGCTGCCTTCGATCGTGACGGGGCCGGACTGCGCGGTGCCGTGGAGGTCGAGGAAGGAGCCTGTGGTCGCGGTGCCGGGGGCACGGATCGTGTCGTTCGGTCGGGACGTCTTTGAGAGGAAGGGGATGTGCGTCCCGGAGAGGTTCATGTGCAGTGCCGGGACGATCGGATGGCCGGCCGGGAGCTGGCCCAGCGCGAACAGCGCGCAGACGACCACGACCACCGTCCCGGTGCGGGGGCGCACGAAACTGCGGCGAGCGGGACGAGTGCGCTGCGCTCTCATCGCGCCGGGGCCGAGGAAGCTCTGGCGCTCCTCCGGCGTCCACCTCGCGTAGTCGCGATCGCGCCAGCCCATCGTCGGACGCCATCGGCTCTCCGGCCCGTCCCCTCAAGGGTGATCCTGCTCAGCCCGCTCAATCATCCCGCTCGACTCACTCGGAGGAGTCAGCGAGGCCTGCGGGGGAGCACCGACCGCCGCCTTGGCTAGGGTCGTGACGTGACCGCGTGGGCTCTGCACGACGGGGCGCGGATCGGCGGCATCCTCGTCGTGGCGGTCGTCCTCCTCTGGATCTCCCGGCGTCTCGTGCCGAAGGCGATCTGGCTCGCGATGCGGCCGCTCGACGTGCTGTCCACCACCGAGCCCGACGAGATGACCACGCTGGCGGCAGACAAGCAGCGGGCCGACACGATCGCAGGGGTGCTGATCCGGACGATCGACGTGGTGGTGATCGTGCTCGCCGCCCTGCTCGTGCTGGGCGAGGCGGGCTTCAGCGTCGCGCCGCTCCTCGCCGGGGCCGGCGTGGCGGGGATCGCGCTCGGCTTCGGAGCCCAGTCGCTCGTGGGCGACTTCCTCTCCGGCTTCTTCATCGTGCTCGAGAACCAGTACGGGCAGGGCGACGTCGTCAACGTCGCCGGCATCGCAGGCGTGGTCGAGGAGATGAACCTCCGTCGCACGGTGCTGCGCGACCTGAGCGGCACCCTGCACAGCGTGCCCAACGGCGAGATACGGGTCGCCTCCAACCTCACCCGCGGCTGGTCCCGGGTGAACCTCGACGTCAGCGTCGCCTACGAGAGCGACCTCGCCCACGCGCGGAGCGTGATCGACCGGGTCGGGCGCGAGCTGGTCGAGGATCCGGAGTGGGCACCGCTGATCATCGAGCCGCCGAAGATGCTGCGGGTGGAGGACCTGGGAGATTCCGGGATCGCGCTCAAGGTGCTGGCGACGACCCAGCCGATGAAGCAGTGGGAGGTCACCGGAGAGCTGCGGGAACGCCTGAAGCGCGCCTTCGAGGCCGAGGGGATCGAGATCCCCTATCCGCACCAGGTGGTCGTCGTGCGCACCGAGAGCGCCGGCAACGGCAACGGCGGCTCCGGCGAGTCGGCTCCCGCGACCCAGTCCTGACCTCGGCGCGACGCGTCAGACGTCCCCGCCGGGGCGGTCGCCGGCGTCGTCTCGCCTCCCGCGGTCGTCCACCCAGAGCCCGCGGAGCGTGCGCTTCAGACCCCCGCCCGGCTGCGATCCCTGCCCCGGCGTCTCGCCTCGCTCGAGGGTCCGCCGCACCCGCGGCCACTCGGACGCCACCTCGGCGCCGAGGAGGAAGAGCTGGGAGGCGAGGTAGACGAAGAACATGAAGGCGATGATCGCCCCCAGAGAGCCGTAGACCGCGTTGTAGTTCGCGAAGTGGCCGATGTAGAAGGCGAAGAGGTTCTCGACTGCGACGAGGAGCACGGCCACGAGCAGGGCCGCCGGCCAGGCCTCCCGCACCCGCACGTCCGCCGCCGGCACGACGCGGTAGAGGAAGAGCAGCACCCCGAACGCGACCACGAGCGGCACCCCGATGCTCGCCAGCCACAGGAGCCAGCCCAGCCCGGCGAGGACCGTCAGGTGCTCCACGAAGCGCAGCGCGATCGTGAGGGCGAGCGACGCGAGCCCGAGGGTCGCGACGAGGAAGACCAGGGCGAGGTCGATCAGCTTGCCGCGGAGGAGCGGGCGGACGTCGGCGACGTCCCACGCCTGATTCAGCGCGGCTCGGATCGCCGCCATCATCCCGCTCGCGGAGTAGACGAGCCCCAGGACTGCCAGCAGTCCGAGCCCCGCCGCGTTGCTCGTCGCGCCGAGCAGCAGGTTGCGCAGCTGGTCGCTGCCGCTCGCCGAGAGCGGAAGGTTGCGGACGATCGAGTCGACGAGCTGCCCACGCGACCCCGTCGCATGGACGACGAGGCTCGTCGCGCCCGCGACGACGATCGCGAGCGGGAAGATCGAGAAGAGCACGTGGTACGAGATCGAGGCCGCGAGCTGCGGACAGTGGTCTTCGAAGAACTCCGCCAGCGAACGCTTGGCGAGCAGTCTGGCGAACTCGCGTCGGCGCACACACCGATCCTTACCGAATCGCGCCGCCGGGCGTCGCGGGGCCGCTCGGGAGCGCACGGCCGGAAGGCGTCAGTTCGGCCTCCGTCAGCAGCAGCCCGCCTCGACCGCCGGCTGGATCACGGGCAGCCCCTTCGCCTCCGGGCTGCGCGTCTTCACCGCCTGGACGATCGCGCCGTGCAGGCCGTCTGCGACCTCGTGCGTGAACTCGACGCTCACCTCCTCGAATCCGGCCGCCTCGAGGCCGGCGACGTACTCGCCGCGGGAGAGCGCGCCCGCGATGCAGCCGGCGTAGGAGCCGCGCTCGGCCCGGTCCTCGGGGCTCAGCCGGTCCTCGGCGACGATGTCGCTGATCCCGACCCGGCCGCCGGGCTCGAGCACGCGCGCGATCTCGGCCAGCACCGCCGCCTTGTCGACCGACAGGTTGATCACGCAGTTCGAGATGACGACGTCGACCGACTCCGCCGGCAGCGGGATCTGCTCGATCACGCCCTTGAGGAAGTGGACGTTGCGGACGCCGGCCTCGTGCGCGTTCCGGCGGGCGAGAGCGAGCATCTCGTCGGTCATGTCGAGGCCGTAGGCGGTGCCGTCCGGGCCGACCCGCCGCGCCGACAGGATCACGTCGATGCCGCCGCCCGAGCCGAGGTCGAGCACCGTCTCGCCGGCGCGCAGCTCCGCGACGGCGACCGGATTGCCACAGCCCAGCGACGCGAGCACCGCCGCATCCGGCAACTCCCCGCGCTGCTCCGCGTCGTAGAGCAGCTCGCCGAGCCTCGCCTCCGCCGCAGCCTGCCCCTCCGAGCAACAGGAGTCGCTCCCACAACCACAACCGTCCGAGCCCTCGGCCACTCCGCGCGCCGACTCCGCGTAGTGCCGGCGCACCTGTTCGCGCAGCTCGTCTGCAGTCCCGGACATCAGCAACACGCTCCTTTCAGGTCGGCGACCGCCGCGAGCGTCTCGACGGCGTCGCGCCTCAGCGAGAAGTACGCCCACCGGCCCCGCTGCTCCCGCTCCAGCAGCCCGGCATCCGTCAGCTTCTTCAGATGGTGCGAGACCGTCGGCTGGGACAGGCCGAGCGGCGCGTACAACTCGCACGCGCACACGGGATCGCTGCTCGTCGCGAGCAGGTTCACGATGCGCACCCGCGCCGGATCGCCGAGCGACCGGAACAGCTCCGCGGTCGCCAGCGCCTGCTCGTCGTCCAGGGCGGGCGCCGCAAGCGGAGCGCAGCACGCAACCGGAGCGAGTGCCTCGCTCACGCCGACCGCCACCCCTGCAGCCTCCACATCACAC
>CAZRTE010000017.1:3993-36314 GCA_964602945.1 uncultured Gaiellales bacterium
CCCGCTACCTCACGGCCGAGCAGGCGCGCCGCACCTACGACCGCATCGGCCGGATCCAGGACCTGCAAGCCGTCTACGAGCACCGCGCGATCGCGGCCCTGCTCGCGCACGGGGACTTCGAGCACGCTCGGGCGGTCTGCGAGCTCGGCCACGGCACCGGCGCGCTCGCCGAGCGCCTCCTCCGAGACCGCCTGCCCGCCGGCGCGCGCTACTGCGGCATCGACCTCAGCCCGCGCATGCACGAGCTCGCCCGGAGGCGCCTCGACGCATACCCGGACCGGGTCGAGCTGACGCTCGGCAACGCACTCCCCGATCTCCCCTACCCCGACGGAAGCTTCGACCGCTTCCTCGCCGCCTACGTCCTCGACCTGCTCAGCCCCGAGGACATCGCGCGCACCCTCGAGGAAGCCCACCGCCTCCTCGCGCCCGGCGGCCTGCTCTGCCTCGCCAGTCTCGCCGCCGGCACGACCGGCCCCGCCCGGCTCCTCACCCGCGTGTGGCGGGCCCTCTGGTCGCTCAGGCCGGCGCTCGTCGGCGGCTGCCGGCCGATCTCCCTCGGCGACCACCTTCCGCCGGCGAGCTGGACGATCCGCCACCACGAGACCGTCACCTCGTTCGCCGTCACCTCGGAGGTCGTCGTCGCCGCCGCGTCCGGCAGCCCCGGCCACTGACCTCCGTCAGGCCGGCGCGAGCGCGAGCAGCGCAGGCAGGCGCTCGCCTGCCAGCCGGAGCGGAGCCCAGGTGTCGCCGCGGTCGCGGCTCTCCCAGAGTTGGCCGTCGGCGAGCCCGGCGAGCAGGCGACCGCCTGTCGCGAGGAGCGCGTAGGGCATCGCCGGGAGCGGCTCGGGCAGGCCGCCCGCGAGCGCCTGCCAGGGCGCGCCGTCGCGCCGCCGGTAGATGCGTGCCTGCGGGTCGCCGCCACGGTGGGCGGCGTACGGACCGGTGCTCGCCGACACGTACCAGCAGTCCGGGTCGTCCGGGTCGACGGCGACCGACCACGTGTAGTGGCGGTCGCGGCCCTCGTCGGCCGGCTGCCAGCTCTCGCCCGCGTCGGTGCTGAAGGCTGCCCCGCCGCCACCGGCCTCGTAGGCGCAGCCCGGCACGCGCGGGTGCCAGGCGAGGGAGTGCACGTCGGGCTGCGCGCCGGGACGGTGGTCCTCCCAGCTCGCGCCGCCGTCGGTCGACCGCATCAGCCCGCCCAGCTCGATCCCGACCAGGAGCAGGCCCGCCTCGTGGTGGCTGGGCGCGATCCAGCGCACGTGTGAGGTCCACGGCCGCGGCGGGAAGCTCCAGCTCGGCCGCGAGGGCAGCTCGAGCAGCGCCTCGAGCTCGCGCCAGCTCTCCCCCCGGTCGCCGCTGCGGAACAGCCGGCTCGGCTCGGTGCCGGCATACACCGCCCCGTCGACGGCGCTCACCGCGAGGGAGAAGACGCCGGGCTCCGGCAGCTCGCAGTCCTGCCAGCTGCTCCCGCCGTCGACGCTGCGCCGCACACCGCCCTCGCGCAGGCCGGCGTACACGGTGTCCGGATCGGCCGGGTCGACGGCCAGGCACTGCGCGCCGCTTCCCGGCAGGGACAGCGTCGCCGTCCAGGCCCCGCCGACCTCGTCGAGGCGGGCGATCCCATCCCCGGTCGCGGCATAGAGGCGCGCCATCGACACAGCCTACGAGAGGTCAGTAGAAGTCGTCACAAGCCTGCGGCCTCTACCCGTCGCCCCGGTCCTTTGCATCGGTCATCAATGCAATATGACTCCGGCGGAGCTGGCCGAGACCGTCACGAGCGCCGATCCGATCAGGCGGCGGACCGACATCGATCTCGAGGCCGCGATCGGGCTCCTCGAGCGCGGCTGCCCGCCGGAGACCGCGATGCGCATCCTGCTCTGACCCCCGAGTCCTGCGAAGGCGCGGCCCCGCGGATCGCTCAGCCCCGGAGGGCCCGCAGCGCGTTGAGGATGACGCCGACGTCGATCGCCTCCTGGAGCAGCGCCCCCTGGACGGGCGGGAGATAGCCGAAGGCGGCGACGCCCATGGCCAGGAACGAGAGCCCGATCCCGGCCAGCACGCTCTGGCGCGCGATGAAGAGCGCACGGCGTCCGATCCGGATCGCATCCGCGACGCGGTCGACCCGGTCGACGAGGATGACGGCGTCCGCCGTCTGGGACGAGACGGTGGCGCCGGCCGAGCCCATCGCGATCCCGACGTCGGCCAGGGCGAGCGCGGGCGCGTCGTTGATGCCGTCGCCGACCATGACCACGCCGCGCAGGTCGGGGCGGTCGTGCAGCGCGCGCACGACGTCGAGCTTCTCCTCGGGGGTCTGCTCCGCGTAGACGCGGTCGACGCCGAGCCTCGCGCCGACCGCCTCCGCGACCGAAGCCTTGTCGCCGGTCACGATCGCGACGTGCCGCACTCCCACCTCACGCAGGTGAGGCACGAGGTCGAGCGAGTCGCTGCGCAACCGGTCGCCGACGAGGACGACGCCCGAGAGGCGCCCGTCCACGCCGACGAGCACCTTGGCGTCGCCGCCGTCGAGGCCGGGAGGCAGCTCGGGCTCGATGCCGTGCGCCCGCAGCCAGCCCGCGCTCCCGACGAGGACGCTGTGGGCGTCGACCGTCCCCCGGACGCCTCTGCCGAACGTCTCCTCGACCTGCTCGGGAATGGTCAGGGGCAGGTTGTGCTCCTCGGCGGCGGTGACGAGCGCCTTGGCGAGCGGGTGCGAGGAGAGCTGGTCGAGCGAGGCCGCGAGCCGCAGCGTCTCCTCCGGGCCGACGCCGTCGGTGGTCACGACCCGGTCGAGCTCGGGATGGCCGAGCGTGACCGTGCCGGTCTTGTCGAGCAGGACGGAGCGCGCCTCGCCGAGCTGCTCGATCGTGCCGGCGCCCTTGACCACGACGCCGGCGCGTGCGGCCCGCGACAGACCCGACATGAGCGCGATCGGCGCCGCGAGGATGAGCGGGCACGGCGTGGCGACGACGAAGACGGCGAGCGCGCGCACCGCGTCACCCGAGACGGCCCAGGCGGTCGCGGCCACGGCCATCGTCGCCGGCAGGAAGAAGATCGCGTAGCGGTCGGCTATGCGGACGAACGGGGCGCGCTCCTCCTCGGCCTGCTCGACGAGCCGGACGAGCGCCGCGTAGGCGCTCTCCGCCGCGGGACGCAGCGCGCGCAGCTCGAAGGCGCTCCCGGCTGCGGCCGTGCCGCTGCGCACGCTCCCACCCCGGTGCACGGTGACCGGCAGCGGCTCCCCCGTCAGCGCCGACTCGTCGACGATCGCCTCCTCGCTGAGCACCATCCCGTCGATCGGAACGACCTCTCCTGCCCGGACGAGCACGACCTCGTCGACGGCGACCTCGTCGACCGGCACCTCGACGAGCTCGTCGTCCCGCCGGACGAGCGCCGACCGCGGCGCGCGTTCCACGAGGGCCGTCAGCTCCCGCCGGGCGCGCCGGTTCGCCGACTCCTCGAGCGCGTTGCCGCCCGCGAGCATGAGCGCGACGACGGCGCCCGCGAGATACTCGCCGAGCGCCAGCGCGCCCGCCATCGAGAACAGCGCGATCGCATCGACCCCCACGTCGCGGCGCAGGAGCGAGCGCAGCACCGACCACGTCAGCGGCACGAGCAGCATCGCGGTCGTGGCCGCCCAGACGGCGTCCGCCGCCGTATGCCGCTCGGCGGCCGCGAGCGCCAGCCCGACGGCCACCGCGACGAGAGCCGCCGTGGCGACCAGCCGGGCCGAGTTCGCCCTGGTCCAGGCGAGAACGGCCACGGAGAGATCGTCCACCACCGGCCCCGCGCGGCACTCCGCACTAAGCCACAGCGTGGACGCGGGAACTCGCTGAACCCCTACGGCGCTCCGGGGCGGCCGACGGCAACGGGTACTTCCCCGCACGCGCGAGCGGGGGCAATCCCGACGACTGATCCCGGGCTCTTCGGGTATCAGAGGCGGGAAGGGGAGGTGTCCTCCGCGACGTCCGCCTGCCGGTCCGGCCACGTGCCCCCGCGGGCGAGCGCCGGCGGCGGATCGATGACCGATACGACCGCACCCGTACCGCTCACCGCTCCACCCGACACCGCCGGGCTCACCGAGGCGGAGGCCGCCCGGCGCCTCGCGGCCCGCGGGCGCACGCCGCGCCCGCGCACGAGCCGCTCCTACGCGAGCATCGTCCGCGCCAACGTCTTCACCGTCTTCAACCTCATCCTCGCGGTCGCCGGCGCGGCCACCCTCGCCTTCGCCGAGTGGGAGGACGCGCTCTTCCTCGGCGTGCTCGTCTCCAACTCCAGCATCGGGATCGTCCAGGAGGTGCGGGCGAAGCGGGCGCTCGACCGGTTGAGCGCCCTCGTGGCGCCGCGGGCGACAGCGATCCGCGACGGCCTTGCCCGCTCCGTGCCGATCGAGGAGCTCGTCGTCGGCGATCTCGTCCGGGTCGGGCCGGGCGACCAGGTCGTCGCCGACGGCACGATCGAGCGCGCGGAGACGCTTCGCCTCGACGAGTCGATCCTCACCGGGGAGTCGGAGCCCGTCTCCCGCGTCGTGGGAGATTCCCTCCGCTCGGGCTCGTTCGCGGTCGAGGGCATCGGCGAGTACACGGTGACCGCGGTCGGCGCCGACAGCTACGCGGCCCGGCTGACGGGCGAGGCGCGCTCGTTCCGCCACCCGCGCTCGCCGCTCGAGCGCGCGCTCAACCGGCTCCTCTTCGTGCTCGTCGCGGTGATGGTGCCCCTGGGGCTCGCGCTCGGCTACGCGCTCTGGCACCGGCAGGCCGCGCTGCACGACGCCGTCCCCACCACGGTCGCCGCCATCGTCACGCTCGTCCCCGAGGGGCTGATCCTGCTCGCGAGCCTCACCTACGCGGTGGCCGCGCTGCGCATGGCGCGCCGGGGCGCGCTCGCCCAGCAGCTGAACGCGATCGAGTCGCTCGCCTCCGTCGACGTCGTCTGCCTCGACAAGACCGGGACGCTGACCGAGCCGGCGCTGCGCGTCGTCGACGTCGTCGGTCCGCCGGAGCTGCGCGACCAGCTCGGGCGCTTCGCAGCCTCCTCCGGCGTCCGCAACGCCACCATCGAGGCGATCGGGGACGCCTGTCCCGCCGCCGCGGGCGAGGTGACCGAGGAAGTTCCCTTCTCCTCGAGGCAGCGCTTCAGCGCCCAGCGCATCGACGGCGTCGGCTACGTCCTCGGCGCCCCCGAGCACTTCGAGCTCGGCGGCCTCGACGGCAGCGTCTCCCGGGCCGCCGCCGAGGGACGGCGTGTGCTCGCCTTCGGCGAGACCGACGAGCTCGAGCAGCAGCGGCCCCCGGCGCGCGGGCTCGTCCTCCTCGCCGAGCGCCTGCGCCCGGAGGCACGCTCCACCGTCGAGTGGTTCCGCTCGCAGGGGGTCGAGCTCAAGGTGCTCTCCGGCGACCGCCCCGAGACCGTCGCCTCGATCGCCCGCGACGCCGGAATCGACGGGGCCGCGATCGACGCCTCCGACCTCCCGGACGACGAGGCCGAGCTGAAGCAGATCGCCCTGACGCACGACGTCTTCGGCCGCATCTCGCCCGAGGACAAGCGGCGCCTCGTGGAGACGCTGCGCGACGCCGGCCGCTACGTCGCGATGGTCGGGGACGGCGTGAACGACGTCCCGGCCCTGAAGGCGGCGCGGCTCGCGATCGCCCAGGGGACCGGCACCCAGATGGCCCGCACGGTCGCCGACGTCGTGCTCGTGCACGGCGAGTTCGCAGCGGTGCCGGCCATGGTCGCCGAGGGTCGCAAGATCCTCCGCAACGTCCAGCGCGTCGCGAAGCTGTTCGTCACGAAGTCGGCGTTCGCAGGCTTCCTCGTCCTCTCGATCGGCCTGACGCCGACCGCCTATCCGCTCCTGCCGCGCCAGCTCACGCTCGCCGCCTCCCTGACGATCGGCATCCCCGGTTTCTTCCTCGCCCTCGCCCCCAGCACCGGGCTCTACAGCTCGCGCGGCTTCGTCCGCGAGCTCGCCCGCTTCGCGCTCCCCGCCGGAACCGCAGCGGGGCTGGGCGTGCTCTCGTCCTACGTCTTCGCGCTGAACGTACTCGACCTGAAGCTCGTCGCCGCGCGCACGGTGGCCGTGACCGTTCTCGTCCTCGTCGGGCTCTACCTGATCCTCGCGCTCGAGGTCGCCGGACGCGTTCGCGGGGCCGCCATCTCGACGCTCTGCCTCGCCCTGCTCGCGCTCTACGTGCTCGTCCTGCTGCTCCCGTTCGCGCGCGACTTCTTCTCGCTCGCCGTTCCCGGCCCCGCCGTCCTCTTGCCGGCGCTCGCCGGTGCCGCCCTCGCGGTCAGCGGCCTCGCCGTGCTCGACGACCGGTTCATCCCCGGGCGTTCCGATGCCGGGAGAGACCCGGCAGGAGGCTAGGCGGCGTGCAGCTGGCAATCGGCCTCGCACTCGCGTTCGTGTCCGCCGTGGCCGTGAACTGGGCCTACTCGCGGGAGCACGACGCCGCGGCGGCGATGCCGCCGTTCTCGCCGCGCCGGCCGAGGCACTTCGTGTCGCTGCTGCTCGCCGACCGGCGCTGGCTGACCGGCTTCGCCACCGAGACCGGCGGCTGGTTCGTCTACGTCGCCGCACTGCGGCTCGCGCCGCTCTCGCTCGTCCAGGCCGTCTGCGCCTCCGGGATCGCCGTGCTCGCCTTCGTCAGCGCGCACGGACACCCCGGCAGGCTCGCGTGGCGGGAGCGCCTGGCCGTGCTGGGCGCCGTCGGCGGCCTCGTGCTTCTGTCCCTCTCCCTCGTCGACAGCCACCAGGCGGACAATCCCCCCGGCTGGCCGCCGGTGCTGCTCTGGCTCGGCGCCTCCTTCGCAGGGGCGATCCTGCTCACACGGCTCGGCAGCGGGCTCGCACGCGGAGCGGCGCTCGGACTCGCCGCCGGACTGCTCTTCGCCGGCGGGGACATCTCCGCGAAGCTCGTCACCTACGGCGGGACGTGGCTCGTCGCGGCCTTGATGCTCGTCGTCTGCTACGCGCTCGGCACGAGCATCCTCCAGGGCGCGTTCCAGCACGGCGACGCGCTCACCGGCGCCGGGCTGGCGACGCTCACGACGAACGCGGTTCCGATCGCCGCGGGCTTCGTCGTCTTCTCCGAGGAGCTACCCGGCGGGGCGAGGAGCGTCTTCCAGCTCGCGGCGTTCGCGACGCTGATCGCGAGCGCGGCCCTGCTCGCGACCCGGCGAGAGGCACCCTCCCGCGCCGCGCCGCCGCCGTCCGCACCAGACGCACTACCGGTTGAGGAGGTACAGACATGAGCCCGACCACCCACCCGCACACCGGCACTCCGGCTCCGCCTCCCACCGCATCGGTCTTCGACCGGATCCTCGTCGGCGTCGACGGCAGCAAGCAGGGCTTCGACGCCTGCCGGCAGGCAGCCCGGCTCGCCGAGCGCGACTCGGCGCGGGAGGCTGCCACCGTGCTCCAGCTCACGCCCCTGGCCGCCACGGCGCTGCGGGCCGGACTCCTCGAGGACGAGCTCGAGCAGGCGGCCGGCGCGTGCCTCGCGATCGCGGGCCATGCCCTCGGGCCGCACGCCGAGGTGCGCAAGCTCTACGGGCTCGTCGTCCCGCAGCTGCTCGAGGAGGCCAGGCGGCTCGACGCGACCCTCCTCGCCATCGGCTCGCACGACCATCCCCGCCTGGAGGAGATCCTGCTCGGCGGGGCCGCCGGCGAGCTGCTGCACCAGGCTCCGTGCACGGTGCTCCTGGCGCGTCCCGTGCCGAACGTCGCCACCTTCCCCACCGACATCGTGGTCGGCGTCGACGGTTCGGAGGAGGCCGAACGTGCCTGCGAGGTCGCAGCCGGCCTCGCCGCCCGCTTCCACAGCACGCTGCACCGCGTCGTGGCGCTCGGAGGCAAGGCCGTCGACTTCGACCTCGTCCAGGAGCGGCATCCCGAGGTGGAGGGCGCAGCCGCAGCTCCGGTGCCGGCCCTCGTGGAAGCTGCGGCCTGCGCCGATCTGCTCGTCGTCGGCAGCCGGGGCCTGCACGGGTTCAGGGCGCTGGGGAGCGTCTCCGAGCGCGTCGCCCACCGGGCCGGCTGCTCGGTGCTCGTCGTCCGCAGGCCGCCGGTCGCGACACGGTCACACGATTGAGCGGTCTCCCTCGGCGACGGCGAGCCGGGGAGCGCGCCGCACCGGCAGGCGTGCCGCGAACGCCGCCGTCACCGCCGCGAGCACCGCGATCACGAGAAACGCGTGCCGGAAGGCGGCCTCGGTCGCGGGAAGCCTCGACGAGGTGCCGAGCACCGCGACGACGAGGCTGACCCCGAGCGCGGTGCCGATCTGCCGGTTCATGTTCACGACACCGCTGCCGGTCGCGGCGTCCCTCGCCGGCAGGTCGGACGTGGCCACCGAGACGAGGGCCGGCAACGAGAGCCCCACTCCCGCACCGCCGAGCACCCAGCCCGGCAGGAACTCGGTGGCGTAGGCGGACTCTGCTCCCATGCCGGTTGCGATCAGGGCCATGCCGGCGCTGCAGACGAGGCAGCCGAACGTGACCACGAGCCTGACCGGGAGACGCTCGGCGAGCCGGTGCCCGACGGCGGCGAAGACGAGCACGAGCAGCGGCGCCGATGAGAACCGGACGGCGCCGCGCAGGCTTCGCTCAGACCGACGGCAGCTCGGCGGGCTCTGCGTTCCGTCCCCGCTCGCCGCGCAGGAACAGGCCGCCGGCGACGAGCAGGAGCACCTCGACCGCCGTGATGGCGACACGGTTCAGTGCCACCGCACCGAGCGCCTGGCCCGGCGTCGCGACCGCGAGCAGCAGCCCGTACATCGACGCCTCGCGTGGGCCGAGCCCGGACGGCGCGAAGACGAAGAGGACGGCGACGATCGCGCCGACGGCGGCCGTTCCGCCGAGGTAGACGATGGTGGCCGGCTCCGGATGCGCGCCCACGGAGCGCAGCAGGAGCCAGAGTGCGAACCCGCCGAGGACCCAGGTGCCGGCGTAGAAGCAGAGCAGCGCAGTGAGCGTCCGTGCGCGCAGCGTCGGCAGCTCGCGGGTGTAGCCGAGCCGTCGCAGCACCTTCCCGGCGAGCGGCCGGAAGACCTGCGGCTGGACGAGGATCGCGAGCACGACGCCGAAGACGATCAGCGGTGCGAGCGGCGCGTTCACGTTGTCCACGAAGGCGAGGCTGAGGACAAAGACGATCACGCCGGCCACGGCCGAGATCCCCGCCTCCAGCAGCATCGACGAGGTGACGAGCGCCGCGTCGGTGATGCCGGCGCGGCGGGCCGCGACGACGCGCGCCGCGGGCGTCCAGATCCCTCCGGGGACGTACTTCGCGAGCATCGAGATCATCTCGGCCCGCAGCGCGGCCGGATACGAGAGCCGGATGTCCCATTCGGCGAGGATCCGCATCCAGCCGAAGACGAACACGAGGTAGTAGCCCGCCAGCGCGAGGCAGCCCAGGGCGAAGAGGACGAGGTTGGCGCGGTCGAGGTCGTGCGCCGCCGCGCGGACAGAGCCGCGCAGCGCCCAGCCCACGAGCCCGAAGAAGAGCACGAGCAGCGTGATCTGGAGCGTGCCGAGCAGCCGCCGGTGGGCGGCGGCGAAGCTCGCGAGTCGCGTGAGGCGGGACACTATGCGTCCACTGTTAGCACGGCTGCACCACGGAGGTCACCTCGGCGGAGCCGATCGAGCGCCTCGTTCGCCTGCTCGAGCGGGAACGTCTCCACCTCGGTCCGCACCGGAATCTCCGGTGCGAGCGCCAGGAACTCCTCCCCGTCGCGGCGGGTGAGATTGGCGACCGAGCGCACGACGCGCTCGTGCCAGAGGAGCTCGTACGGGAAGCTCGGGAGGTCGCTCATGTGAATCCCGGCGCAGACGACGACGCCGCCGCGGGCGAGCGAGCGCAGGGCTGCCGGGACGAGCGGCCCGACCGGGGCGAAGACGATCGCGGCGTCGAGCTCCTCCGGCCCGGGCGCGTCGGACGGCCCCGCCCACTCGCAGCCGAGCTCGCGCGCGAACGCCGCCGCTTCGTCGTCACCGGGCCGCACGAAGCCGAAGAGGCGCCTCCCCTCGTGCCGCGCGACCTGCGCGACGATGTGCGCCGAGGCGCCGAAGCCGTACAGTCCGAGCCGTTCCGCGTCTCCGGCGAGGCGCAGCGAGCGATAGCCGATCAGGCCCGCGCACAGGAGCGGCGCCACCTCGACGTCCCCATAGCCCTCGGGAAGCGGGAAGCAGAAGCGCTCGTCCGCGACCGCCCACTCCGCGTAGCCGCCGTCGAGGTCGTAGCCGGTGAAGCGGGCCGACTCGCAGAGGTTCTCGCGGCCGCTGCGACAGTAGCGGCAGACGCCGCACGTCCAGCCGAGCCACGGCACGCCGAGCCGGCGCCCCTCCTCGTCGCGCCCGACGATCTGGTGGCCCGGGACGAGCGGCAGCTTCGGATCCGGCAGCTCGCCGTCGACCACATGGAGATCGGTGCGGCAGACGCCGCACGCGGAGACGCGCAGACGGACCTGGCCCGGCCCGGGTTCCGGCACCGGCAGGTCCTCGAGCCGCAGCGGCTCGCGGGCCGCCTGGAGCACCATGGCGCGCACGACCACATCGTCTCATCTGGACACGTCCCGGTATCTGTTACCCAGACATGTCCAGCCGGACATCGAGATGCTCCTTTTTCGCTGAACGAGCACGCCGGCGGCCGAAACGGACCTGTCTCGGTAACTGTTACCGGGACAGGTCCCGAGGGAAGAGGTACGCTCGCCGCGCGTGGAGAGGACTCTCCCCTACGGCTGGTACACGGATCCCGAGATCCTGCGGCGCGAGGAGGAGCGGATCCTCCGCCCCGCCTGGCAGTACGTCGGCCACACGGGGCAGCTCGGGCTGCCGGGCTACCTCGCGACGTACGCGGGCCGCACGCCGGTCGTCGTCACGCGCGACCGCGAGGGCACGACCCGCGCCTTCCTCAACGTCTGCCGCCACCGCGGCAGCGTCGTCGCCGAGGGAGAGGGCTCCCGCGAGACGCTCCAGTGCCCGTACCACGCCTGGACGTACGGGCTCGACGGCAGGCTGCGATCCGCACCCCGGAGCGACGAGGAGGCGGGCTTCCCGCAGGAGGAGCTCGGGCTCGTGCCGCTCGCCGTCGCCGCGTGGGGCCCGTTCCTCTTCGTCAACACGAGCCCCGACCCGGAGCCACTCGCGCAGGCGCTCGGCTCCCTCCCCGCGCAGGTCGCCGAGCTCGGGCTCGACGTCGACTCGCTCGTCCACCACTCGCGCTGGGAGGGCGAGGTCGACGCGAACTGGAAGATCGTCTGCGAGAACTTCCTCGAGTGCTACCACTGCCAGGTCGCACACCCCGGCTTCAGCGCCCTCATCGACGTCTCGTCCGAGGCCTACCTGCTCTCGAACGAGGGGCGCCTGTCGACGCAGCGCGGCGCGCTCCGCACGGCGGGGCCGGCCGACGAGCTGCCGCAGGGCCAGTTCCACTTCCTCTGGCCGAACCTCGGCATCAACATCTTCCCCGGCCGGCCGAACATCTCGATCGGCCCCATCGTCCCCCGGAGCCCCGGGCGCACGTACCGCTTCCTCGACTACTTCTTCGGCCCCGGGGTCGATCAGGCCTGGATCGACGACCTGCTCGCGTTCGACGCCGAGGTCGGCCGGGAGGACCGCGCCCTCGTCGAGAGCGTGCAGCACGGCCTCTCCGCAGGCGTGCTCGAGCGCGGCGTCCTCATGAGCCGGAGCGAGCAGCTGATCGGCCATTTCCAGGCGCTCACCGCAGCGGCACTGCTCGCGTAGTCCCTCTCACCGGGGCCCGGTAGAGTCAGTTCCCCGGATTCGACGGAACAAGGAGGGCAAACCGTGAAGCGTCTTCTCCCGCTCTTGGGAGCCGCAGCACTCGTCGCCACCCTTGCCGCCTGCGGCGGCGGCGGCGGTGGAGGCCAGACCACCACTACCTCGGCGGCGACGACCCAGGCTGCGTCGGTGCCGAACCCGATCGTCTTCTGCAGCGACACGACCTACCCGCCGATGGAGTCGATCGTCAACGGCAAGCCGGCCGGCGCCGACATCGACATCGCGAACGCGATCGCCAAGCTGCTCGGCACGAAGGCGCAGATCAAGGTGACCGGCTTCGACGTGATCATCCCCGCGCTCCTGAAGAAGAAGTGCAACGCGATCATCAGCGCGATGACCGACACCGCGCAGCGGCGCAAGCAGGTGGACTTCGCGAACTACGTCAGCGTCGGGATGTCGCTGATGGTGAAGAAGGGCAACCCGGAGCACATCACCGGCATCGCGTCCCTCAGCGGCAAGACGGTCGCAGTCGAGGCGGCGACGACGGAGAAGGCCGCTCTCGACCAGGCGAACAAGGGACTCAAGAAGGCCGGTATGAAGCAGATCACGATCCGGATCTTCCCCGGCGACACGCAAGCGGCGGCCGCGCTGCTCTCCGGCAAGGTCGACGCGTACTTCGCCGACGCGACCCCCGTCCTCTACTACATCAAGCAGACCAAGGGGAAGTTCCAGACCGCCGGCCCGCAGCTCGGCACCGCACCGGAGGGAATCGCGACCCGCAAGGGGGACCCGCTCGGCGCGAAGTTCGAGTCCGCGATCGCGACGCTGTACAAGAACGGGACGATGAAGAAGATCCTCGCCAAGTGGGGGATCTCGGCCTTCGCTCTCAAGCAGTAGCGCAGGTCGGGAAGTTCGCGTAGCCGATGATGCACCAGCTGATCGTCGCCATCGACTGGCACGTCATCTGGCAGCGGATCTTCCATCCGGACAACGTGTTCGCCCGGGCGCTCTGGGCGACGATCTACATCTCGGTCGTCGCCCAGGTGCTCGGCGTCCTGCTCGGGCTGCTCGCGGCCCTCGGGCGGATGTCGCGCCTGCCGCCGTTGCGCTGGATCTCCGCGACCTACGTCACGGTCTTCCGCGGCACGCCCATACTCGTGCAGATCTTCTACATGTACTTCGCGTTCAGCTGGCCGACGTTGCACATCGGCGGCGTCTGGACGATCCCCGACGCCGCCGTCGCCGGCATCGCCGCGCTCAGCATCAACGAGGGCGCCTACATGCGCGAGATCATCCGTGCGGGGATCGACTCGATCGACAGGGGCCAGATGGAGGCCGCGAAGTCGCTCGGCATGCGCTACGGCCTCGCAATGCGGCGGATCGTCCTGCCGCAGGCGGCGCGCGTGATCATTCCGCCGCTCGGCAACGAGTTCAACAACATGATGAAGACGACGTCGCTGCTCTTCACGATCGGCGTCTACGAGCTGTTCGCGGACGCCCAGCAGAAGTACTCGCAGACGTTCATCGCCGACTACTACATCGCCGTCGCGTTCTGGTATCTCGTCCTGACCACGATCTGGACGGTCATCCAGGCCTCGATCGAGCGGCGGTTGTCGGCGAGCGAGCGCGGCCAGGAGCTGACCTTCCAGGAGCGGCTCGTCGCTGCGTGGAATCCCGTGTCGGCCTGGGCGCGGGGGGCGCGATGAGCGAGGTCGTCATGCAGGCCGAGGACGTGCACAAGCGCTTCGGCCGCCTGCACGTCCTCAAGGGAGTCTCGCTCGAGGTCACGAAGCGCGAGACGGTCTGCATCATCGGCCCGTCGGGCTCGGGCAAGACGACGTTCATCCGCTGCATCAACCACCTCGAGAAGATCGACTCCGGCCGGATCGAGGTCAACGACCATCTCATCGGCTACCGCGAGAAGAACGGGAAGCTCGTCGAGGACAGCGAGCGCAACATCGCCCGGCAGCGGACGCAGATCGGCATGGTCTTCCAGCGCTTCAACCTCTTCCCGCACAAGACGGCGCTCGAGAACGTGATCGAGGCTCCCGTGCGGGTGCTCGGCGCACCGAAGGCGCAGGCAGTGGAGGAGGCCACGCTCCTGCTCGGCCGGGTCGGGCTCGGCGACAAGCTCGACACGTATCCCGGCAAGCTCTCCGGCGGCCAGCAGCAGCGGGTGGCGATCGCGCGCGCTCTCGCCATGAAACCGGCCCTGATGCTCTTCGACGAGCCGACGAGCGCCCTCGACCCCGAGGTGATCGGCGAGGTGCTCACGGTGATGGAGGAACTCGCCCACGAGGGGATGACGATGATCGTCGTCACGCACGAGATGGGGTTCGCGCGCGAGGCCGCCGACCGGGTCGTGATGATGGACGACGGACTGATCATCGAGGAGGGCACGCCGGAGCACTTCTTCGAGGCGCCCGAGCACGAGCGAACGAAGCAATTCCTCTCGAAGATCCTGTAGCCGCAGGATCGCGCTACGTGACAAGCCGAGAGCTCCTCGGTTAGGGTCCGAGGTGTAATCCGGTGAGGGGTGGTGAATGGCTGGAGTCGTCTTCGAAGACGTAACGAAGGTCTACGCCGACGGCACGAAGGCCGTCAGCGACCTGAACCTGGAGGTGACGGAGGGCGAGTTCATGGTCCTCGTCGGGCCCTCGGGCTGCGGTAAGACCACCGCGCTCCGGATGGTCGCGGGCCTCGAGGACATCTCCGGCGGGATACTGCGCATCGGCGATCGCGTCGTCAACTACGTCCCCGCTCGCGACCGCGACATCGCGATGGTCTTCCAGAGCTACGCGCTCTACCCGCACCTCTCGGTCTACGACAACATCGCCTTCGGCCTCAAGGTCAAGAAGATGTCGAAGGACGAGATCGAGCGGCGCGTGCAGGAGGCGGCGAAGATCCTCGGGCTCGAGCCGTTCCTCAAGCGGAAGCCGCGCGCTCTCTCGGGCGGGCAGCGGCAGCGCGTCGCGATGGGGCGCGCGATCGTGCGCGAGCCGGCAGCCTTCCTGATGGACGAGCCGCTCTCGAACCTCGACGCGAAGCTGCGGGTGCAGATGCGCGCCGAGGTGAGCCGGCTGCAGCGCGATCTCGGCACGACGACGATCTACGTCACCCACGACCAGGTCGAGGCGATGACGATGGGCGACCGAGTCGCGGTGATGCGGAAGGGTGAGCTCCTGCAGGTGGACGACCCGCAGACGCTCTACGACCACCCGGTCAACCTCTTCGTCGGCGGCTTCATCGGCTCGCCGGCGATGAACATGGTCGAGGCGACGGTCGTGCGCTCGAACGGCGGGTTCGCGGTCGACATCGGCCAGCAGCGGCTCGGGCTCGACGAGGCGGCGCTCGCCAACCGTCCGGCGCTCCGCTCCTACGAGGGCCGGCAGGTCATCCTCGGCATCCGCCCCGAGGACCTCGAGGACGTGGCGCTCGTGCCCGACACGCCCGCCGACCGGCGGCTCCACGGCATGACCGAGCTGCGCGAGGCGCTCGGCTCGGAGCTGGTGGTGCACTTCACGGTGGAAGGCACCCACCCGGCACTGACGGAGGATCTCAAGGAGCTCGCGCGCGACGCCGGCGAGGCGGCGGTAGGTCCGGAGGCGCAGGAGGGACATGCGCTCCTGGTCGGCAAATTCGGGGCACGCGCGACGGTCGAGGAGAGAAAGCCGCTCGAGGTCGCCGTCGACACGCGCAGCCTGCACTTCTTCGACGCGGAAACGAGCGAGGGAATCTACGACGGGGTAAAGAGCGAGAAAGGAGCTACAGCGTGAGGGGCAGTCTTAGGACACGATGGACACGCGCAGCGCGTCTGACAGCGCTCGCCGCGGTGACGGTCGGCATCGTCGCGGTGGCGGCAGGCTGCGGAGGTGGCGGCGGAGGCGCGAAGTCGACGACGGAGGCCATGACGACATCCGGTGCGAGCGTCAAGGGCAGCGTCACGTTCTTCGGCGTCTGGACCGGTAATGAGCAGAAGATCTTCCAGCAGGTGATCGCCGCCTTCAACAAGCAGTACCCGAACGTCAAGGTCAACTACAAGCCGGAGGGCGACAACCTCAACACCGTGCTCGCGACGAGGATCACGGGCGGCAACCCGCCGGACATCGCCGACATCGCGCAGCCCGGTTACGTGAAGCAACTCGCGGACCAGGGGGAGCTGAAGCCGCTCACCTACGCGAAGGGCGTGATCTCGCAGAACTTCGCGCCGGCGTGGCTACAGCTCGGCTCGGTCAACGGCACGCTCTACGCCCTCGTCTACAAGGCGTCCAACAAGTCGACGCTCTGGTACAACGTGCCCGTCTTCAAGCAGGCCGGCGCCAAGCCGCCGCAGACGTGGTCGCAGCTGATGAGCGCCGCGAGCACTATCAAGGCGTCGGGCACGCCGGCGTGGTCGCTGTGCGGGGCGTCCGGCTGGACCCTCACCGACCTGTTCGAGAACATCTACCTCCGCATGTGGGGGCCGCAGAAGTACGACCAGCTGACCACCCACTCGATCAAGTGGACCGACTCGTCGGTCACGAAGGCGCTCACGTACATGAAACAGATCGTGGGCGACAGCTCGAACATCTACGGCGGCACGAGCGGCGCACTCCAGACGGACTATCCGACGTGCGTCGACTACGTCTACTCGACGCCCCCGAAGGCGGCGATGGTGCCGGAGGCCGACTTCGTCTCGAGCGAGATCCTGGCCAACACGAAGGCGAAGCCGGTGACCGGCTTCAACGTCGTGCCGTTCCCGGCGATCTCGAAGAACTCCGCCTACTCGAGCGCGGTCGAGATCGGCGGCGACCTGCTCGTCACGTTCCGCGACAATCCGGCGGTAGAGGCGTTCATGAAGTACCTCGCCACAGCACAGGCCGCCGAGATCTGGGCGAAGAAGGGTGGCTTCGGCACGGGCAACAAGAACGTGCCCGCAAGCGCCTATCCGGACGCGATCACCCGGGCGACGGAGGCCCCGATCGGCAAGGCGAAGTCGGTCGTGTTCGACATGTCCGACGAGCAGCCGGCGTCCTTCGGCTCGACGACGGGCCAGGGCGAGTGGGGACTGTTCCAGAAGTTCCTGCAGAACCCGAGCAACATCAAGGGCATCCAGCAACAGCTGGAGAGTGCCGCGGCAAAGGCGTACAAGAGCGGGAAGTAGCTCTTGAGTGACGCGAGCATCACGGCGGAGCCGCCCCCCGGGGCGGCTCCGCCGGAGTCCTCCGGGGAGGGGCTGGCCCGGCATCTGACCGGGGCGTTCTTCCTGGCACCGGCGCTGATCCTGCTCGCCGTCTGGCTGCTCTACCCGACGATCTACACGGTCATCCGCAGCTTCTTCGGCAGGTCGGGCTACCTCGGCGCGTGGGTCGGGATCGACAACTACAAGACGCTCTTCACGACGTCGACGATCCTGACGGCGATCAAGAACAACGCGATCTGGGTCGCGGTCGTGCCCGCCTTCGTGACCGCGATCGGGCTCATCTTCGCCGTCCTCACCGAGCGCGTCCGCTGGGCGGTCGCGTTCAAGACGGTCGTCTTCCTGCCGATGGCGATCTCCGCCTTCGCCACCGGCATCACGTGGCGGATCATGTACCAGCAGAACCCGAGCCAGGGCGCCATCAACGCCCTCGGCCGCACCGTCTCGGATGCCTTCTCTCCCGCGGGAGTGCTGCCGAGCGCAACTCCGTCGACGCCGATTTTCCAGCAGGGGCAGGGCGGAGCGCTGATCCTCAAGACGCCGCTGCGTCCGAACGGGGTCGCGCTGATCGGGTTGACCGGCATCGCGCCGCAGGACATGCCGAAGGGCTCCACGCAGGCGGTGCAGCCGGCACCGAAGCCGGGGGCGATCGACGGCGTCGTCTGGCGTGACTTCAAGCCGGGCGGCGGGAAGCCGGGCGTCGTCGAGCAGGGCGAGCTCGGCATCCCCGGCGTCACGGTTCAGTTGCAGGACTCGGCCGGCAAGGTCATGCGGACGACGAAGACCGACGTACACGGAACCTTCGACTTCGCGGACGTCCCGCCGGGGGCGTACAACGTGGGGATCGGCGCCCAGACGTTCGCGAAACCCTTCGGCGGCTACTCGTGGCTCGGGCCGAGCCTGATCACGCCGGCGCTTCTGATCGCCTACATCTGGATCTGGGCCGGCTTCGCCATGGTGGTGATCGCCGCCGGCCTCTCCGCCATGCCGCGTGACGTACTCGAAGCGGCGCGAACGGACGGAGCGAGCGAATGGCAGGTCTTCCGGCGCGTCACGGTCCCCCTGCTCGCACCGGTGCTCAGCGTCGTCTTCATCACGATGATCATCAACGTCCTCAAGGTCTTCGACATCGTGATCGCGCTCGCGCCCGACTCGGTGCAGGCGAATGCGAACGTGCTCGCGCTCGCCATGTGGCGCACCGCCTTCACGGCCTTCGACTTCGGCACCGGCTCCGCGATCGCCGTCTTCATCTTCCTGCTGGTGATCCCCGTGCTCGCGCTCAACATCCGGCGCTTCCGGAGCGAAGCCTCATGACCGCCGCCGGCGAGGCCGTCCACCTGCCCGCGCCCGGCGAGAGCGCCGCCGCGAAGATCCTGCGCGCGCTCGCGAAAACGCCGCTCCAGATCCTGCTCGGGGTGATCGGGCTGCTCTGGCTCGTCCCGACCATCGGCCTCTTCATCACCTCGATCCTGCCGGCGAACACGCTCGCCTCGCAGGGCTGGTGGAAGATCTTCGCCCACCCGAGTCTCGCCACCTTCGCCAA
This sequence comes from uncultured Gaiellales bacterium, assembly GCA_964602945.1. Classification (GTDB taxonomy): domain Bacteria; phylum Actinomycetota; class Thermoleophilia; order Gaiellales; family Gaiellaceae; genus Palsa-739. The sequence goes on from CAZRTE010000017.1 coordinate 22,449, forward strand.
CTACAGCGTCCTGTTCCACAACGCCGGCCTGACCGGCGCCCTGAAGACGACGGCGTACATCGCCGTCGGCAACACCGTGCTCGTCGTCATCGTCGGCGCACTCGCCGGCTACGCCTTCGCCTGGCTCGACTTCCCCGGCCGCGACTGGCTCTTCCTCGGCGTGATCGGGCTGCTCGTCGTGCCCCTGCAGATGGCGCTGATCCCGATGTTCAAGCTCTACGACCTGTTCGGGATCTCGGGAACGGTGCTGAGCGTCATCCTCTTCCACGCCGCGTTCGGGCTCCCGTTCGCGGTCTTCCTCCTGCGCAATTTCTTCGCCGGCATCCCGAAGGACATCCTCGAGTCCGCACGCATCGACGGAGCGAACGAGATCTGGATCTTCCTCCGCCTGATCCTGCCCCTCGGACTGCCCGCGATCGCCTCGCTTGCGATCTTCCAGTTCCTCTGGACGTGGAACGACCTGATCGTCTCGCTCACGTTCGGCGTGACGCCGATCACCGTCTGGATCTTCGGCCAGCTGCGACAGTTCGCCTCGAGCATCGACATCATCGCGCCCGCCTCGTTCATCTCGCTCGTCGTCCCGCTCGTCGTCTTCTTCGCCTTCCAGCGCTACTTCGTCCAGGGGTTGCTCGCCGGCTCGGTGAAGTAATGCTCGCGTCCCTGGCCGGCAGCACCTCCCGGCCGGCGGAGCCGGCCTCCGGCACCGCCTCGCCGCGCCGGCGTCACGATGCCTTCCGGGCCCGTGCCGAGCACTCGGCCCTCCGTCCTCGCGCCCCCGGCACGGCGCCAGAGACGCGAGGACGAGTCGCGATCGTCGGCTCGGGGCTCGCCGGCTTCACGGCGTATCAGACCCTGCGCCGGGCGTTCGCGCCGGAGGAGATCGCCGTCTTCGGGACGGACGCCGATCCGGTGGCAACCTGGCGGGTGCGGGCCGCCGCGATCCGGCAGCGAGAGATGCGGTCGGAGAGCGACGGGCACTGCCTCCCCACCTCCTTCCCCGGGCTCGCCTTCTCGAGCGTGCGGCGACGGCGCTCGTTGCGGCCGCTGCTCGAGACGGTCGTCGACCGCTACCACCCGACGGTGGACGAGTTCCTCGCCCACGTCGAGCGGCTGCGGGAGCGGAGCGGCTGGGACGAGAGCCTCGTCCTGCGCCGCGTCGAGAGGGTGCGGGCAGTCGACGGCGGCTTCGACCTGGACGGCGAGCGCTTCCAGCATGTCCTCCTCGCGCTCGGCCACCCCGGCCTGAACATGCCCGAGGAGCTGCGCGGCGATCCGCGCGTCGTGCACTCCTACGAGCCGCACGACTACGCCGGCACCGTCACGGTCGTCGGCGCGGGACTCGCCGCGGCGACCGAATGGGTGAATGCGCTCGCGGCCGGAGCGGAGGTCGTCTCGGTGCGGCGCCGGGAGCCGCTGCGGCGACCGCTGAACGTGCCGCGCCACTACTTCTCTCGCCGCGGGCTCGCCGCCTTCCACCGCCTGCCCCCACGCGAGCGGATCGAGCGCCTGCGTACGTTGTCGACACCCTCGTACCCGCCGGGCGCCAAGTGGGACGAGCCGCTGGCCCGCGCCGCCGGCGAAGGCCGCTTCCGGGTCGAGCAGTCGCCGAACGGCAGCGCACAGGTGATCTGCGCGACCGGCTTCCTGCGCGGCTTCCGGCACGACCCGCTGCTGACGCGACTCGTCGCCGAGCACGAGCTCGAGACCGAGGAGCGCTGGCTCGTGCTCGACTCCGACTCGGCCGTACCCGCGCTGAGCGACGAGAGCCGCACGCTCGCCGTCGCCGGCGCGCCGGCGCAGTGGGCGTTTCCGGCCGCCGACACGCTCGCGGGAGCGAAGTACGCGGCACACCGTTTCCTCCGGAGGATCAGCACGTGTCGTACACGCTGAGGGGACGGTTCGAGTCACGCCTCGCGGCGCTGCTGCCGCTTCTGCTCGGCTGCTGCGTGCTCACCGCGATCCTCCATCAGTGGTGGCCGATCGAGCTGTGCGCGCTCATGGCCGCGGTCGGGCTCGCGTTCGACCTCCAGGCCTGGCGGCTGCTCCGGTACCAGCCCGCCTGGGCCATGGTGCCGCTCGGAGCCGTCGAGCTGGGGGCGATGCTCGCGGTCGTCTACGGCTTCGGGCTCCAGCCGCCGCTCTGGCCGGCGCTCGGCCTCTTCGGCGCGGGCTGGCTCATCTCCGTCGTCCTGGCGCAAGCCGGCTATCCGCTGCTCCGGCTGAGCTACGCGGAGGACGGCGGCGAGCTGGGCCGCTTCGGCCTCGTCGCCGCCGGCGCGGTCGCGCTCACGCTCGCCGGCTCGGGAGCGACCTACGTCGCACAGCTGCCGCCGGTCGTCCACCTGAGCACAGGCGTGCACCAGGGCCCGCTCGTGATCCGGCAGCGGGAGATCCTCCAGGGCGCTCCGGGCGCCGTCGTCAAGGGCGGCATCGTCGTCGCCCACGACGACGTCCAGATCCGCGACGTCACCGTCATCGGCGGGACGAACGGGATCTCCGTCGATGGCTATCGCAACACGGTGATCGACGGCGTCACCGTGCAGGGCGCGAAGCTCGACGGCATCCACGTCCGGCTCGGCGGGGTGATCATCCGCAACTGCACCGTCGACATGCTCGGCAACCCGCGCGGCCAGGGGATCGACATCTCCTTCAACATGGACCTGGGGATGAGCATGGTCGAGGGCTGCACGATCGTCGGCGGCCAGGAGGGGATCACGACGCACTACTCGATGACGGACGTCATGAACAACGACATCAGCCGCACGACCGGCGAGGCGATCTCCGTCACGGAGATGTCGATGGGCATGGCCTCCCACAACACGGTCCGCGACGCGCTCGGCGTCGCCCTCTACTGCAACGACCGCTCGATGTGCATGTTCGACCACAACACCGTCATCGGCACCCGTCCCGACGTCGCCTCGGGCCTGCGCACGCGCCGCGGCCTCGCCCTCCTCGTCAACTTCCAGTCGGAGGGCTACCTGTGGCAGAACCGGCTCGTCGGCAACCCGGTCGCGACGAGCGCAGTCGACAACTCGATCCTCCGCAGGCGGTCGACGCCGAGCTGGTAAGGATTTTGTAACCAGGTTATGTATTACGGCTAACCTGGTTACGGAATGGCAGGCGGGGCGACCAAGCAGGGGGAGGACGCCATGGCGGTGGCCGACCGGCTGCGCCCCACGCTGCTCCGCCTCGGCCGCGAGCTTCGCCGCGAGAAGATCGCAGGCGTCTCGCCCCAGCAGGTCGGCCTGCTCGTCCTGATCCGGTACGAGGCCGGCGTCACGGTCGGCACGCTCGCCGCGGAGGAGCGCGTCTCGACCGCCGCGATGTCGAAGCGCATCTCCCGGCTCGAGCGCGACGGCCTCGTCATCCGCACCCCGAGCGAGACCGACCGGCGCCGGGTCGACCTCAGTCTGACGGAGGAGGGACAGCGCACCCTGCGCCGCGTCCGCTCCCGCCGCACGGCCTGGCTCGCGAGCCGGCTCGAGTCGCTCTCGCCCGCCGAGCGAGCCACGGTCTCCGCCGCCGTCGACCCGCTCTCCCGCCTCCTGGACGAGGAGGAGGAAGAGGCATGACGGCGGTGCGGCGCACGTTCCAGAGCCTCGCCTACCGCAACTACCGGCTCTTCTTCGGCGGCCAGATCGTCTCCCAGACCGGCTCCTGGATGCAGCGGATCGCACTCGGCTGGTTCGTCCTCCAGCTGACGCACTCGCCCTTCGACGTCGGCGTGATGGCGTTCGCGCAGTTCGTCCCGTACATGGCGTTCGGGCTCTTCGCCGGCGTCCTGACCGACCGGCTCGACGCGCGCCGCACCGTGCTCATGACGCAGACGGCGCAGCTCGTCGCGGCCTCCGCGCTCGCCTGGATCGCGCTGGGCGGCTTCGCGGAGCCGTGGATGCTCTACCTGATCGCCTTCGTGAACGGGACGGTGCTCGTCCTCGACGTGCCGTCGCGCCAGCAGCTCACGTACCGGATGGTCGGCCGTGCGGACCTGCCGAACGCGATCGCGCTCAACTCGTCCCTCTTCAACGCCTCGCGGATCTTCGGGCCGGCGGTCGCGGGCGTCGTGCTCGTCGCCGGCGCCGGGGTCTGCTTCCTCGTCAACGCGATCAGCTTCCTCGCCGTGCTGCTCGGGCTGCTGGCGATGCGCGTCTCGGAGTTCTTCCCGCTCGAGGAGTTCGCGCGCCCGAGCATCCTCGCCGGCACGCGCGAAGGGCTCGCCTGGGTGCGCGGCCAGCGGCGCATGGTCGTCCTGCTCGCCCTGACCTTCTTCCTCAGCGCCTTCTCCTTCAACTTCAACGTCACGCTGCCGGTGCTGGCCAAGGTCACGCTGCACGGGCACAGCTACGTCTACGGCTTGCTCTCCGCCGTCTTCGGAGCCGGCGCGCTCGTCGGAGCGCTCGCGGCCGCGTCCCTCGGCCGCGCGTCGATCAGGGTGCTGCTCGTCGGCGGCGTCCTCTTCACCACCGGCGAGCTCGTGCTCGCGCCCGTCCACTCGGCGCTCCTGGCCGGCATCCTGCTCTTCGTCGTGGGGGCCGGCTTCACGGCCTGGTCGGCGAACTCGAACGCAAGCATTCAGCTCGCCGCGCCCGACCGGCTGCGCGGCCGGATCATCGGCCTCTACTTCTACGCCTTCAACGGCACGGGCGCGCTCGCCGGGCTGCTCACCGGCTGGCTCGCGGAGACCGGGGGCACCGAGCTCGCCTTCGCCTTCGCCGGGCTCGTCGGGCTCCTCGCGACCTTCACGGCCGCACTCAGCCTCGGCTGGAGCCCGCACGTCTCCGCACGCCGGCGCGTCCACGCCCTGCGGCACGCGTAGCGCGCCATCCCTGAGAGGATGCGCGCATCGACGTCGCGCGCACACCGGACGACCGTTTCACGGGTCTGCCCGACTATCCCTTCGCGCCGCACTGGCTCGACGTCGGGGGCCTGCGCATGCACTACCTCGACGAAGGTGCCGGTGCGCCGGCGCTCCTGCTCCACGGCGAGCCGACGTGGTCGTTCCTCTGGCGCCACGCCGTCCCGCGCCTCGTCGCCGCCGGGCGGCGCGTGGTCGCGCCCGACCTGATCGGCTTCGGACGCTCCGACAAGCCGGCCGACCTCGGCTGGCACACGTACGACCGTCACGTCGAGACGGTGACGCAGCTCGTCCACGAGCTCGACCTGCGCGGGCTCGCCCTCGTCGTCCACGACTGGGGCGGCCTGATCGGCCTGCGTGTCGCGGTCGAGCACCCGGAGCGCATCGAGCGGCTCGTGATCCTCGACACCGGCGTGTGGTCGGGCCGTGCCCCGAGCGAGACCTGGCTGCGCTTCCGGGAGGCGCTGCGCCACGTCGGCGGGGGTCTCGACGTCGGACGCCTCGTGGCGGGCGGCACGAGCCGCGGCCTCGCGGACGACGTGCGTGCCGCCTACGACGCGCCTTTCGCGACACCGGACTCGAAGGCGGGCGCACTCGCCTTCCCGGAGCTCGTCCCTGTCGAGCCGGAGCACCCGAACGCGGCCGCGCTCGACCGCGTCCGCGCGGCGCTCGCGCGCTGGGACAGGCCCGCGCACGTCGTCTGGGGCGCCGAGGATGCCGTCCTCCCCCCGGCCGTCGCGGAGCGCTTCGTCTCGCTCATCCCCGGGGCGACGGGGCCGGAGCTGATCGCCGGAGCCGGGCACTTCCTGCAGGAGGACGCCCCGGACGAGGTCGCCGCGGCGATCGCCCGCGCAGTGTCAGCCGGACGAGGGGCCTGAGCGGGCGGCCGCCGGCTGTGGCCGCGTCCGCCGCGATGATTGAACCGTGCCGCCGTCGGATAGGAGGAACCCATGCTGACGATGACCGATCGCGCCGCGACTGTGATCGCGGACATCCTCGACAATGCCCAGGCGGGCCCGGACGGAGGCGTACGGATCAGCGGCTCGGCCCAGCCGAGCGGCGAGGCCTCCCTCGAGTTCACGCTCACGGCCGAGCCGGTGGAGGGAGACGAGGTCGTGCGGGAGCGCGAAGCCGTCGTCTACCTCGACGAGATCGCCAACGCCGTCCTCGACGACAAGGAGCTCGACGTCGAGGCGCACGGCGACCACCTCCACTTCTCGCTCGGGCAGCAGGACCAGGACGCCGGCTAGCCGACGGTCCAGGTCTCGCCGGAGTGGAGGAGCTCGGCGAGGTCGCCCTTGCCCCGCTTCTCCTCGGCGACGCTGAGCTGCTCGGCCATCAACTCGTCGTAGACCGGCCGCTCGATGTCGCGGAACACGCCCACGGGCGTGCCGCCGTGCGTCGCCTGCGTGACCCGGGAGAGCGCGAAGGCGAGGGTCGGCTCCTCGCGGGTCTCGTCGTGGGTCAGGACGTTCTCCTCGTCGGCACCGCAGACCTCGATCGAGCCGTTGCGGCGCTGCCGCAGCGCCTTCTCGCCGTCCTTGCCCCAGGTGATCGGCTCGCCGTGGCGGAGGACGATCCGGTTCACGCCCTCCTTGTCGTCGCGGACGAACTCCCACGCGTCGTCGTTGAAGATCGGGCAGTTCTGGAAGATCTCGACGAACGCGCTGCCGCGATGCTCCGCCGCCGCGCGCAGCACCTCGGTCATCCCCTTCTTGTCGGTGTCGATCGCGCGCGCGACGAACGTCGCCTCGGAGCCGATCGCGAGCGAGACCGGATTGAAGGGCCAGTCGAGCGAGCCCATCGGCGTCGACTTCGTGATCTTCCCCAGCTCGCTCGTGGGGGAGTACTGCCCCTTCGTCAGCCCGTAGATCCGGTTGTTGAAGAGGATGATCTTGAGGTTGACGTTCCGGCGCAGGGCGTGAATCAGGTGGTTACCGCCGATGGACAGGGCGTCCCCGTCGCCGGTCGCGACCCAGACGGAAAGATCCGGGCGGCTCGTCGCGAGCCCCGTCGCGATGGCCGGCGCGCGGCCGTGGATCGAGTGCATCCCGTACGTGTTCAGGTAGTACGGGAAGCGGGCCGCGCAGCCGATCCCGCTGATGAAGACCATCCTCTCGCGCTCGATGCCGAGCTCGGGAAGGAACGACTGGAGCGCCGCGAGGATCGCATAGTCGCCGCAGCCCGGGCACCAGCGGACCTCCTGATCCGTCCGGAAGTCCTTGGCGGCCAGCTTCACGCTGCCGTTGCCGTTGCTCTCGCTCATTTCGCGTCCACCAGCGCCTCGGTCACCTCCGCCAGCTGCGCCGCGCGCAGCGGGAAGCCCCGCACGTGGTTGTAGCCGACCGCGTCCACGAGGAACTGCGACCGCACGAGAGAGAGGAGCTGGCCGAGGTTCATCTCGGGCACGAGCACCTTGTCGTAGCGGCGGACGACGTCGCCCGTGTTGCGCGGGAAGGGATTGAGGTGGCGCAGGTGCGCGTGCGCGACCTGCTTGCCGTTCCGCCGCACACGCCGCACGGCAGCCGCGACCGGCCCGTACGTGCCGCCCCAGCTCAGGACGAGCACCTTCGCCGTGCCCTCCGGGTCGTCGACCTCGAGCTCCGGGATGTCGGCCGCGATCCCGGCCACCTTCTGCGCGCGCAGCCGGGTCATCAGATCGTGGTTGTCGGGGTCGTAGGAGATGTTGCCCGTGCGATCCGCCTTCTCGAGCCCGCCGATCCGGTGCTCGAGGCCCGGCGTCCCCGGCACCGCCCACGGCCGCGCGAGCGTCTGCTCGTCGCGCAGGTACGGGAGGAACTCGTCGCCGGCATTGGGCTCGGTCGCGAACTCCGGGGTCAGGTCGGGCAGCGAGTCGAGCTCGGGCAGCAGCCACGGCTCCGAGCCGTTCGCGAGGTACGCGTCGGAGAGGAGGTAGACCGGCGTGCGGTACTTGAGCGCGATCCGTGCCGCCTCGATCGCCGCGTCGAAGCAGTCCGACGGCGAGCGCGCGGCGACGACCGGCACGGGCGACTCGCCGTTGCGGCCGTGGAGCACCATCAGGAGGTCGCCCTGCTCCGGCTTCGTCGGCATCCCCGTCGAGGGACCGGCGCGCTGGATGTCGCAGATCACGAGCGGGAGCTCGAGCATGATCGCGAGTCCGACCGTCTCCGCCTTGAGCACGACGCCGGGGCCGGAGGAGGTCGTGACGCCGAGGGCACCGCCGAACGAGGCGCCGACTGCCGCTCCGACGGCCGCGATCTCGTCCTCGGCCTGGAAGGTGCGGACGCCGAACTCCTTGTAGCCCGCGAGCTCCTCGAGCACCGAGCTCGCCGGCGTGATCGGGTACGCCCCGAGGAAGAGCGGCAGCCCGGAGAGCCTCGAGGCGCCGACGAGGCCGAGGGAGAGCGCCTGGTTGCCGGTGATGTTCCGGTACGTGCCCGGCTTGAGCTTCGCCGGCTTCACCTCGTAGGTGACCGCGAACGACTCGGTCGTCTCGCCGAACGCGTAGCCGGCCTGGAGCGCCTTGACGTTCGCCTCGGCGATCTCGGGCCGCTTCGCGCCGAACTTCGACTGCAGGAACTCGATCGTCGGGTCGATCGAGCGCCCGTAGAGCCACGACATCAGGCCGAGCGCGAACATGTTCTTCGAGCGCTCGGCCTCGCGCGGCGTCACGCCATCGACGTCCGCGAGCGCGCCCTTCGTGAGCGACGTCAGGGGGACGTCGTGCAGCTGGTACTCGTCGAGGGAGCCGTCCTCGAGCGGGCTCTGCGCATAGCCGGCCTTCTTGAGGTTGCGGTCGGTGAAGGCGTCGCCGTCGACGATCAGCGTCCCGCCCTTCGGCAGGTCGCCGATGTTCGTCTTCAGCGCGGCGGGGTTCATCGCGACGAGCACGTTCGGCGCGTCGCCCGGCGTGAGGATGTCGTGGTCGGCGAAGTGGAGCTGGAAGCCGGAGACCCCCGGCAGCGAGCCGGCGGGTGCGCGGATCTCGGCGGGGAAGTCGGGCAGCGTCGAGATGTCGTTGCCGAGGAGCGCGGCCTCGGACGTGAACTGGGAGCCGGTGAGCTGCATGCCGTCGCCCGAGTCGCCCGCGAAGCGGACGGTCACCTCCGAGACCTGCTCGACCGGCTTCGGCACCGTCCTTCAGGTATAGCGCACGAGGCGGCGGCTCGGGTCGGCGGAAAACCCGCAAACCCCTCTGGGTTTCCTGCGGTCGCGCGCGCGGGCCCCGGGCCGGCCCCTCGCGAGGCCGCCGGGAGCGGTCAGCGGTGCGCGGTGCGGGTCGCCCCGTCGAGCGCCTCCTGCGTCAGCTCGAGCAGGTGGTTCTCGATGATCTGGCGCCGGGCGTCGAACGGGCCGTTGATCGACTCGAGCCTCAGGTACCACTCGGCGCACTGCACGAGCACCTCCTGCGCGACGACGCCGCAGATCTGCCCGCCGACGACCGGAACCCCGAACCTGGCGGCCTCGGCCTCGATGAGGTTGAAGACCCGGTGGAGCGGCGTCTCGAGGGGGTCGGATATCTCCATCGAGACCGCGACGGCTCCCCGCTCGGTCAACGGCAGGCCGATCGCGCCCTTGATGTTGGCGAAGCCGCCGCTCCGCGCCCGCACGGCTTTCGCCAGCCGCTTCGCGATGTCGACGTCGGTCGTACCGAGGACGACGTTGAAGTAGGCGTCGTGCGAGCGCTCCGCACCGACGATGGTCGCCCCCGCCGTGGGGTGCAGGGCCGCAGGCCCGATGTCGGGCGCGCGGTCCGGCTGGTGCACGACCTTCTTCAGCCCCTCGTAGTTGCCCGCCCGGATGACCGCAAGCGTCTGCCGCTCCTCCGACCGGGCGTTCTCGCCGGTGAAGTACACGGGGACCTCGTAGCGGGCGAAGATCTCCCGGCCCAGCTCCTCCGCCATCTCGACGCACTCCTCCAGCGTCATGTCGCCGAGCGGATAGAGCTGGATCGTGTCCACGGCGCCGATGCGCGGGTGATGCCCCTGCTGGCGCTCCATGTCGATGAGCTCGTAGCTCCTGCCCGCCATGTCGAGCAACGCCTCCAGCAGCGCTTCGGGCGCTCCGATCACCTCGACGGGAAGTCGGTTGAAGTCCGGGTCCGGCTCGTAGCCGATGAGCTTCACCCCGTCGCGACCGCGCAGCTCATCGACGATCGCCTCGATGACGGCAGCGTTCGTGCCGTCGCTCATGTTCGGATCGGAAAGGACGAAACGAGTCACGTGACCGCCTCCCTACTGCTCGCCAACGCGCTGCCACGAGCTTTGGAATACGGCGTGCCCCGCCACATCCGGGACATCCCCGATCGGCGTCGGGGGTTACCCGGATGCCCGTCACGAGGCAATGGCTAGCATCCGGCCATGGCCGTGGCCGGCACTAGTGGTGTGTGCGTCCGCGTGGAAGACGTAGGATCCGCGGTGCTCGTGGACGTGACCATGCCTCCCCACCTCAGCGCATCGAGCCTGTCCCTCGACCTGCAACAGGGCGTGGTACGGCTCATGGTGCCGAAGCCGTCCAGGCGCCATGCCTTCGACGAGCTGACGGAGCTCGACGAGCCCGGCGAGCTGCTCGGACCCAGGCGCATCATCAACCCCAATGCGTCTGGAGTCTGAAGCGCCACTTCTCCGGACGGAGCTCCCCGGTCCGGAGGCGCAGGCGGTGATCGAGGCGGACGAGGCCGTCACGAGCCCGTCCCTCACACGGGCGTACCCGCTCGTGCCCGCACGGGGCTACGGCTCCCACGTCGAGGACGTCGACGGCAACGTCTTCCTCGACTTCAACGCCGGCATCGCGGTTTGCGCCACCGGCCACTGTCATCCGGAGGTCGTGGACGCGATCACGCAGCAGGCGTCGGAGCTCATCCACTACTGCACCAGCGACTTCTACGTGCCGGTGTACGAACGTCTGTGCTCCCGCCTCGCCGCGCTCGCACCGTTCCCGGGAGACGCCCGCGTCTTCCTGACGAACTCGGGCACCGAGGCGGTCGAGGGCGCGATCAAGCTCGCCCGCTCCTCGACCGGACGCTTCCACGTCGTCTCGTTCCTCGGCAGCTTCCACGGCCGGTCGTACGGGGGCATGTCGGCGTCGGCCTCGAAGGCCAAGCACCGCTCCCCGTTCGGGCCGCTCCTCCCCGGGATGGTTCACGCGCCCTACGCCGACCTCTTCGGCCGCGCCCACCGGGACCGGCCCGAGATCGCCGTCGACAACTACCTCGAGGACGTCCTCTTCCGCCGGATCGTGCATCCGGAGGACGTCGCAGCCGTGCTCGTCGAGCCCGTGCTCGGCGAGGGCGGATACCTCGTGCCCCCGGTGGAGTGGATCCGCCGCCTGCGCGAGATCTGCGATGCCCACGGCATCCTGCTCATCGCCGACGAGATCCAGAGCGGTGTCGGCAGGACGGGCTCGATGTGGGCGATCGAGCACTTCGGCGTCCAGCCGGACATCGTCCTCTCCGCGAAGGGACTCGCCAGCGGCATGCCGCTCGGGGCGCTGATCGCCCGGTCCTCGATCATGTCGTGGGAGCCCGGAGCGCACGGCTCGACGTTCGGCGGCAACCCCGTCTCGTGCGCCGCGGCCCTCGCAACGCTCGACCTCGTCGAGTCGGGCCTGATGGACAACGCTCGCCGCGTCGGAGAGCTCATCCTCCAAGGGCTCGAGCCGCTCCGCTCGCACGCAGGCGTGCACGACGTGCGCGGCCTCGGCCTGATGATCGGCGTCGAGTTCGAGACCGACGAGCTCGCGGACGCCGTTCAGGGGGCGTGCTTCGAGCGCGGCCTGCTCGTCCTGCGCGCAGGCGACGAGACGATTCGGATATCGCCCCCGCTCGTCCTGACCGAGGCGGAGGCGCGCGAGGGTGTCCGGATCTTCGGCGAGGCCTGCGCCGCCGCGCTGTAGTACCCGCGGCTGAACGCCGCCGGGGGGCCTGCTACGACCTGCCGGCGCGTGGACTAGCCCGAGCGCGCGGTGGCGGCGATGCGCCCGAGCTCGCTCGGCGCGAACTCCCACTGCACCGGGTCGAGCGACACCGGGTCGATGCCGCGGGCGATGAGCGCGCCGGCGACGATCTCCCGGCGAGCGGCGTCCCACGCGAGGACGTGGGCGACAGATGCTCCGAACGTGTTGGTGTTCGGAGGCTCCTGCGTCGTGTCGACGTACGCCGTGTCCCACGCGTCGCGCTGCCGGATGTCGTTGACGAGCTGGGCGAACTCTCCGCCTGCCTCCCGTAGACGCGTCCGCATTCCCTCGATCGACGTGTCGGAGGTCGCAGGCAGCGTGTGCCCGGAGGTCGCAGCGACCCACATCTCCTTCGCGAGCACGAGCCGGTTGAGCATCGCGCGGAGCGACGGCGCTGTCTCCGTGAACGCAACGCTCGGCGGGCTCAGCACGATCGGCTCGTCGAGCTCCTCCTCCGTCAGCTGCCCCGCGCAGGTGATCAAGCGGTCGGTGAGCCAGTTGCCGTGCTCGACCAGACGGTCCGTGAGGTCCATGGTTCGCCTCCTCTTCCGTAGTCGAGGTCCGGCTGCTCGCGCAGGCGGCACGTAGTGCACCCCGTTCGGCGCATCGAGGCGGTGATCGCTGGCGTTGAGTCCCCGGTACGCGAGCGGCGATGTCCCGAAAGCCCGCCGGAAGGCGTGGGTGAACGCCTCGGCGGAGCTGTAGCCCGCCTCGCAGGCGACCGCGGCGATGGGGAGATTCGTGGTCTTCAGCTGATCGGCCGCCCGTTCGAGCAGGAGCCTGCGCCGGAACGCCCCCGGCGACTCCCCGAGCAGCCCTTTCACGACGTGATTGAAGTGGTACCGGCCGAAGTGGACTCGCTGAGCCAGCGTCTCGCCGTCGACGTCGTCGTCGAGGCTGCCGACGAGTACATCGAGAATCCGGCGACGAATATCTTCGGAGACACCCTGGGACGTCTGCACCGTCTCACCTCGTCCAAAAAGCTGGAACCGCGCTGTCAGCGGCTGTCTTGTCCACGCCGTGGCGAGGCTAAACGCACCACCGTCCAGGGGCTTCGGTAGTTGCCCGCAGGCACCCACGGCAGGCCTACCGATCCCGAATCGCGCCGGGACGGCGCCGGGCAGCGGTCAGGCTGCGGCTTCGGTGACGAGCCGCGCCCCGATCTCGCTGCGCGTCCCCACGTCGAGGAGCTCGATCGGCACGCCGTACGCGAGCAGGTCGAGCGCGACATCCGCGACGTCGAACTGCTTGCCGTCCGGCCGGCGCGCGGGCAGGAACAGCTGTGCCACGTACGCATGCGTGGCGCGATACCCCTGCGAGCACTCCAGCACCCTTCCCCAGAGACGCACGCGGCCCACCGCGCGCGGCACGTAGCCGTCCTCGAGCGGGATCGGCGGCAGGGGCGAGATGTCGGCCCAGCTCGGGACGTAGTACTGCAGCGCCTGATCCGGCGTCGCCGCGCCGTAGATGCCGCACTGGCAGGTCAGGTGCGGTGGGGCGTGCCGCGCCTGATACGGCAGGCCGCCCGCCACGACCCGATCACGGTGACAGGTCGCCTCGAGCGGGGCTCCCACGGGCCAGGGATCATCCATGTGCGTCGAGCGCAGCCGCCAGCCGTCCCGCGTATGCGTTACGTTCCACGCCCGCCAGGCGACCACGGGCTCGAGCAGGTCCGGCGCTCTCCCGCCCGACCGGGACGAATGGAAGAGCTCTACGCCGGAATCTCCTCGGGCCTCGGCGTCACCGCCGGCGCCTCCGTAGGCTCACTGGGCTGAAGAGGCTGCACGGGATTCTCGATTGGCTCCACGATGATCTCCCGGATGGGGTCGCCGATGTCCATGAACTGCGGGCTCCTTTCGTCCGCCGCGAAATGCACTCCACCACGCCCCATTCTACCGGCGTGGGAGGACACCAACAGGGGCGCGCCTCGAACTGCTCGTCGAGAACGGACGTGAGCTGCGGCGCCTGCGCGGGGGTCGCCGCCGGCGAGCGGGACGCGGCGCGGCAGACGGGCGCGAGCGGAAGGAGTCCGGCCGGGGCAGCGCTCCGGCCGGGCTCGCCGGCGATCAGAAGCC
>CAZRTE010000018.1:0-33469 GCA_964602945.1 uncultured Gaiellales bacterium
GAGCTCGCGGTCGCCGCTCGGCTGCGAGAGCAGCTCCTCTGCCCGCTCGAGCGTCAGCTCGTCGGGCGCCATGTCGTCCGGCACGCTCACACGCACGTCGTCCCGCTCGAGATACGGCCCGTAGCGGCCGACGCGCAGCACGATCCCGTCGCCGACCGGGAGCGAGTTGATCTCCCGCGCGTCGATCGCCCCGAGGTCGGAGACGAGCTCGCGCAAGCCCGGGCCGGCAGCGCCGGCGGCCGAGCCGGCGGCGCCCGGCCGAGATGCCGCGTCGCCTGCGGAGCCGCCGGGGTCCCCGTCACCGAAGTAGAAGCGGCCGAGCCATTCGGCCCGGTGCTCGTCGCCGGCGGCGATCCGGTCGAGGTCGTCCTCCATCCGGGCGGTGAAGTCGTAGTCGACCAGCCGGCCGAAGTGCTGCTCGAGCAGCCCGACGACCGAGAAGGCGACGAAGGACGGGACGAGCGCGGTACCCCGCTTGAAGACGTAGCCCCGGTCGAGGATCGTGCCGATGATCGAGGCGTAGGTGGACGGCCGGCCGATGCCGAGCTCCTCGAGGGTGCGGACGAGGGTGGCCTCGGTGTAGCGCGCCGGCGGAGCCGTCTCGTGGCCCTGCGGCTCGAGCGCCCGCAGCTCGACGGCGTCGCCCTCGGAGAGATTCGGCAGGCGCCGCTCCTCGTCGCCCTCCGGCCGGGCGCGGTCGTCGTCGCGGCCCTCCTCGTAGGCCGCGAGGAAGCCGCGGAACGTGATCACCGTGCCGGAGGCCCCGAACTCCGCCGTCTCGCGCTCGCCGGAAGCGTCGTCAACCGGAGCCGTCTCGCCCGCGATCCGCAGCGAGACGGTCTGCCCCTGCGCGTCCTTCATCTGCGACGCGATCGTCCGCATCCAGATCAGCTCGTAGAGCGCGCGCTCGTCCGCGGAGAGCTCGGAGCGGACGTCCTGGGGCGTTCGGAAGTGGTCGCCGGCGGGACGAATCGCCTCGTGCGCCTCCTGCGCGTTCTTCACCTTCCGCTCGTAGCGGCGCGGCTGCGCCGGCACGTGGTCGGCGCCGAAGAGCGAGGCCGCCTGCTCGCGGGCCGCGGCGAGAGCCGACTCGGACAGCGTCGTCGAGTCGGTGCGCATGTAGGTGATGTAGCCGTTCTCGTACAGGCGCTGGGCGATGCGCATCGTCGTCTGCGCCGGGAAGCGGAGCTTACGGCTCGCCTCCTGCTGCAGCGTCGAGGTCATGAAGGGCGGGCTCGGGCGCCGGACGTACGGCTTCCGCTCGACGCGCGAGACGCGGAAGGACGAGCCCTCCAGCCGCGCGGCGAGCCCCCGGGCCGCCTCCTCGTCGAGCGGCCGCGCCTCGCCGCGGACCTTCCCGTCGGGACCGAAGTCGCGGCCCTGGGCGACGCGCTCGCCGTCGACGGAGACGAGCCGCGCCTCGAACGAGTCCTCCCGGCCGGGCGTCGCTTCCAGCCCGGAGCCGAAGGTGGCGAGGATGTCCCACCACTCGGAGGAGGTGAAGGCCATCCGCTCCCGCTCGCGCTCGACGATGAGACGGGTCGCGACGGACTGGACGCGACCGGCGGAGAGCCCGCGCATGACCTTCTTCCACAGGACGGGCGAGACCTCGTAGCCGTAGAGGCGGTCGAGGATGCGCCGGGACTCCTGTGCGTCGACGAGCCGCTCGTCGACGTCCCGTGTCCGCTCCAGGGCTCGCTCGATCGCCTCCCGCGTGATCTCGTGGAAGACCATCCGACGGACGGGCACCTTCGGCTTCAGCACCTCGAGCAGATGCCAGGCGATCGCCTCTCCCTCCCGGTCCTCGTCCGTCGCGAGCAGGAGCTCGTCCGCGTCGGTCAGCTGCTTCCGCAGCGCGGCGACCGTCTTCTTCTTGTCCGGGTCGACCACGTACAGGGGCTCGAAGTCGTGCTCGACGTTCACGCCGAGCCGCGCCCACGGCTCGCCCTTGAACCGTTCCGGGATCGCGGCGGCGCTGTCGGGGAGGTCGCGAATGTGCCCGACCGACGACTCGATCACGAACTCCGGCCCCAGATAGCCGGAGATCGTCCGCGCCTTTGCCGGGGACTCGACGATGACTAGCCGTTTCGGCACGGCCGGTCACGATAGCCCGCGCACCTGATACTTCAACCGGAGCCGGTCGGGAAGCAGCCCGCGGAGACGGCGGATCCAGGTTCAATGCAGCAATGCGCCCGAAGCCCGTGTACAACGTCATCGCCATGCTCAGCTGGCCGGTCCTCTACGGACTGTTCCGGCTGCGGGCCCGCGGCCTCGAGCACCTGCCCACCTCCGGCGGCTACGTCCTCGCCTGCAACCATCTGTCGAGCCTCGACCCGTGGCCGCTCGGGCTGCCGCTCTGGCCACGCCGTTTCCTCCGCTTCATGGCGAAGTCCGAGCTGTACTGGTGGCCGCTCCGCCTCGTGCTCGATGGTGGCGGTGCGTTCAAGGTGCGTCGGGGGCTCGCCGACGTGGAGGCGATCGAGACGGCCGTGCGCCTCGCGCGCGAGGGAAACGTGATCGCGATGTTTCCGGAGGGCACGCGACGCACGAAGGGTCTCGTCAAGAGGCACGAGGCCCGGCCGCGCTCGGGCGCGGCCCGGATCGCGCTCGAGGCGGGGGTGCCGCTCGTGCCGGCAGCGGTCGCCGGCACCGACCGGCTGCTCAGGCTCGGCCCGCTGCGGATCTCCTACGGCGCTCCGCTCGAGCTCGACGACCTGCGCGCGCAGGAGGACCAACGCCAGGCGTCACAGGAGGCCACCGCGCGGCTGATGGAGCGGATCGCCGAGCTCGAGGCGTCGCTCCGATGACAGGAGTTGCAGGGCCCAACGTGCCCGGGAGCCTGCTCGCGGTCGACGGCGACTCGTTCGCCCACCGCGCGTATCACGCGCTGCCGAAGTCGATCCGGCTCAACGCGGTCGTCGGCTTCACGAACATGCTCGTACGGCTGTGGCAGGCGGAACGGCCCGCCGCCGTCCTCGTCGCGTGGGACACGCTCTCCGCTCCGACCTACCGGCACGAGGCGTTTCCGCCGTACCAGTCCGGCCGCGTGTTCGAGGAGTCCCTGCTCGAGCAGCTCGAGCTGCTGCCGGAGGTCGTCGCCGCCTTCGGCTTCCTCGTCGCCAAGGCACCGGGCTACGAGGCGGACGACTTGCTCGCGGCCGCGGCGCGGGAGTGGCCGGGGCAGGTGCTCGTCGCCACCTCCGACCGCGACGCCTTCCAGCTCGCGAGCGAGCGGGTCACCATCCTCCAGCCGCAGAAGGGCGTGAGCGAGCCGGCGCGGATCGGCCCGGCGGAGGTACGTGAGCGCTACGGGGTGGAGCCGGAGCAGGTGCCCGACCTGATCGCGCTGCGCGGCGACCCGTCCGACAAGCTGCCGGGCGCGCGCGGCATCGGGCCGAAACGGGCAGCCGAGGTGCTCGGTCGCTACGGGTCGCTCGAGGCGGCGCTCGCCGACGGCCGGTTCTCGGCGGAGGCGGAGGAGTTGCGACTCTTCCGGCGAATCGCGACGATGGACGCCTCCGCCCCCCTTCCTCCCCTCGCAGAAGCATCACCCGAGTGGGCGGAGGCGTCCTCCTTCCTCGAGCGGCTCGGCCTCGGCGGCGTCGCGCAGCGCGTGGAGGCGCTGGGCTGAGCTTGGACGTCCTGACCCATCCCGCGCTCGCCCGGCTCCACCCCACCGGCAGCCATCCGGAGCGGCCGGAGCGGCTCGCGGTGCTGCTCGCCCACCAGGAGGGCTGGAGCGAGGGGCGGGCGGCGACCGAGGACGAGCTCCTCCTCTGCCACACGCCCCAGCACATCGAGCTCATCCGCGATCTCGAGGAGCCGGTCTGGCTCGACGGCGACACCCTCTGCACGGCAACGACGTTCGAGGCGGCCGCCCTCGCGGCGGGGACGGCGATCGAGGCTGCCCTCGGCGGCGGCTTCGCGCTCGTCCGCCCGCCGGGGCATCACGCGCTCGCCGGCCGGGCGATGGGCTTCTGCCTCTTCAACAACGTCGCCATCGCGGCCCGGGCGGCGCAGCAGCAGCTCGGCCTCGAGCGCGTGGCGATCGTCGACTTCGACGTCCACCACGGCAACGGCACGGAAGCGATCTTCTACAGCGACGACAGCGTGCTCTTCGTCTCGCTCCACCAGTGGCCGCTCTATCCGGGCAGCGGCGGGCCGAGCGACCAGGCGGACACGACGCTCAACGTTCCGCTGCGGGCCGGCTCGGGGGACGACGAGTACCTCGAGGTGTTCGACCGCGTCGTCCGGCCGGCGGTGGAGCGATTCGAGCCGGAGCTCGT
This sequence comes from uncultured Gaiellales bacterium, assembly GCA_964602945.1. Taxonomy (GTDB): domain Bacteria; phylum Actinomycetota; class Thermoleophilia; order Gaiellales; family Gaiellaceae; genus Palsa-739. Next base: position 4,287 of record CAZRTE010000018.1, read on the forward strand.
GCTCGTCTCGGCCGGCTTCGACGGCCACACCGCCGACCCGCTCGCGGACATGGAGCTGACGGAGGACGGCTTCCGGGAGCTCGCCCGGCGCTGCTGCGGATTGTCGGACCGGGTGGCGGCGGTGCTCGAGGGCGGCTACGAGCTCGAGACGCTGCCGGGACTCGTCGCCGCCGCTCTCGAGGGCTTCGCCTCGTGAGCGAGGCGGCCCGGGTTCTCCGGGCCGCCTCGAGCTTTCGTCACCGTCCCTGTCCCTGCGCCGAAATCTCGTTCGCCGCTTCTATCGGCGCTGCGGCCGCGCTGCTCGTGCCCCGCCACGGGCGAATCGCATCCCCCACGCCGGGGGATTGTCGCCGGGTCAGGCGCGGGCGAGGGCCAGTTGCTCGAGCGCCTCGCGACGAGAGGAGACACCGAGCTTCCGCAGGAGGCTCTTCACGTGCGAGCGCACCGTGTGCTCGGAGATGAACAGCCGGCGGGCGATCTCGTCGGTGCTGTGGTGCTCGTCGAGGAGCAGGAGCACCTCGACCTCGCGGGCGGAGAGGCGCGCAGCGATCGCGTCGGGCACGCCCGAGCCGCGACCGCCGCTCCGCACCTGCTCGAGCAGACGACGCGCGACCGGACCCGAGAGGGCAGCCTCGCCGTGCGCCACTCCCTCGAGGAAGGCGGCGATCCGCTCGGGCGGCTCCGTCTTGAGCAGGTAGCCGGCGGCGCCGCCGCGGATGGCGGCGAGCAGGTTCTCCTCGGTGCCGGAGGCCGTGAGCACGACGACCTCGCAGCCGGGCGCGGCCTCGCGTAGGCGCGGCAGCGCCGCGAGGCCGTCGAGCCCTGGCATGGAGAGGTCGAGCAGGATGAGGTCGGGCTGCGCCGCACGGGCTGCGGCGATCGCCTCCTCCCCGTCCGCCGCGAGGCCGGCGAGCTCGAAGCCGTGCGCGCGCAGCAGCGCCGCGAGGGCGTCGCGCGTGAGCGGATGGTCGTCGACGACGAGGATGCTCGCGGCCATGTCCTCTCTCATCGGCAGAGACGCCGGTGCCGACAAGTCCCTCATGGACACGAGGCGGAGCGAGCTCCAGGCCTGGCTGTGGGGAGAGATCCTCCTCGTCGGCCTGCTCGGCGCGAGCCTCGCCCTGTTCCTCTCCCATTCGGTCCTGCGCACGCAGTACGACAAGCCGGCCCTGCTACTCGTGCTCGAGACGACGACGGCCCTGGTCGGGCTGCTCGTCGCCCTGCTGGCAGCAGCCCGCTTCTCGGCCGACGGGCTGCGCACGGATCTGCTCCTGGCGACGGGCTTCCTCGTCTGCTCGCTCTCGACCGTCGCCTTCGCGATCGTGCCCGTCCTCGGCGGCAGGCCCCTGCCCCGGGCGGAAGGCTGGATGGCCCTGCTCGGCGTCCTCCTCGGCCAGGTACTGATCGCCGCCGCCCCGTTTCTCCGAGGCCGCAGCCGGGCCCGGGACCGGGCGCTCGGGAATGCCGTCACCGCCGCGGCCATCGTGCTCGTGGCCGCCTGGCTGGTGCTCCGGTCGCACAGCGGGTCGCTGCCGTCGCTGACCGCGGTGCCGGGGGCTCCCACGCCTTCGGGGCTCACGTCGGCACTCTCGATCCAGGCCCTGCTCGATCTGCTCGCGGTGCTCGGCTGGGGCCGGCGGCTGGCCCGCACCGGCGACGATCTCGCGAAGTGGCTCGCACTCGGGTTCACGCTGGAGCTGTTCGCCGCGCTGCACCTCCTCTTCACGCCGCCGCCGGGCACGACCTATGTCGCCGCGGGGAACTTCCTCCGTCTCCTCGCCTACGGACTGATGCTCGTCGGCGCCTGGCGGGCGATCCGCTCTGCCGAGTTCGGCCGTGCGGTGGCGGAGGAACGGGCCCGCGTCGCGCGTGAGATCCACGACGGACTCGCGCAGTACCTGTTCGCGCTCTCGACGCACGCGCAGATGCTCGAGGCGGGGGCGCCCGTCGAGGAGGTGGGGCCGCAGCTCAAGCAGGCCGCGGCGCTTGCGCAGCAGGAGGCTCGCTTCGCCATCCTCGCCCTCTCGTCGGCGAGCGGCACCGCGCCGTTCGACGCCGCGCTCCGCCGGTACGTCGAGTTCCTCACCGCCGACGGCGAGCTCGAGGTGGAGCTCGAGATCGACCCGGAGATCCGGCTCGCGCCCGACGAGCAGATCGAGATCTTCCGGATCGTGCAGGAGGGTCTCGGGAACGTGCGGCGACACGCGCACGCGAGCCGTGCCGAGGTGACCATCGGGCGCCGCCCCTCCGGGGAGCGGTTCGTGGCCATCGAGGACGACGGCTCGGGCTTCGGAGCAGAGGCGCCCGGGGCCGGCCAGGGCCTGCGCAACATGCGCGAGCGCGCGGCGTCGATCGAGGGCGGTCTCAGCGTCCGCAGCACACCGGGGGCCGGCACGGCGCTCGAGGTCGTTCTGCGGACGTAGAGCCGGCTTCCGCTTCCCCGTCCGTCGCCTAGAGTGCGGCCCGTGAGTCGACCTCTTGCTCTCCTCATCGCAATCGCGGTCGGCTCTGTCCTCACCGTGACGGCGGCCGGCGCGGCCGGGCACCGTCCGTACCAGCGCGTGACCATCTTCTCCGACTCGGTCGGTGCCTCGCTCGACTGGGACTCGACTGCGAAGCGGATCATCGAGCGTGGAAACCGCGTCCGGCTCGAGCTCCACCCGTGCGGGCGGCTGACGCAGCGCGGCTGCTTCTCTCCTCCGGCACCGAGCGTGCTCAGCGTCGTGCGCACGCTGGGCAGAAGCATCGGCCCGACCGTGATTCTCTTCGTCGGCTACAACGACGATCCGGCCACGTACCGCCGGGGGATCCCCGGCGTGGTGAAGGCGATGCGCAAGCGCGGCGTCCGGCAGGTGCTCTGGCTGACCCTGCAGCCGGTTCGCAAGCAGTACGTCGACACCAATCGTGCGATCTGGAGCGCGTCGCGGCGGTATCGCAGGATCATGAACGTGCTCCCCTGGGGCAACTTCTCGCGCCACCATCCGACGTGGTTCGCCTCGGACGGAATCCACATGTCCGGCTCGGGCTCCGTCGCGTTCGCGACCTACGTCCACCGATCGCTCGAGCGCCTGGGGCTGACCGGCCCGAAGCCCAGATAGGGGAGGAGAAGCCCCGTGGGGCGGGCTCGACCTTACGCTCCCCTGTCCTGCGCCTTACGCTGAGACATCCATGGAGAAGCCCCGCCGGAGCGGGGCTTCTCGGTAGCAGGCCTGTAAGCCGGATCCTGTCGAGGGTGACCATCCATCTGTGCGGCTACCCGGCTCCTCGGCGGGCCGCGTCGGTGGAGCCTGTTCGCCTTGCACCGGACGGGGTTTGACGAGCCGGCCCTGTCGCCAGGGCCGCTGGTGGGCTCTTACCCCACCGTTTCACCCTTACCGGCCGCGACTCCGGAGATCCGCGGCCGGCGGTCTGTTTTCTGTGCCACTTTCCGTCGGCTTTCGCCGCCTCCCTGTCGGGAGCGTCCTGCCCTGTGGTGTCCGGACTTTCCTCGACGCCCGAGGGCGCCGCGGTCACCCGGCCTGCGCGACGCATGGTAGCCGGGAGTTGCAGCGGGGGACCTGCGCGCGCCATGCTCCGCGGCGATGGTGGACGTGGACACGGTCGTCGTCGGCGCCGGCTCGGCAGGGTGCCTGCTCGCTGCGCGGCTGAGCGAGGACGCCGGCCGCGACGTGCTCGTGCTCGAGGCGGGCGGCGACGACCGGCGTACCGAGATCCGCGTCCCGGCCGCGTTCTCGAAGCTGTTCCGCAGCGACGTCGACTGGGGCTACGAGACCGAGCCGCAGGAGGAGCTCGCGGGCCGGCGCGTCTACTGGCCGCGCGGGAAGGTCGTCGGCGGTACCTCGTCGCTCAACGCGATGATCGCCATCCCGGGCCACGTCGCGGACTACGACGGCTGGCAGGAGCTCGGCGCGGACGGCTGGAGCTGGGCCGGCGTCGCACCCGTGCTCGAGCGGGTCGAGGCGAGCCTGGGTCTCGAAGAGCAGCGCGATCCGAACCCGCTCACACGCGCATTCCTCGCCGCGGCCGCGGAGGCCGGGATCCCGGCGTCGCCGCAACTCGCGCCCACCCGGCTCGACGGCGTCCGCCTCACGCGGGTGACACAGCGGCGCGGCCGGAGGCACTCCGCCGCCGACGCGTACCTGCGGCCCGCGCTCGCACGGCCCAACCTCACCCTCGTGACCGGGGCCTACGCGACGCGGGTCGTCGCCGAAGGACGCCGCGCCGTCGGGGTCGAGTACGTCCGCGAGGGACGCACCGAGATCGTCCGCGCCGGCGAGGTCGTCCTCGCGGGAGGCGCGATCAACTCGCCTCAGCTCCTGCTCCTCTCCGGCATCGGGCCCGGCGCCGAGCTCGCGCGCCACGGGATCCCGCAGTGGCACGAGCTGCCCGGCGTCGGCGGCAACCTCGAGGATCATCTCACCGGCGGGATCCTCGTCGAGTCGCCGACGCGACACTCCCTCTACACCGCCGAGCGTCCACTCGAGCTGCTCCGTTACCTGCTCCTGCGCAAGGGCAAGCTGACCTCGAACCTCGGCGAGGCTGCCGCCTTCGTGCGCACGCGGGCCGACCTGGCCGCCCCCGACCTCGAGCTCCTCTTCGTGCCGGTCCTGTTCGAGGAGGAAGGGCTCGTGCCGCCGCGTGGCCACGGTTTCACCCTCGCCGCCACGCTCCTGCAGCCGCGCAGCAGCGGGCAGGTGACGCTCCGCTCGGCCGACCCGTTCGAGGCGCCCGCGATCGACCCTCGCTACCTCAGCGACCCGGACGACCTGCGCACGCTCGTCGCGGGGACCGAGCTGGCCCGCCGCATCGTCGCGCTGCCCGCGTTCGCAGGGCTCGCGGGCCCGGAGCTCCAGCCCGGCGACCAGCCGGTCGAGGAGTCCATTCGCGAGCGCGCGCAGTCGCTCTACCACCCGGTCGGGACCTGCCGGATGGGTAGCGACCCGTTCGCCGTGGTCGATCCCGAGCTCCGCGTGCGCGGCGTGGACGGCCTCCGCGTCGTGGACGCGTCGGTGCTGCCTCGCGTCCCGCGCGGGCACACGCACCTGCCGACCCTCGTGGTGGCCGAGCGCGCCGCCGAGCTCATGCGCAGCGGGGCGCCGAACCGGGCTCAGCCCGCGCGCGACCCGGCCGCGTCCTGACCGCCCGCCGTCTGCAGGACCCGCCCGTGCAGCTGCATCCCGCACTCCGGGCAGCGCACGCTCGACCCCTCGTGCAGCACGAACTCGCCGCAGACGGGGCACTCGAGCGAGGCTCCCCGGAGCACGGAGAGCAGCTCCTGCTCGAGCGTGCGGTGGAGAGGGGCGATTCCGCTCACAGCTCCCGGAACACCCCCACGACCTTGCCGAGGATCTGCACGTTCTGCGCGTAGATCGGCTCGAGCGCGCTGTTCTCCGGCTGCAGCCGGATCCGGCCGTTCTCCCGGAAGAACCGCTTCACCGTCGCCTCGTCGGCGGTCTCGTCGTCCCCGGCGAGCGCGACGACGATCTCCCCGTCTCGGGCATCCTGGGCCCGCCGCACGACGACGAGGTCGCCGTCGAGGATGCCGGCCTCGATCATCGAGTCGCCCTTGACGCGGAGGAGGAAGTCGCCCTGCAGGCGGTCGGGCACCGCGATCTCGTCCTCGACGTTCTCGTCCGCGAGCAGCGGCGCCCCGGCTGCGATCTGGCCGAGGAGCGGCAGCTTCGGCAGCTCGGCGGGCATCCTCTCGCTCGGCTTCGCCCGGCCGACGAGCTCGAGCGCGCGCGGCTTCGTCGGATCTCGTCGCAGCAGGCCGGCCCGCTCGAGGTTGGCGAGATGTGCGTGCACGGTCGACGGCGAGGCGAGCCCGACCGCCTCTCCGATCTCGCGCACGGTGGGGGGATAGCCGTGCCGGTCGACGTAGTCGACGAGAAAGCTCCAGATCTCGCGCTGGCGGCCGGTCAGCTCTGCCGTGGTCTGCATCTCACGCTCCGGGGTCGGGTACGTTGCCGAACGTGTGTTCGACAAGAGGGTACGGACTCCTCCGGACGGCGTCAATCCTGCAAGAGAAAGGCCGCCCCGCAGGGACGGCCCGGATGCGCTGGAGAGGACTTGAACCTCCACGGCCTTTTAAGGCCACTAGGCCCTCAACCTAGCGCGTCTACCAATTCCGCCACCAGCGCGAGAGCCCGCGCAGTGTAGCGCGGGCTCTCGCGGGGGCAAACCTCACCCTCGGCACTCCGTCACGTGCAGGTCCAGCCGCCGTCGACGGAGAGGTTGATCCCGTTCATCGCTCCGTTCTCGAGCAGGAACCGTGACGCGCCGACGACCTCCTTCATCGTGACGAGACGGCCGATCGGCGTCCGGTCGGTGAACCCCTTGCGCACCTCGGCAGGCATGTCGCGCCACTGTGGGCTGTCGCCGATGATCGAGGGGTGAAGAGCGTTCACGCGCATCGGCGCGAGCTCGATCACGAGCGACCGCACCATGTGGGTCACGGCTCCGTTGACGGTCGTGATCGTCGTCGAGCCCGGATAGGGGCGGTCGCGCGCGAGGCCGCCGAACAGGAGGATCGCCGACTCGCCGCCGAGCCGTGGCAGCAGCGTGTGGATGACTTCCACGAAGCCGACGACCTTGAGCGTCGCGAGTCGGATCGCGGAGTCGATGTCGTACTCGCGCACGCTGTTGTTGTCGCGCTCGAGGGACGCGAGGACGAGGTAGTCGACGTCACCGACGTCCGCGAGCTGCTCTGCGATCGTGTGCGGCTCCGCCAGGTCGAACCCGAGCCCGCGCGTGTTCCCGCCGATCTCTCGTGCGGCGGCCTCCGCACTCTCATTCGTCCTTCCCGTCACGACGACGTCGCGGCCGTCGCCGGCGTAGGACTCGGCCACCTCGCGGCCGAGTCCCCGCGTACCGCCGACGACGACGACACATCCACCCGCCATCAGGACTCCGAGGCCCAGTCGGGCAGCAGCCCACCCTGCGAGAGGATGTGGTTGCGCGACGCCTCGAGCTTGCCGATCACCGACTTCACGTCGACGCCGACGAGCTTTCCACCCCGCTTCACCGCGTTGCCGGCGACGAAGACGGAGTCGACGTTCGACGTGTCGGAGAAGGTCACGATCGTCCCGTGCGGGTCGAGGACCGGCGCCGTGTTGATCGCGTCGGTGTTGAGCAGCACGATGTCCGCCTGCTTGCCCGGCGTGAGCGAGCCGACCCGGTCCTCGAGCCCGATCGACCGTGCGCCCTCGATCGTCGCGAACTCGAGCACGTCCTTGTGCGTGAGCTTCGGCGCGAACGCGATGTCCGGCGTGTCGGTGAACTCGAGGATGCGGTCGTAGGCGAGCGCCGTGCGCATCTGCGTGAACATCTCGCCGGGGACGCTCGAGACGACGTCGACGCTGAGCGAGGCGCGGACGCCGCGCGCGAGCAGCTTCCCGATCGGGGGCGGCCCGTGCCCCATCAGCATCTCGACGTAGGGCGCGACGGATGCCTTGCCGCCGGTCTCTGCGATCCAGTCGAGCTCCTCGTCGGTCAGGTCGGTCATGTGGATGTAGCAGATGTCCGGCCCCATCAGCCCGAGGTCGTGCAGGTCCTTCACAGGCGTGTAGTGGAGGGTGTGGAGCCGCATGCCGACGTGCACGCTGATCAGGATCCCGAGATCCCGCGCGAGGGCCCAGTCGTGCTTCGCGACGTCCGGGGTCACGTTGCCCGGCTGGCGCGCCGCCATGGCGAGCGTGAGCAGACCGTCGTCGGACGAGAAGTACGTGTCGCGAATGCGACGGATGTCCTCCGGGTGCTCGAGCTCGCTGTACGACCACCACTCCCCGCCCGTCGGCATGCCGTGCGCGTAGACGGCCCGGATGCCCGCGTCCTTCAGCCCCTGGATCGCCGCGTCGGAGTGGTCGGGCGTGTTGCTGATGTGCGACCAGTCGAGCAGCGTCGTGACGCCGGCGTTGAGCGCCTCGAGCGAGCCGGCGTAGTCGCCGATGTGCACGTCCTCGGGGCGGTAGAAGCCTCCGACCTGGCCGAGCATCACCGCGAAGTAGTGGTCGAGCGTGCACGACGGGAGGACACCGCGCACCGGTGTCTGCCAGGTGTGCCGGTGGGTGTCGACGAACCCGGGCATCACGATCATGCCGGTCGCGTCGACCTCTTCCGCGTCCGAGACGCCGAGGTCGGTGCCGACCTCGACGATCTTGTCGTCCTCGATCAGGACCTCGCCGCGCGGCAGATCGCCGACACCGCTGTCCATCGAGACGACGAAGCCGTTGCGGATCACAACCCGCTGCGAGCTCATCGCTCCCTCCTTGCCTGAACCGATGGGGACAGTTGCGACGGCGTGCACGCGCCCGTTCCGTCGGCAAGCCTGTGCTCGCGCCGCATGTACAGCGACCATAAACGGTGACCGCGCCATACGTCAACGTTGAGCCGTTCGTGGGCCCTCTTCGTTCAGCAATCATTGACACGGTTCGACTTTCCTGCTCAGAATGCCCCGTGCCAGCGGCCAGCCCTTCAGCGGCACCCCGGGCGACGGGCGCCTCCAGCGCGGCAGTGGTGGCGACCGCGACCGCCGCCGCGCGCTTCCTGCCCGTCTGGATCGCGACGGCGGCGCTCGCGATCGTCGCCTCGATCGTCGCCCCCGACGCGCTCGGCAGCACCGCCTGGTCCTACGTGCTCCCCTTGACGGCGGTCCTCGCCGTCGCGGCGCTGGGGCAGATGTTCGTGATCATGCACGGGGGCATCGACCTCTCCACGCCCGGCGTCATCTCGATCGGCGGCAACCTGATCGCCGGCATCGGCGCGGGGTCCGACCATCGCCTGCTCCTCGCGATCCCCGCCTGCCTGGGGGTGGGGATGCTCGTCGGGCTCACGAACGGGATCCTCGTCGGCCTGCTGCGGCTGAACCCACTGATCGTGACGCTCGCGGTGGGGCAGATCGTGTTCGCGTGGAGCAGCAAGTACTCGCGCGACGTGGTCACCACCCAGCCGAACGTCCCGAGCGGCCTCTCGACGTGGGCGACGGGAAAGCCGCTCGGCATCAGCGCCGTCTTCTGGACCGGCGCGGCGATCACGCTCGTGGTGGCGCTCGTCCTCCGCTACACCCCTGCAGGGAGACGCTTCCAGGCGGTCGGCGCGAATCCACGCGCCGCCTGGATCAGCGGCCTCCGGGTCACCAGGCACGTCGTGCTCGCCTACACGGCTGCCGGAGCGCTGTACGCCGTCGCCGCCGTGCTGCTCGCGGGCGTGTCGTTCAGCATCGACCCGTCCTTCGGCTCTGCGTACCTGCTCGCGCCCATCGCGGCCGTGGTCATCGCGGGTGCGTCGCTCGCCGGCGGTCTCGCCAGCGCGACGTCCACGTGGATGGCGGCGCTGGCACTCACGTTTCTCACCCAGATGCTCGTGACCATGGGCCTGTCGGCGGCCATGCAGTACGTCGTCTTCGGGGCCGCAATCGTCGTAGGAATGCTCGTCTCAGGAGAACGGGTCGTCTGGCTGCTCGGCCGGTGGCTGCGGCCCGCCAAGCCGCCGCCAAAGGCGGCCAGCACGGCCAACCACGCGAGCTGAAGCTCGAGAAGGAGGAGGCATAGATGAACCGAGGGAAGCACTCGCACATGAGCCGGAGACGCTCCGGGCTCGTGGCGCTGCTCGTCGTCGCGGTGGCGATGCTCGCGGTCGCGTCGGCCGCGAACGGAAGCGGCAAGAAGCATCACCACGCCAACAAGAACGTCGGCCCGTCCGGCTACGTGGGCAAGGGCAAGCACAAGGGCAAGCTGATCGGCAAGGGGAAGGGGTTCGGCGAGAAGTACAAGGCGCGTTCGTCGACGCTCGCGCACGCGCTGTTCAAGGCGACCCTGCTGCCCAAGAACCACCGGTCTCGCAACATCGGGCTGGCCGCGCTCGGTCGCTCGGCGAAGAAGGTCAACTACAAGCTCGCGCTCAAGTGCTGGAAGGACAACGGCTGCAACACCGGCACGGGCGGCAAGCTCACCGTCGCCTACGTCGAGGGCTTCGGTGAGAACGTCTTCCGCCAGATGTCGAAGATGGAGTTCATCCTCCAGGCGCTCACGTACCCGCAGATCGGCAAGATCATCTACCGGAGCGCCCACTCGAACCTGACGCAGGCGATCGCGGACTTCAAGTCCATGATCTCCCAGCACGTCTCGGCGATCGTCACCTACCCCGACTTCGGCGACGCCATGCTGCCGGTCTTCCAGGAGGCGACGAAGGCCGGGATCCCCGTCTCGACGTACGCCTGGGGCTACGTGACCGGGCCGGGCAAGAACTACACCACCGTCGTGGGCGAGAACACGTGCAGGCTCGGCAAGGCGTTCGCGAAGGTGGACAACAAGTTCATCGGCTCGGGTGACGTCGCCTTCATGGGCGGCTTCCCCGGGAACCCGCTGTCGGCCTCGTGGCAGAAGTGCGAGCAGGCGAGCCTGAAGAGCTCGATCCACGTCGTCGCGAACGACCCGACGAACTGGGATCCCTCGAAGGTGCAGGGCATCGTCGCCGGCATCCTCGCGAAGTACCCGAAGCTGGCCGGCCTGAGCTACGAGGACTCGGCGTTCATGGCGGCCGGCGGCTACAACGCCTACAAGGCGGCGGGCATCCCCTACGAGGGCGTGTTCACGTACCGGACCGACGAGGCGGCGCTCGGCTGCCTGTGGGACAAGCTGCCCGCGGCGCAGCGGAAGAAGCTGAAGATCTGGTACTACACGTCGGGTAACTCGCAGATCCGGGTCGCCCTCACCGCGGACATGATGAAGCTGAAGGGCGCGAGGATCCCGCCCACGATCGTGTTCCCGATCAAGCTGCAGCGGCAGTCGAAGCGGGACATGTGCATCAAGGGATACCCGGCCCAGGCGTCCGGGACGTCGCTCATCCCGCTCCGCCTCCTGAAGGAGATGTACCCCTCCTAGGAGGCAGGGACCAACCAGCCCAGCAGTGATGTCGAATCCCGGACCCGTCAGCCCCACCGCCGAGCTCTCGCTCCGCGGCGTCTCGAAGGCGTTCGGAGCGGTACAGGCGCTCCGCGACGTCAGCGTCGACTGCCACGCCGGCGAGATCCACGCGCTGGTCGGGGAGAACGGGTCCGGGAAATCGACCCTGCTGGGCATCGCCAGCGGGTTCGTCCACCCGGACGAGGGAACCATCGAGGTCGGCGGGCGCCGGCTGACACGAGCCTCACCGGCCCGGGCCCGCCGCCTCGGCATCGGCATCGCCTACCAGGACTACTCGCACGTCCTCGATCTCTCCGTCGCGGAGAATCTCTTCCTCGCGGTGCCACCCGAGGAGCGCCCGTCGTACGGAGAGATGCACGACTGGGCCGGGGCGACGCTCGAGCGGTTCGAGCTCGAGATTCCGGTCACCGCCCCCACCGGCTCCCTGTCGCTCGCGCAGCGGCAGCTCGTCGAGGTGGCGAAGGCACTCCTGACACGGCCGAAGGCTCTCCTGCTCGACGAGCCGACGACCGCGCTCGGCCCGGAGGAGGTCGAGCACTTTCACGCCCTCGTGCTCGACCAGGCGAAGACGGGCGTGGCCGTCGTCTACGTCAGCCACCGCCTGCCCGAGGTGCTCGCCGTCGCGGACCGGGTCACCGTGCTCCGTGACGGCGTGGGCCAGGGGACGCACGACGCGGCGTCGGTCTCGGAGAAGGACCTGATCGCGCTCATGATCGGCCGCCCGCTCGAGGTCGCCTTCCCCGAGCGTCCCGGGCGCGACGCAGACGTCGAGCCGCTGCTCACGGTGCAGGGGCTGCGCGGGGAGCGGTTCGGCCCCGTCGACCTCGTCGTCGGCAAGGGGGAGATCGTGGGAATCGCCGGCGCCGAGGGAAACGGGCAGGTCCAGTTCCTGCGCGCGCTGGCGGGCGTCGAGCACGCGGTCGGCAGCGTCTCCTGCGACGGCGACGCCGTGAACCGAAGCTCGCCAGTCGGACCCCTCCGGGCGGGCGTCGTGCTGCTGAGTGGCGACAGGCGCGGCGAGGCGCTGTTCCCGGTTCTGAGCGTGCGTGCCAACGCCACCATCCAGGTGCTGCGCCGGATCGCGCGCTACGGCGTGGTCGGGCGCCGGCGGGAGCGGAGCTCCATCGACGACCTCGTCCGCCAGCTGAGCGTGCGCATGGGATCGGCCGAGCAGCCGGTTCAGTCGCTCTCGGGCGGCAACCAGCAGAAGGTGTCGCTCATGCGGCCGTTCCTCCGCGGCGACGTCAAGGTGATCCTCGCCGAGGAGCCGACCCAGGGAGTCGACGTCGGCGCACGGTTCGACATCTACGGGGCGCTGCGCGCCAAGGCGGACGAAGGCGTGGCGGCGATCGTCAAGTCGAGCGACCCGCTCGAGCTCGCGGGTCTCTGCGACCGCGTGATCGTCATGTCACGCGGGCGGATCGTCGAGGAGATTCCCCACGAGGAGCTCGGCGAGCGGCGGATCGTCGAGGCGATCGTCGGCTCCCGCGGAGCCGTCGCGGCAGGGGACGGAGGAGGACGGCGATGAAGCGCGGCCTCCTGCCTCCGGCACTGATGATCCTCCTCATCGTCGGCCTGGGCGCCTACGCGGAAGCCTCTCACCCGACATTCCTCGGCCGCTCCAACCTCAACGCGCTTCTCCTCGAGGCGATGCCGCTCGTCCTCGTCTCCCTGGGCCAGGCGACCGCGCTGCTCGTCGGCGGCTTCGACGTCTCCGTCGCGGCGCTGATGACGATGTGCGTCGTCACCGCCTCGTTCACGCTCACGCCGACCATGTCGGGGCTGGCGCTCCTGCCGGGCGCCCTGGCCGTCCTGGGCGTCGGATTCGCGACCGGCCTGTTCAACGCCGTGCTGATCCGGCTGCTGCGACTGCCGTCGATCATCGCCACGCTCGGCACTCTCAGCATCCTCGAGGGAGCCTCGCTCCTGCTCCGCTCCTACCCGGCAGGGCCGATCAACGGGGACGTGGTCAACACCTTGAACGAGGGCGTCTCCTTCATCCCGCTGGCGTTCATCGCCGTCGTCGTACTCGCGATCGCCGCCGACGCCTGGCTCTACAGGACGCGCAGCGGCCTCGCGCTGCGTGCGGTCGGGCTCGACGAGACGTCGTCACGGCGGCTCGGGATGGCGACGACCCGGATCGTCATCGCCGGGTTCGTGGTCTGCTCGCTCATGGCCGCCGTCGCCGGCTTCTACCTGGCGGCGGAGGTCCAGATCGGCTCCCCGATCATCGGCAACGAGGCACTCGAGAGCATCGCGGCGGCGGTGCTCGGCGGAGCCAGCCTCGCCGGCGGCAAGGGGTCGTACGTCGGGACGCTGCTGGCGGCGTTCTTCCTGACGGAGATCAACAACGTCCTGCCCCTGTTCCAGCAGCCGACGGAGTACGCGGACATGGCCATCGGCGTCCTCATCCTGCTCGCGCTCGTGCTCTACCAGGCACCCGAGCTGGTGGAGCGGCTGCGCGGCGCCTGGAAGCGGCTCGACCGGACCGCAGGCCCCGACACCGAGCCCTCGGCCGCCTGAGCTCAGGCGGCGGGCTCGGTTCCCACGCGTGGATCGGCGGCGCGTCCGAGAACGACCCAGATCGCGTGCACCGGCTCCGCGCCGACCGTCCAGAGACGGTGCGGCGACGAGGAGTCGAAGGCGATCGAGGCGCCCGACCCGAGCAGGTACTCCTCGAACCCGATGCGGACGCCGAGCGTCCCGTTCGTCACGTAGCCGTACTCCCGCCCGGCATGGGTGACGAGGGCGTCCTCGGCACAGGATTCCGCCCCGACCGGGTAGACGACGTAGAGGAACTCGAGGTCGGGATCGCTGTGCGGCGTCAGCCGCTCCCAGCGGACGCCGGAGGCGAGGTTGATCACGCGCCGCGTCTCGGGGAGGGTCACCGGGTCGCCGTGACTGCTCGGCGTGCGGGTGACCGGCGGGGCGAGCGCGGGCTGGGCGAGATCCCCGAAGACGTCGCTCATGGTCACCCCGAGCTCGGTGACGAGCGCGTAGAGCGTGCTCACGGAGGGGTTCACGCGATCGAGCTCGATCTGCGAGACGAGGCTCGGCGAGACCCCGACGCGCCGCGCGAGCTCGCGCAGGCTGATGCCGCGCCGCTCTCGCTCCCCCCGCAGGCGGCTGCCGACCTTCGACGATGCCAGCCCACGGTCAGTGCTCGTCATGCCGGTTACCGTAGACGCCCGAGGATCTCGGAGACGATCCGGTCGGGGCCGGGCAGGAACGCATCCTCCAGCGGCGGGCTGTAGGGGATCGGCGTGTTCGGCGTCGCGATCCGCCATGCGTCGTCGAGGTGACCGAGCGCCTGCTCGGTCACGGAGGCGAGCACCTCCCCCGCCCAGCCGCCGGTCAGAGGGCCCTCCTCGACCACCGCGAGGCGATTCGTCTTGCGCACGGACGCGAGCACCGTCTCGACGTCGATCGGCCGCAGCGTGCGCAGGTCGATCACCTCGATCGAGATGCCCTCCTGCTCGAGCCGGTCCGCCGCCTCGAGCGCGTCGTGCACGCTCTTCATCGCCGTGACGACCGTGACGTCGCCGCCCTCGCGGACGACAGCCGCCTCGCCGAGCCGGCCGACGGTGCCGTCCACCTCTCCTTCGAGCCCGTACAGGCGCTTGTGCTCGAAGAAGAGCACGGGATTGTCGTCCTGGATCGCCGCCCTCAGGAGGCTCTTCGCATCCGCGGGCGTCGACGGCGCGACGACCTTCAGCCCGGGGACGCCCATGAACCAGGAGGCCGGCATCTGGGAATGGATGGCGCCGAAACGCCCGCCCGCGCCGACGACGGAGCGGATGACGAGAGGCACGCTCACCTGCTCCTGCGTCAGGAACCAGTACTTCGACGCCTGGTTGACGAGCATGTCCATGGCGAGCGTGAGGAAGTCGCCGAACATGATCTCGATCACCGGCCGCAGGCCCGTGACGGCGGAGCCGAACGCGGCGCCGGCGAGCGCGAGCTCCGAGATCGGCGTGTCGAAGACGCGCTCGGCGCCGTACTTGTCGTACAGCCCCGAGGTGGTGGCGAAGACGCCTCCGGCTACGGCGACGTCCTCCCCGAAGAAGATCACGCGCTCGTCGGCCGCGAGCTCCTCGTCGAGCGCGTCGCGGATCGCGGTCCGGAAGGCGATCGCGCTCATGGCAGCATCAGGACGAGCGGCCGCTCGACCAGCTCGCGGAGACGGGAGAGGAAGCGCGCGCCGTCGGCGCCGTAGACGACTCGATGGTCACAGCTCAGCGTCAGCGTCAGGACGTCCCGGAAGGCGACGCGGCCGGCGCCGTCCTCGACCGGGTCGCGCCGGCTGCCGCCGACGGCGAGGATCGCGGCCTGGGGCGAGTCGACGATCGCCGTGAACGAGCGCACGCCGTGCATGCCGAGGTTGGAGACGGTGAAGGTGGCCCCCTGCAGCTCCTCGGGAGCGAGGGAGCGGCGACGCGCGGACTCGGCGAGCCGGCGAGTCTCGGCGGCGATCTCGGCCAGCGTGCGCCGGTCTGCGTCCGCGACGACCGGCACGAGCAGCGCGTCGTCGGTCGCCACCGCCACGCCGACGTTGACACGGGAGTAGAGCTCGATACGGCCGTCGGCCCAGGAGGCGTTGAAGCGGGGGAGCTCGCGCAGAGCGAGCGCGGCCGCCTTGACGAGGAAGTCGTTCAGCGACGGCACGTCCTCGCGACCGTCGGCGCGGGCTCCGCTCCTGAGAGCCGCGATCTCGGTGACGTCGACGTCCGCCGAGACGGTGAAGACGGGGATCTCGGCGGCGGACTGCGCCATCCGGCGCGCGATCGTCGCCTGGGTCGGCGTCAGCTCGACCACCGTCACCTCGCCGCGCCCGTCCGCTCGGGGCACGGCGGGCGCGCCGGGCGCGCGGGCCTCGGTGGTTTCCGCCGCCTCCAGGACGTCCTTGCGCGTGATGCGGCCGCCGGGGCCCGTTCCGGCCACCTCGTGCAGCGAGAGCCCGAGCGCGAGCGCCGTCTGCCGCGCCACGGGAGTCGCGTTCGGCCGCGACCCGGCGGCCGCTCCACCGTTCGTCGGCGTGGCAGCGGCCGGCGCGGAGCCGCCCTCGGCGCCGCCGAGAGTGGCGATCGCCTGCCCGACGGAGGCAGCCGCCCCCTCCGGGACGAGGATGGCGCCGAGCGTCCCGTCGGCCTCGGCCTCGTACACGACGGTCGCCTTGTCCGTCTCCACCTCGAGCAGCGCCTCGCCGCGGCTGAAGGCCTCTCCGGGGCTCTTCAGCCACTTGAGGATCACGGCGTCGGCCATCGAGTCGGAGAGCTTGGGCATGGTCAGCTCGGCCGTCACGCGGGCTCAGTCCTTGAACTCGCTGGAGGGGAGGGTCGAGGGGAAGGGAGCGGCGAGCCCGCGCTCGCGCATCCGATCGAGGTCGGCGCGGACAGCCTCCTCGATCGCGTCGAGCTCCGACGCCTCGGCGCCCTCCTCGAGCCGGCCGCGCAGGAGCACGAGCGGGTCGCGCGAGCGCCACTCGTCGAGCTCCCCCTCCGGCCGGTAGGCGCCGGGATCGCTGCGGGAGTGTCCGACGAAGCGGTAGGTCAGGGCCTCCACGAACGCGGGGCCGGCGCCGCTGCGCGCGTGCGCGATCGCGCGCGCCGCGACGTCGCGCACCTCCCAGACGCTCATGCCGTCGACCGTCTCCGCCGGGACGCCCATGACCTCCGGGCGGGCGCGAATCTCGCCGGCGGTCACCGACTCGAACGGCGTGTACTCGCCGTAGCGGTTGTTCTCGCAGACGAGGACGAGGGGCAACTTCAGGACCTGGGCGAAGTTGAGGCACTCGAAGACGTAGCCCTGGTTCATCGCCCCGTCGCCGAAGTAGGCGACCGCGACACCGCCGGTCGTCCGCGACAGCGCGAGCGCCGCTCCGGTGGCCGCCGCGATGCTGCCGCCGACGATCCCGAACGAGCCGATCAGGCGGTCGGCCGGCGAGGTCACGTTCATCGAGCCGGCCCGGCCGCCGTTGACACCGCTCGCACGACCGAGCATCTCGTCGAGGAGCGCCTGCGGATCCACCCCGAGCGCGAGCGCATGCCCGTGCCCGCGGTAGGTGGCGGCCACGCGGTCACGATCCTCCAGCAGGCTGGCGACGCCGGTGGCCACCGCCTCCTGGCCGGAGTAGAGGTGCGTCGTGCCGTACACCTCGCCCTTGAGGAAGAGCGACTGGACGAGGTCCTCGAAGCCGCGGATGAGCAGCATCCGGCGGTAGATCTGCGTGTACAGCTCGAGGTCGTCGAGCACGCCCGCCTTCGTCCGGCTCACGCGGCTCCCTCCTGCGAGGCGAGCTGCCCGCCGAGGTAGCTCCAGTCGCGCTCGAAGCGGTACGAGTGACGCGGCGGCGGGCCCGGCGCAGAGGTCTCGAGCCAGCGCACGTGCTTGCCCTGCTCCTCGTAGAACGCATGGACGCAGCCCGTCGCCGTCCAGAAGACGTCGCCCGGCCGCAGCGTGTAGCGATCTCCGTCGGCGACGACGTCGACCTCGCCCTCGAGCATGTAGTACGACTCCTCGAAGGGGTGGTCGTGTGGATGGGCGCACGCGCCCGGCTGGTAGTCGACCATGAACATCGTGTGGAGCTGGGCGTCGAGCCGCTGGTCGACGAGCATCTTGACGGCGATCCCGCTGTAGGCGAGAACGGCGGTCGCCATGCTCGCGGAGACCGTCGGCGCGCCGACTGCCGCCCCACGCCTGAGGACGTCGAGGTCCATCTCGCCCTCGGTGAGGAGGAAGAGGTTCCGGTTCCGGGGATCGCGCACGTCGAGCGGCTCGGCAGGCGTGTCGGGCGCCGGCGCGAGGAAGAAGGTGTCGCTCCCGTCCGGGCGTGGCCGCGGCGCGACCATCTCGAGCCAGCGCCCCTCGGCGTCCGCCCGGAAGGCATGGGGCACCCCGACCGGGACGACGCCGCAGGCGCCCGGCCGCAGCTGGACCCCCCGGCCGTCGAGGTAGAGGACGGGCTCGCCGGCGAGCACGTAGAAGCCGGTCTCGAACGAGTGCACGTGCGTGTCGACGTGACCGGCCGAGAGCGACACGAGGGTCAGCGCCATGTGCGTCGAGCCGAGCGAGCCGCCGACGAGGCGGCACGTCTGCAGGCCGTCCGCGTGACCGGGCAGCGCGTCGGCGAGCTCGACGTCCTCGCGCCGCACGAGGCGGTACGAGGGCATCCCGTCCGCGAGCTGCCGCGTGCCGGAGTCGCCGCTCACTCGGCCGCGCCGCCTGCGACCACGGCCGACGCGGCGACCGCGCCGGCAGCTCCGTCGCGACCGGCATCGCCGTTGCGGAGAAGATCGGCGCCGCGCACGTAGCTCCGGCCGGCCACGAGCAGGTCCTCGGCCGGGAAGCGCGTGATCACCTCGCAACCCGTGGCGGTGACGACCACCTCCTCCTCGATCCGCGCGGCGGAACGGCCGTCGGTCGCCGCGCAGTACGTCTCGAGGGCGAACACCATTCCTTCCTCGATCTCCACCGGATGCTCGAGCGAGTGCACCCTCGAGATCATCGGCGGCTCGTACAGGCCGACCCCGATGCCGTGCCCGAACTGGAGACCGAAGCACGTCTCCTCGTCGGGGAAGCCGAGCTCGTCGGCGGTCGGCCAGACCTCGGCGATCCGATCCGTCGTCATGCCCGGACGGACGAGCTCGATCGCCGCGTCGAGCCATTCGCGGCAACGCTTGTAGGCGTCGATCTGCGCCGGGCTCACGCCGCCGACGTTGAACGTGCGGTAGTAGCACGTCCGGTAGCCCATGAACGAGTGGATGATGTCGAAGAAGGCCTGGTCGCCCGGGCGCAGCAGCCGGTCGGAGAACACGTGCGGATGCGGATTGCACCGGTCGCCCGAGACCGCGTTGATCGCCTCCACGTGCTCCGAGCCCATCTCGAAGAGCAGCTGGTGGGCCCGCCCGACGATCTCGTGCTCGTAGATGCCGGGCCGCAGCATCCGGTAGATCTCCTCGTAGACGGCGTCGACGAGCCCGGCGGACTGGTCGAGCAGCGCGATCTCGTCGGGCGTCTTGATCTTGCGCGCCCCGAGCATGACCGGCGACGCGTCGGTGACCTCCACGCCCGCGCGTCCGAGCGCCGCGACGGTGAGCATGTCCGTCATGTCGATCCCGAGCGGCTCACCGGCGAGACCGTGCTCGCGCAGCTCGTGCGCGATCCGCTCGCCGAGCCGGTCGGGGATGCCGGTCTCCACGGGCATCGCGCCGCGCATCGGCGCGACGCCGGCGCGGAAGTTCTCGGGCGGCAACCAGGGCGCGAAGAGCTGGTGGTGCCGTGCCGCCGAGCCGAAGTCCCAGAGGATGGGATCGGCCCCGCGCGGCAGCAGCACGAAGCGGGCGTTCTTGTCCCGCGCCCACTCCCCGATGTGCGTGCTCGTGACGTAGCGGATGTTGTTCGGGTCGAAGAGGAGCAGCGCTCCGAGGTCGGACGCCTCGAGAGCCGCCTTCGCCCGCGCGAGACGGTCCGCGCGGAGCCGCGGAAAGTCGACGCGCTGCTCCCAGTCCACCGCCCGCGTGGCGTCGGGCGATCCGATCGTCCTGCTTCGCGGCATCAGCGCAGCACCCCCTCGGTCGACAGGTTCCGCAGGTACGGGAAGAGCGCCATGAAGTCGTCGTCGCCGTACCCCGCCTCGATCGCCGACCGGAGGAGCGTCTTCACCTCCGCGGCGAGCGGCAGCCGGACGCCCGCGGACCGGGCGGCCTCGAGGACGAGATCGAAATCCTTCTCCGCCAGGCTGGTCGTGAACGTGGCCGAGTAGTCGTCGCGCAGCAGGGGCTCCGTCTTGTACTTGACGAACGGCGCGCCGGCGGCCGAGTCGCCCATCGTCTCGAGCAGCGCGGCACGGGATACCCCGGACGCCTCGGCGAGCACGAGCGCCTCCGCCATCAGCTCCGCCAGGCCGCCGAGGACGAGATTGATCGCGAGCTTCACGATGCGGGCCTGCTCTTCCTCGCCGACCTCGTGGACCGCCCGCCCGATCGAGAGCAGGACCGGCCTGGCCGGCTCGAGCGCCTCCTGCGGGCCGGAGACGATGAAGGTCAGGTTCCCGGCGCGGACGACGGCGGGATTGCCGCTCACCGGCGCGCGCAGGTAGGGCAGCGAGGCCTGCCGCGCCACAGCGGCGACCCGCGCCGAGGCCGCCGGCGAGACGGTGCTCAAGTCGACGAGGACGGTGCCCGGGCGCGCGCCGGCCGCGACGGCGGCCGCGACGGACTCGAGCGCGTCGTCGTCGGCGAGCGACGTGAGCACGATGTCGACGGCCGCGGCGAGATCGCCCGCCGTCTCGGCCACGGTCGCACCGCGTGCCTGCAACGGCTCGGCCTTGCCAGGGCTCCGGTTGTGCACCCGGAGATCGCACCCGGAGTCGAGCAGGCGCTCACCGATCGCCGTGCCCATGTTGCCGAGCCCGATCAAGCCCACAGGGCGACGTGGGTCGCGATCTCCGCTCACTGTTCAGTATCAATAAACGACCGGCCCTACCAGAGTCAAGGTCTCACCCCTCTGTACAGCGGGACGGAACGGCCGAGCGACCGGGGCACCGGGACGGCCACGGTGCGTGCAAATCGAGGATTCGAGGGCGATAGCCGGTCCTGGCGTCGGCCCCACTCCCCGCGCTCCCGAGCCGCCGGCCGGCCGGGCTGCGAGCGCCGGAGTCCCGCTTCACAGCGGCCTTCTGCCTTCCTCGGGAGCGGCGGAAGCCGGTGCCGGCAGCTAGCCGAGGTAGCGGAAGAGCGCGATGCTGTTCGCGACGAACAGCACCGTGAGCACGAGCGTGACGCGCGTGAGATTGCGCTCGACGATGTGCGTGCCGCCCTGCGAGGCCGGCGTGAAGCCCATGCCGCCCATTCCCGCGTCACGACCGGAGTGCATGAGGATCAGCGAGATCAGCCCCACGACGATGAGCACCTGGACGACGGCGAGAAACGAGATCACGGCCCCAGGGTAGCCGCCCGTGTACTACCGTCGCGTCGTGGCAGGCGACCCCCGCGAGCGGATCCAGAAGCTGCTCGTGACGGGCGACAACCGCCTGAAGCAGGGGGTCGATCCGGCGAAGGCGCGGGAGAGCTGGGAGCAGGCGCTCGCGCTCGCCCGGGAGGCCGGGCTCGAGGAGCGGATCCGGCCGCTCGTCGAGGTCAGGCTCGCCGATCTCGAGCAGCAGCCGCCGCGCGGCTGAGGATCGCCTCGATCCGCTCCGCCTGACGGCGGACGTCGTGGGCCGCGGTCGCCTCGCGCGCGGCGTCGTTCGGACAGGGCAGGGCGGCCGCCTGGCGGAGGGCGTGGGCGAGCGCGTCGACGTCGAGCGGGTCGACGAGGACGCCGGCCCCGTCGGCGACGAACTCCGGCGGCCCCCCGATGCGCGTGGCGACGACCGAGCGGCCGCAGGCCATCGCCTCGAGCAGCGCCTGGCCGAGCGGCTCGACGAGGCTCGGCTGGGCGAGGACGTGGCTCTCGGCGAGCAGGCCGGGGATCGCGTCGTGGGGGACGCGACCGAGCAGGCGGACGCCGTCGCGGCCCTCGAGCCGGGAGCGAAGCGGCCCGTCGCCGGCGAAGGCGAGCGTCCCCTCGCCGAGCCGGCCGAACGCGTCGGCGAGGCGGAGGACGTTCTTCCGCTCGTCGAGGGCGCCGACGCAGAGGAAGCGCGGCGGGCCGTCCGGCGCCGGCGCCGGCACGAAGCGCTCGCGGTCGACGCCGCTCGAGACGACCTCCGTCTTCCCGCGCGCCTCCGGCAGCTTCGTCTCCAGCTCGCGCCGCAGGTAGCCGGAGACGCAGACGACCGTCGCTGCGCGGCGGACGACGAGGCGGGTCGCGGCCGCGACTCCGGGGACGGCCCCGATGTTGCGGACGTCGCGGCCGTGCGCGGTGACGACGAGCGGCGCCCGGCCGCCGACCGCGGCGACGAGGCCCGCCGGAACGAGGAAGTGCGCGTAGACGACGTCGGGACGCGCCGCGGCGAGCGTCCTGCGGGCGAGCGTGAGGTAGCGGAGCTTGCCGCCGGCGCGCGTGTCGAGAACCGCCCGCTCGAGCTCGTGGCCGCGCTCCGCCAGTGCACGCTCGAGGTCGGCGACGAACGTGCCGAGGTCGGGCGCGTCGGGCCCCGGGTACATCTGGGAGACGAGCAGGATCCGCACCGGTGGAGCGTATGCCCGTTCGGCGCCGCGCCGGAGCCTCCTGTAGCGTCGCGGGATGCGCGGTCGTCCTCGCCGTGCGGAGGCGTGGCTCGGGGGCCTGGCACTCCTGCTGGCAGCGTCCGGATGCGGAACGGCCGGCACCCAGGAGCCCTCCGGCAGCACGTCCGCCCCCGTCACGACGGCGGGCGCGACCCGCCCGGCACCGGCCGCGACGGTTGCTCCCGCCGAGGTGACGATGGCCTTCGTTGGGGACATCGCGCTGCTCGGCACGGCGCCGAGCACCCTCTTCGCCCACGTGCGCGGGCCGCTGCGCCGGGCCGACGTCGCGATCGGGAACCTCGAGGGAACGCTCGGCGCGGGCGGGACGTCGAAGTGCGACGCCGACAGCGAGAACTGCTACGCCTTCCAGTCGCCTGCCCAGTCGGCCGGGCTCCTACGGAGAGCGGGCTTCGACGACCTCAACGTCGCGAACAACCATGCCTTCGACTTCGGGTCCTCGGGCCAGGAGCAGACGCTGCAGGCGCTCGCCCGCAACGGTCTGCGCTGGAGCGGCCGGCCGGGGCAGATCACGATCCTCCGCGCGCACGGCCTGCGCGTGGCGGTTCTCGGCTTCGCGCCCTACCCGTGGGCGCAGAGCCTGCTCGACCTCCCCGCCGCGCAGACGCTCGTGCGGCGCGCGAGCGCACGCGCGGACCTCGTCGTGGCGATGCTCCATGCCGGCGCGGAGGGAACGGACCACCAGCACGTCCCGCGCGGTACCGAGTACTACCTCGGCGAGAACCGGGGCGACGAGCGCCGCGTTGCGCACGCGCTCGTGGCCGCCGGCGCCGACCTCGTCGTGGCCTCGGGCCCGCACGTCCTGCGCGGGCTCCAGCTCTTCCACCACCGCCCGATCGCCTACTCGCTCGGCAATTTCGCGACCGCGGGCGGCGCGCTCGACACGGAGGGCGTTCTCGGCGAGAGCGCGATCCTCCTCGTGACGCTCCGGGCGGACGGAAGGCTCGTCTCCGGCAGGCTGCTCCCCGTACGGATCGTCGGCGGCGCTCCCCAGCTCTCCGGCTCGACGGACGTGATCCCACGCGTGAACGCGCTCTCGCGCGCCGATTTCGGCGGGAGCGCCCTCCTCGTCGCCGCGAACGACAGGCTGCGCGTCCGCTAGACGGGGCTCTACGCCCGCGCCCGCACGGCGTCGTACGTCCCCCACTCCTCGCGCAGCGTCTCGCAGATCTCGCCCACGGTGCAACGCGCCCGCAGCGCCTCGCGCAGCACCGGCAGCAGGTTCCCGTCGCCTCGCGCCGTCTCGCGCACCGCCGCCAGCGCGGCCGCGGCCTCGTCCGCGTTCCGCTCGGAGCGCACGCGCGCCGTCCGCTCGAGCTGGCGCCGCTCCGCCTCCGGGTCGATGTGCAGCAGCTCGATCCGCTCGGCCTCCTCCTCGGTGAACGCGTTGACGCCCACGACGACCCGCTCCCCCGTCTCCACGCGTCGCTGGAACTCGAAGGCCGCCCGCTCGATCTCCTCCTGGACGAAACCGGCCTCGACCGCGGCGACGGCGCCGCCCGCCTCGTCCACCCGCCCGATCAGCTCCCACGCCCGCGCCTCGAGCTCGTCGGTGAGGGCCTCGATGAAGTAGGAGCCGCCGAGCGGGTCGGCGGTGTCGGTCGTCCCCCCCTCGGCCGCGAGGATCTGCTGCGTCCGGAGCGCGATCCGCGCAGCGTGCTCCGTCGGCAGCGCGAGCGCCTCGTCGTAGGCGTTCGTGTGCAGGCTCTGCGCGCCGCCGGCGACGGCCGAGAGCGCCTGGATCGCGACCCGTACGACGTTGTTCTCGGGCTGCTGCGCCGTCAGCGTCGAGCCGCCGGTCTGGGCGTGGAAGCGCAGCGCGAGCGCCCGTGGGTTCGTCGCGCCGAAGCGCTCCTGCATGATCCGCGCCCAGAGCCGGCGCGCCGCCCGGAACTTCGCCACCTCCTGGAAGAAGTCGTTGTGCGCGTTGAAGAAGAAGGAGAGGCGCGCGCCGAAGTCGTCCGGCGAGAGCCCGGCCTCGACGGCCGCCTCGCAGTAGGCGATGCCGTTCGCGAGCGTGAACGCGAGCTCCTGCACCGCGGTCGAGCCGGCCTCGCGGATGTGGTAGCCGGAGATCGAGATCGTGTTCCAGCGCGGGATCCGCTCCGCGCAGTACGCGAACAGGTCCGTCGTCAGGCGCATCGAGGGCCGCGGCGGGAAGATGTAGTTCCCGCGCGCGACGTACTCCTTGAGGATGTCGTTCTGGACGGTGCCGCGCAGCTCCGCCGGGGCTACACCCTGCTGCTCGGCGACGAGCTCGTAGAGGAGCAGCAGGAGCGAGGCCGGCGCGTTGATCGTCATCGAGGTGGAGACCTCGCCGAGCGGGATGCCCGCGAGGAGGATCTCCATGTCGGCGAGCGAGTCGATCGCGACGCCGGTGCGGCCGACCTCGCCGAGCGCCCGCCGGTCGTCGGAGTCGTAGCCGAGCTGGGTCGGGAGGTCGAAGGCGATCGAGAGGCCCGTCTGGCCGCGCTCGAGCAGATAGCGGTAGCGGGCGTTCGACTCCTCCGCCGAGGCGAAGCCCGCGTACTGGCGGATCGTCCACGGCCGGCCGCGGTACATGTCCGGGTAGGGGCCGCGCGTGAAGGGGTACTCGCCGGGCGCCTCGAGCTCGCGGGGAGCGTCGGCGGCGCCGTAGACCGGCTTCACCTCGATCCCGGACTCGGTACGCCGCTCGCCGTCCCCCATGCGCGGGATCGTACTTCCGCCGGTTTCTCAGGCGGCTGCGAGCGTCTCGAGCAGCCGCACGCTGCTCGGGGCCTCCGGCATCCGGGCGATCTCTGCGGCGAGGCCGCCGACCCGGGCCCGCACGTCGGCGCCGGCGAGCAGCCGCTCGAGCGAGGTGGCGACGCGCTCCGGCGTCGTCTCCTCGGGCCCCAGCACGAGCCCGGCGCCGGAGGCGGCGAGTGCCGGTGCGCCGGAGATGAACTGGTCGGTCGACTGCGGCAGCCCGAGCTGGGGGAGGCCGGCCGCGGCGGCGCCGAACATCGTGCCCGCGCCGCAATGGTGGACGACGGCGTCGACCTGGGCCAGGAGGCGAGCCTGCGGCAGGAACCTCTCGACGGTCACGTTGGCCGGCAGCGGCTCGAGCGCCGCCGGGTCGCCGTCCGCCCCGACGGTGACCACGGCCTCGACGGGCAGGTCGGCGAGGCCGCCGACGACCGCACCGAAGACCCGCGCGGCCCGCTCGCCGGTGTTCACGACGGTTCCGAGCGTGACGTAGACCCGCGGCCGGACGCGTGGCGACTCGAGGTGAGGCGGGAGCGGATCGTCGGGGCTCCACGGCGCAGGCCGTACAGGCCGCACGGCGGGTGCGAGGAAGAGCGAGTCGCCGTCCTGCATCGAGGGAGGGCAGACGTCGAGGTAGGCGAGGCCGAAGAGCCCGGCGAGCGGCTCCGGCGCCGGGACGCCGTGAGCGGTCCAGACCTCCGCCAGACGGGAGCCCATGTCGTCGAGCATCTGCGGCGGCGGCAGCCGGTTGACCCCGTGGCAGACGGACGGCACGCCGGCCGCTCCCGCCGCGGCGGCGGCCCCCACGTCGTAGAACTCGTGCACGACGAGGTCCGGCTGCTCGGCCTCCAGCCACGGGATCAGCTCCGCGGCGACCGCCGGCGCGATCAGCGACGAGAAGAAGGCGGAGATGAAGTCCGTCCGGGGCTCCGGCCGCTCGATCAGATCCGCATAGCGCTCCCGGGCGACGCCGACCGCCCACTCGGTCGTCGCGCTGACCGGGACGTGAGCGAAGCCGAGCTCCGCCACCCGCGGGGCGAGCGCCGGCCCGGTGGCCACGGTCACCTCGTGGCCGGCTCCCGCGCACGCCCGTGCCAGCGGCACGAGCGGGAAGAAGTGCCCCGGCAGCGGCATCGAGGCGAAGACGACGCGCACGGGCGCGAGTCTGGCAGAGGCCTCGTCCGCTTGCGCAGCCTCGAGCCGGTGTCGGCCGGAGCTCAGACGAGCGCAGGCGGCTCGAGCTCGGCGTCGCGGCGGACGAGCGCCGCGTAGCGCCCGCCGGCGGCGAGCAGGTCCTCGTGGCGGCCGCGCTCGACGACCTGGCCGCGGTCGAGGACGACGATCTGCTCGGCGTCGCGAACGGTCGAGAGCCGGTGCGCGATCGCGATCGTCGTGCGGCCCTCTGCGAGCCGGTCGAGCGCTTCCTGCACCAGCCGCTCGGTCCCGGTGTCGAGCGACGAGGTCGCCTCGTCGAGGACGAGGATCGGCGGGTTGCGCAGGATCGTCCGCGCGATCGCGATCCGCTGCTTCTCGCCGCCCGAGAAGCGATACCCGCGCTCGCCGACGACCGTGTCGTAGCCGTCCGGGAGCGCAGCGATCACATGGTGGATCCGCGCCGCCTCGGCCGCCTCGTAGAGCTCGTCGTCGCTCGCAGCGGGCTTCGCGAAGCGGAGGTTCTCGCGGACCGAGGCGTGGAAGAGATACGTCTCCTGCGAGACGACTCCCACGAGACGGGCGAGCGCGGCGAACGACAGGTTGCGGACGTCGACGCCCCCGATCGACACCGAGCCGCGATCGACGTCGTAGAGCCGGGCGGCGAGATAGCCGAGGGTCGTCTTCCCCGAGCCGGTCTCGCCGACGAGCGCGGCCGTCGTCCCGACGGGCACCGCGAAGCTCACGTCCTGCAGCGTCCAGACGTCGTCGCCGTAGCGGAACCAGACGGAGTCGAAGACGACGTCGCCCGCCTCGGCCGTGTCCACCGCGTCCTCCCGCTCGGCGATGTCGACCGGCGCGTCGAGGTACTCGAAGATCCGGTCGAAGAGCGCCAGCGAGGTCTGGATGTCGAGGCCGACGCCGAGCAGCGAGCCGACCGGGAAGAACAGACGCGTCTGCAACGTGGTGAAGGCGACGATCGTCGCGATCGAGATCGTGTTGCTGAACACGGTCCCACCGAGCCAGTAGACGGCCGCCGGCATGACCGCGAAGCTCGTCTGGATCGAGGCCATCACCCAGCGGCCCGCCATGCGCTGGCGTACCTCGAGGTCGGCGAGCCGCTGCGACTCCGTCTCGAACCGGTCGGCGAGCTCGCCGCCGCGCCCCATCGTCTTCCCGAGCAGGATCCCGCTGACCGAGAGGGACTCCTGGACGATGCTCGAGATGTCGGCGAGCGACTCCTGCGTCGTCCTCGCGATCCTCCGCCGCTCGGCGCCGACGCGGCGCGTGAGCACCGCGAAGAACGGGATCAGCGCGAACGCGAACACGGCGAGCTCCCAGTTCAGGAGCAGCATGCCGACCATCGTCGCCACGACCGTCGTCAGACTCGAGGCGATGCTCGTCGCGGTGTTCGTGACGACGTTCTGGACGCCGCCGATGTCGTTCGAGATCCGCGACTGCACCTCTCCGGTGCGCGTGCGCGTGAAGAACGCGAGCGACAACCGCTGCAGGTGGCGGAAGACGGCGGCACGCAGGTCGTGCATGACGCGCTGGCCGACCTGGTTCGAGAGCAGCGTCTGAGCGACTGCGAGCACGCCGGAGACGACGGCGATGACGATCATCCCGCCGGCGTTGAGGGAGACGGCGCGCGTGTCGTGGCCTGCGATCGCGACGAGGACGCGGCGGAGGAGGAAGGCCGGCAGGACGCCGAGAGCGGCCGTGGCGACGATCAGCCCGAGCAGGACGGAGAGCCGCCGCCGGTACGGCTTGAACAGCGGCCCGATCCGGCGCATGTTCGCCCGCCGCACGGCAGGGTCGGCAGGGCGCTCGGGCGGCGGTGCTCCCCGGTCGTGGAAGAACATGCCCACCGGCCCAGTATGGTCGTAGGGCAGACTCGTGGACATGAAAGTCAGCGTCCGCCTCTTCGCCGGCCTGCGGGAGCGCGCGGGGACGGCGCGGCTCGAGCTCGAGGACGTCGCACACGTCGAGGACGTCTGGCCGGCGCTCGGCCTCGGCGAGGAGCCGCCCGGCCTCCTCTACGCCGTCAACCGCGAGTACGTCGAGCCGGGACACGAGCTCGCCGACGGCGACGAGGTGGCGCTCATCCCGCCGGTGAGCGGGGGCTCGTTCCGGCTCGTCGACGGGCCGCTCGACGTCGCCGCCGTGCTGCGCGAGGTCGACGATCCCGAGGCGGGAGCCGTCGCGAGCTTCGTCGGCACGGTGCGCCGCCGCTCGCGTGGCCGCGACGTCCTCCACCTCGAGTACGAGGCCTTCGAGGAGATGGCCGAGCCCATGCTCGCCGAGCTCGGAGCCGAGCTGACGAAGCGGCACGGTCTCTGCGCCGTCGCGATCGACCACCGGCTGGGGCGCGTCGAGATCGGCGAGGCGAGCGTCGTGATCGCCGTCTCCGCGCCGCACCGTGCGGCTGCACTCGAGGCCTGCCGCGAGGCGATCGAGACGCTGAAGACGTCGATCCCGCTCTGGAAGAAGGAGGTGTACGCAGGGGGCGAGGAGTGGATCGGGCAGGGCTCGTGACGGAGAATCCGCGGTGGGAAGATCCTGGCGGCGCTGCACGTCAGGACCTATGAAGGGCCAGCGGACTGAAGGGAGCACCATGGAGGATCTACGGACACGGGCGCAACTCGTCGCGTTCGATCCGGCGCGTGCCGGAGCGGGCTCGATCGGCACCGTCGTCACACGCGCGGAGATCGCCGAGGCGGCAGCGCGGAACGAGTTCCCGGCGACGTTCTTCCTCGACCTCCAGCGGGTCGAGAGGGCGGACGGCAGCGACGTGACCGCCCATGCAACGGTCGCGGTCGACTGGGACGAGGAGACCCTCTCGCAGCTTCTCGCCTCGACGGAGGAGGACGAGATCGCGCTCTGGTTCGACGAGCCGAAGCTCGCTCTGGCCTTCGACGACGTAGAGGCCCACGGGTTCCGCGAGAAGGCTGCCGTGCTCGCGATCGCGATCACCGCAGCCGGCGCGAGCGCCGCACCGTCGCTCGCGTCACGCGCTGCCCCCTCCACCGGCGGCGGTAGCGGCGTGGTCGCCACGCCCTCCACCGGCGGCGGCAGCGGCGTGAAGGCCACCCCCGAAGCCGGCGGCGGCAGCGGCGTGAGGGCCACCCCCGAGTTCGGCGGCGGCAGCGGCGTGAAGGCCACCCCCGAGTTCGGCGGCGGCAGCGGCGTG